>JBDGPJ010000230.1:0-4100 GCA_042219695.1 bacterium
CACCAAAAAGCCCCGTCTTCAAACAGGTACCAAAGGGATAAAATCCATGGTCCACCGTCTGGTGTAGTACAGCTTAATCGAAGCGGATAGACGTGATCCCGTACATAAGAAATACACTCTTCTCGACTCCAGGTTCCTGTAAATTCCGTCATCGTTTGAAATCACTCCTGATTCGCCAAGATGAATTAAATGTCCACTCATTCTGATATTTTACAGTCTGTAGTCCTCTCAGTATATATACATAAAACGGAATGTAACGTTCAAATCATTTTCCTCGATTCGGGGGAAAACGCTATATCCCGAAAAAGGGTGGGACCGTGTTACAATGTCGGCAGAGGGTTCTTATAGAAAGGCATACCTCTCAACAAAGCTGCGTTCGCAGTCGTATTTTCCGGTGTACTCGTAATGAGAACGGGTCCCTCTAAAGGTGAACCACAGTAACGGCTTCAAAAACGTGAAATCGCTTTAGGGTGTGTTCCCGCACACAGGGTCTTTCCCGGGGAAAGGCTAAACGCTAATGCCAACTTTAATTCAGGGTCACCGGCTCGAAACATGCACAACCTTTTAGTCTCATGCAAAAACGTACTGTATGATCATGTTCCAATTTACGTCGTAGTCTATAATAACGAGAGGAACCGGTTCATCGTAAAGGAGACCATGCTTCTATGACAAACTCTAGTAAACCCGTCCTCGTCACCGGCGCCACCGGATACGTTGGCGGGCGATTGGTCCCCGAACTCCTGAAACGCAATCACCGGGTACGCGCTGCTTCAAGAAGCGTGGAAAAACTAAAAGACCGGCCCTGGGCCGAGCACGAACGAATCGAGCTCGTGTCAATGGACGCACTCGAGGAAGACTCGACACTCTCCGCGGTAAAAAATTGTGGGGCGATCTATTACCTGATTCATTCAATGGGCGGAGATGATGACTTTCACGAAAAGGATATCAAAGCGGCGAATAACGTGCGGAACGCGGCGGATCATTCCAAAGTACAACAAATCATCTACCTGGGGGGACTTGGTGGCGAAGAGGACGAATCCAGTGCACACCTTCGCTCACGAGCCGAAGTGGCGAAAACGTTACAAAACGGGGAAACCCCCGTAACCACACTCCGAGCGGGTGTGATTCTTGGTTCGGGCAGTGCCTCGTTTGAAATCATCCGATATCTTGTGGAACGGCTGCCGATAATGATTACACCACGCTGGGTCCGAACACCCTGCCAGCCGATCGCTATTCGGAACGTCATCAACTACCTGGCCGGCTGTCTGGAGCACTCCGAAACCAGAGGTGAAACCTACGATATCGGTGGACCCGAGGTACTGACGTATGGAGATTTATTACAAACGTACGCACGGGTCGCCGGGCTCACGGGCCGTTTGATTATTCCCGTGCCCGTACTGACTCCCACTCTAAGTTCCTATTGGGTACATTTTGTGACTCCTGTTCCCGCTTCCCTGGCGCAACCCCTGATTGAAGGACTCAAGACACCGGTTGTCTGTGAAGACAACCGTATACGTGACGTCATTCCCCAGGAATTAATCAACTGCGAAACAGCGATCAGTCGGGCGCTTGAAATACAACAGAACGATCAAACGACAACTCGATGGTCGGACGCCGGAGAATTGCCTCCCGTTGAATGGAATAATAAAAACGACCCACAATGGGCCGGGGGTTCAGTTTTTGAGGATCATCGAACCGTTTGTCTCCAGGCTCAACCCGAGGAGGTCTGGGACGAAATCGAACAGATCGGGGGTGACACCGGCTGGTATTCTTCAAATATCCTCTGGAAATTACGCGGACGAATCGATCGATTGGTAGGAGGGGTCGGACTTCGCAGGGGGCGACGTGACAAGGACGAACTTCAGGCCGGGGACGCGCTTGATTTCTGGAGGGTGATCGACGTGGATGAACCCAGGCGACTGTTGCTTGGAGCCGAAATGAAGCTCCCCGGTGACGCCCTTTTAGAATTTCGAGTAGAAACCGAATCCGCGGATACCGTGATCATACACCAGACGGCAACCTTTAGACCAAGAGGACTATTCGGGCTAATCTACTGGTACCTCGTTTTTCCTTTCCACCATATCGTGTTCCAGGGAATGCTCAAAAACTTGGCCCGATCAACCAATAAAACAATTCTGGAAGGCCCCTATACTGTGTGATGACTCTGCTTCGATTTAATCCCTGAAATACAAGTAGCCTATAGGAATTTGTTAATACCGCTGGTAAATCGTTCCTCAGGGTCCAGTATTGTCCACTCCAAACACAATCAATAAACTCCATCACGCTGTGCAATCATTTAAAAGCATTTTGTCATAAATCATTCATCGTGTCCTGAGCTTTTGCAATTTGTTCCCGTATCCAGTACATCGATAACTATTTTCCCAAAGTACTTTCATATTTATTAGAACGTTCCATCAAATCAACCTTACGGATCACCTTCTTTACCACGGCCTGAAGAAGCCATTATTAAGGAAAGGGCTCTTTTTTCACCCGAACATCCCCATTCCACCATCAAATGGTAATTTTTGGCAAAGTGCACTTGCCGTTGGTTGGGCATATTTACCGTTTATGGATCTATAACATAGGTATTCAATTGTATTTGAAGGGACATTTTCCACGAATGAAGCCACTTCACGGACTTAATCACGTGGTATCGGATTCAGCCCAACCTATTCATTTAGACTACGTTCAAAATTGTAATTTTTTGGTCGCATGTCAAATCAGGGAGTTCTGTAAAAACTCGGTCATCACCGACTCCTCGCTTGGCAACACCTGATCCAACCAATTTTCGGGTTCAATCAACCACAACTGATAATGCCATAACAGGGCTTCGGCTCCTTTTTGTGTCCAACCGCCCCCGTTCTCAAATCGCTTGTTGACTTCCACCATCTGTCGTTCCATCGAGCTGGTCGTAATCACGTCAAACAATGACTCATGTTCATCCACGTTTCGAATGCCATCCAGAGCGCCCTGGACATGCCGGCACGTTTTCGGGGCCTTTGATTCATTCCCCTCGATCCAATCAATCAGCTTTTGTTCGCGATCATTACAGCCGAGTTCATCGTCAAAGATGATATCGGATAACGCATGAACCAACCGCTTGTTCTCATCTCCGCTAATCCCGTCCCGGTATAGCAGATGTCGCGCTGTATACGGCACGTGCCAGAGACAACGCCCTTCGATCTCGCACAACTCGTCGACGTTCAGCTTCCCATCGTGCATCAACGCCTGTATCTCAGGCTCCTTAAGCATCGATTTGATGTCCTCTTCGGCACCGGCCGCCAGAGCCACCACCTCACGGTTAAGCGTGGATCGTTCCTGAACAATTGGCCCTTGTTGGATGTCATGGGCCAGTGTCAGCGTGATTTGATCGTCCTCCTTCCATTTCGGCACGTCCGTCGCATCCACCACCACAAGGGCATACTCGCCGTTTTCTCCAGGACCGTCCGGCTTCGATTCCAGTACTCGCCGGTGGAGTGTGTTGGGCGATACATCCGCCCGCATAAACGACGACGCTCGTTCGTAGGAGGTCACAAGCACATTTCGAATTCCCTCCATCAGGGACTCCATGGTGTATTGCTTGTGTTTCGGGAGTCCCAGCACATTGTCATACGGGCGATACACTGAGTCGCATTGCTGACATTCCACCCGGCGTTCGGGGATCGTGATTTCTCCCAGCAAAGGCACAACAGGATGACGATCCTTGAAATCCTTCCGGTTGGCACGGGGACTTTTGCATTCCGGACACGCGAATTGGTCCTGCTCAAACAGGGATCCGACGGTTCCGTGCGGTCCCAGGTCGTGTTTCAGCCAGTGTTCCTGAAGCGTCTTGATGGTCTGTTCAATGACTTGAGGTCCGATCCGGATCCAGGCCAATACGACCTGAAGAACGGATGGTCTTTCGTCCGTCGTCACAGAAATCTGGATGTCAAAGAACGAATTCGATACGCTAACCGTGGGCATCGTCGATCAACCTCCATCGAGTGATTTGGTGATCAAACGATGGAATCGGCGATGCCCGTCTTTGTCAATTTTTTCGCCTCGAAGGAGGCCGCGGCCTCCTTCGAATATCACAGAACTCCCTCTTTTGGGATGCTACG
>JBDGPJ010000231.1:0-7915 GCA_042219695.1 bacterium
CTTGAGCCGTTCACGGTCCTCTTCGAACGCTTTTTCACACCATTCGTCCCCAATCTGTTTCTGGTTTCTTGGTCCACGAATATCCTGCTTCCCCGGGGCACCGGGAGGATAAAACTTGTCGTCGTATCGATTCAATTTATCTCGTAGCTTCGATTGCCGGTTTGAATCCTCACCTCCCGGAGAATTTGCCTCACGAAAAATTTCCCGAAATTCTTCCTGACGGCCGTCCAGGTATTCCTCGCCCTGTTGGTACCAGCCGTTCTCCGTAGGAAAAATCCCTTTCGAGGCAAGGGATTTTATTAGGTCGAGCAGGGATTCAGGTGAGTTATAAAGCCGTAGAAAATCACGGTACTCCGTGTGGTGCTCCTTGAAATAGCGGATAAAATCACGGAACTCCTGAAGTTCCAGGATCCTGTTCTCCAGGAGTTTCGTCGAAGACGTCAGGTAATTATCGATTCCCAGGTGCCGGGGCGCTTCAAACCCATCACGACGCAGTATCCGCTGACAGAGGCCGTGGAAGGTGGTCATCGGAGCCTCCTGCAGGTCGAGTGGATCGACCTCGTCCCGGCATCGTATCAGAACCCGTTCCTTCATTTCCTCGGCCGCGTTCCGGGTAAACGTAATTAACAACAATTCACTCGGTTGAGCATCCGTAGTGCGAAGAATGTGGGCGTATCGCCGGGTCAGGGTAAATGTTTTACCGGTACCGGCCCCGGCGTCCACGCGGTATATCCCCCGGATGTTCTCAATTAATTTTTCCTGCCGTTGATTCGGGGAATATTCGGTCTGTTCAGTCAAGAGGTATCGTCCTTTTACGAGAGTTAATCACGGTCGAATTAAGCCTACCCATTGATAATACGGCGTCACATAAGAGAAACACCACCGGGAACTCCGGGGGAACACAATCATTCGTTGTTCGTTTCCTCTACGTAATTCTTAATCGTTATGTAATCGTTTTCACCAACGGTCTCCGGCTTCACTTCCAGTGGATCCATCACGTATAACGTTTCTAACTCCTTTATTTGATCTACGTTTGACTCATTAATTTCAACCGGGACCATGGTTCCCTCCACGTCCCCGTCTTCGTCAAAACCCTCGTAGTAACAGTACACCTTTAGAATGCCCTGGTCCCAGTCAATGTTGAATTCTACACCCTGTAAATCCTTCTCCCTCAATCCGGGTAGCAGTAGATAACTACTTCCTTCCTCCTCGGACGGTATTACGGGAAATTCAACCGTTTCGATGGTACTTCACCTCATATAACCTGTTTAAAAAATTGCTGTATACTGTAAATTGATAATCCAACCGGTAGGATTATCACAATATAAATTAAAGCAAACACAAACATTGCAAAAATTGGTATCACGAAGAATGGAAGTGTAAGAATTTTCCCAAATATTCCTTCCATTTTTTGTACCGATTCTAACTCAAAAGACTTTCCACATTCACTACAATTTTTTGGAAAATACTTACTTACAGTGTCGTAATGTGTTAAAAAACCAGGCCAAAACCAAGTACGTGTCCTCCATAACTTAAATTGTTTTTGAAAGCTGTACGAATAATTTGTGCTACCACAATTCTTACATCGAAAATGTTCTTGGATTATATATTTTCTTCCTCCTATCAAGCCTGTAAATATAAACCCAACCCCAAAAAGAACAAAGATTTTGCTGACTTCAAAAAAAGGTCCTAAACTGAAAAACATAAAGCAAATGCAGAACATATGTAGATTAATTTTCTGTTTTAAATTCATCTCAAGTCACATTCAATCTATTGGCAGATGATTTTACGTTTCTTCCACGATTAAATCCCGGTACTCAACATCGTCCAAGTCAAATTTCTCCAAATCCCCTTTCACGGGAAACCGGTTCTCGTTGTACTGGCTGATTTTCTGTAGATGGTCCTGGAGAAATTTTTCAAATCGATCGATGTCCTCCTTGAAGTAATGTTCCCGTCGAAAATACGTTAACTGTTTTAAAATCTGCCGGGCCCCCTGTCGCACGTACTTGGCGTCTTTGAATCGAGACACGCAAAACTCCTCGAAGGAATCGGTGTAATCAGAGGCCAGGAGTTTATCGCGGTCGTACTCCTCGGGAAGTGGATTTTCGCGGAAAAACTCGCTGTACGCTTCCACTCCCATTCCTTCGATTGTTTTACGTCGTGCATTGCCCTCACTTAATCCCTCGATTAAGTAATCGATCGTTTCCTGACGGGGGACCTGGTCCGAAAACGTACGTGGAAAGTAGGTGACCGTGACCAGGCAATCCTCCAGCCGGTCCTCCCCGCGTAAATGGTCCTTCACGTTGTCCAGGAAATGGAAAAACGTAAATCGAAGGGGACGGTCCGGGTACACCTGGCGGTGTTGAGCCAGGTACAATATCGCCTGGAAATCCGGGTCATCCTTGATCAGTTCCACGTTGGATTGTTTTACAATCGACCGTACCGACCGTGAAGATCCGCTCTTGTAGTCCACGAGCTCCTCGGGGTTTCTCACGAGGTCTATTTTTCCTCGAACCCCGACCTGCTTGTTCTCAAACCACGCCTCCGTTATCGGTCTCGATATTTCGAGGTTCAGTTCCTCCGCCAGTACATTTTCATTCGACCGGGGACGATAGTCTGGGTAGGGTTCATCACGGTAACCCCACTCATCAATGTACTCCATAATATTCTCCATACCGATTTCGAACTCCGTGGCCTCCTGTTCTCGGGTCCACTCGTCCTCGAAGGGGGACATCCGCTCCACCATTATTTCCAAACACCGGTCAACCCCCTCTTCTTTTACCCACTGAGGATGGTTCGTGTACAGCTCGGCAAAATCATGAAATAGGTTCCCCCGAAGAAGGTAGCGGTTCTCCGACGTGGGTATAAGTTTTGAAAATAGGTATTCCCGGGGACAGCGGACCAATGACTTCAGGGACGACTGGCTCAGTGCCTCCACCGGCTCAATGGGAACGTCCACGGATTCCTTATCAAAACCGACCGAAGCCGAAGGTTCCAGGGAGCGGGACTGCATTTTTCGGGAAGGACCTTCGGAAAAGGTTTCAAGGGGATCGTCCAGGAGGACGTTAAAATAATAACAGGGGTTCACCGAGCGATTCATCATCGTGTCCTGCACAAGCATATACCTCTGCTCACCGTTCTGTAAAAGTAACTGAAAATCGGTCAGGTTACGTTGGCGGTGAAAGTCCTTGTCGGCCCAGGGGGTTTCGGGAATCTGACGGGTCCATTCGGAATCCAAACCCACGTAATACACAATGGAGCGATCTACGTAAGCTCCCGAAAGAGGATCGACCAGTAGGACTCCTTGGTTTTGGTCGTTGTCGAGCTGTTGATCGAACGTCCCCAGGTAAAACTCCACGTGATTAAGTCGACGTCGATTTACGGTTTGGTCCAGGTAACCGAGATCTCCAAGTACACCTCGCAAAAGGGCAATCGGGTCCCCGGACTGTACGTTCAGATCGAGCTGTTCCTCGTACCAATCGAGTACACTCGCAAAACGAGTTCGGGGAATCTCTCTCACGAATTCACGAAACGTTTCCAACAACTCTCCCTTGACTTCGTGGAGGAACCGGGCCTCGTCGCGAATCGATACAGGACGATTCATCCGGTGAAGAACCGGGCGAATATCCCGTAATCGTAACCGGTTACGCGTAAACGCCGAGCGCATGAGGCGAAACAACGTCCGAAAATCCAGGTCCTCGGTGAGCGTACTGCTGGTGATGTACGGTATCTCCTCGGCTTGAAAGGCGGACTCGACCAGAGATTGGTAATGGGATCGCTGATCCATCACAATGGCCGTGTCATGGACGTTCCCCTCGTTGATATTGTCCAGAATCGATTGAACGAGACCGGTCGCCGACGTATAACGAAGAAACTCGGGTAATTCGTACCGGGAACCCTCGTGAAACACGTTGATTGTATCGTAGCCCGGCGGTAAAACCTGGCGATCAAGCGGAGTGAATTGGTGGGGGGCCAGTACGGCCGTGTCCATGGATTCCGACCACGTGTGTTCGGACATTCGCTGAAAAACACTTGTTGTTTCATTCAGAAACTGAAGAACTCGTCGAATATCGTCATTGTCAAATTCATCGTACTGTAGAATTTTTTGAGGGTCCCCGGTTTCCTGCCAGCAATCCAATACGTTTTCGAGCAAATAAAGTGCCCGTTTCTTACCGAAATCAGTGTGTTTTATTAGTTCAAGGTAAAGATCGCGACGATCGCGAGTATCCCCCTCGACGTATTTCAGGTACACAATACCCCGGGGAGTATACGTCGCGTGATCGAGTCGGGCAGTATGAATTCTCGAATTGATCGCATCAGCCAGGGGAGCTTCCTGGGTTATAACACGGTCATAACCTTGCACACGTCGGGAAAGTTCCTCAATACTGAGGGCTTTTTGTATTGGCACGCGGGTTATTGCTCCTCCGGTTGTCCGTTTCCGTCATGCTGTAAGTCCGTAATGGACTGGACGCTGGCGGAAAGGTGTTCCTCAAATAGGTCACGGCTGTGTGGATCCACGGTGAATAACAGGACCTGCCATCCTTGCTCAATCATCGGCTCCAGCATTTGTACCGCTTTCTCCTTCCGGGAGGGAAAGTACGGTAGGAATGGATCGTCCAACACGATAAAACCCGGATCATCCGGAAACAAATGCTCGACCACGGCAAGGCGACAGGACAGGTAAAGGTGGGTCCGAGCACCGGTGCTGAGCTGTGATTCGGGGATGCTATCTTCCCCGTCCATCACGGTAAAACTCATGTCATCGAACTGAAACTCAACGGAGGTATCGTCCCCCATTACCTTTCTGTACAGGGAGCTAATGCTAATCCGGTCATTACTCGAAGGATCCAGCAGTTGCTTGATCTCATCCCGGTAACCTCCCTGGAGACGCTTAACGGACTGCACGGCAAACGCAGCCCCGAGCCGGTCCAGCAAAGCATCCTCCAGTTCCTCGTTCCACTCGTGTTGTTGTTCAAACAAATCCTGGGGTCGATCGAAGGGAATGCCGTCCTCGATTAACGAGGACTTCAAACGCTCCTCCCGTTCATCCAGGTTGTCGAGCCGTTGGTCGTAATCCTTGATCTCCTGTTCTACCTCACGTTTTTGTTCACGTACGTCTTCCATCTTAGACTCGAGTTCCTCGATTGAATCGTCCGGCGGATCCACGTCCTCCACGGAAGCGAGTTTACGGTCCAGCATAACCTGGATCTCATTAACGTCCTGGTCCTCCTCGAACTGTAAGTAGCCCGATAGTCGTGCACGGGCGGTCCTGCGTTGCTCCTCCTTCTCTTGACGTTTCTCGAGTTTCTCCCGGAACGTTTCGTAGTCTGGACATCCCGTTTTCGAACGCAAATCGTCCAGCGTCTGTTCGACACGCTCGAGCTTCTGTTCTTTTTGTTCGATGTGATCCTCGACTTGATCGATCGCTTCAAGTGAAACGTCAATCTCGAGCGACGTGACCTTCCCCTCAACCGACGACTTCACGGCTTTTTTTTCGCCCTTCAAACTTTGCACACTATCCCGTTTTTCCTCGAGTTTCTCCCGGTCTTCTTTAATCCACTCCTCGACGGGCTGATCGAGCTTTCGATCGATTACCGTTCCAAATTCGTGCTCCGAATCGATTTCAAACCATTCCTTACTGCTCTGTTCGATTTTGTTTCGAATTTCTCGTCGACGATAGGAAAGTTTTGTCCCACGGTACAACAGGAAACCGCAAACTGCTGATAAGAACACTCCCGAAGAGATTGCAACCCCACCGATTAGAGAAGCGGGATGGAATAACCAACCTAACACTGATGCTCCAATTACACCTCCGGCGACCCCGGCACCGTACAGGTATTTAAAAAACGTGAATGATTCCTGTTTTCCTATGACCCGGTTATACTCCTCCACCAGTGGAGTTAACGTATCACGACGATAGGTTCTCGCTTTACCAACCTTTTGTTCAAACTCGCTCTCAATCTCATTTACCCTCTTTTCCCCCGCTTCAATCTTCTCGTTAAGCTCCCGCAGACGTTGAGTTTTATCACGAAGATCCCGCAACTCGGTCAACGTCTCCTTAATTTCTTGCCGTTGTTCGAGGGCCTCGAACCAATCCCCGTCAAACTCTGTCTGTACCCTGTCCCCGTAGGTACTTTGAATTTCCGATTGAAGGGTCTGGACTTTCTCAAGCAACGTTTCCGCTTTCAACCAGCGCTTCTTTTCAATATACGTTTCTAATTGCTTTACCTTCTGATTCAGTGAAACAAGCTTCTCATCCTGTAACTCATCACGCCGGGATTGCACTTTGCGGTTTTTGGAACGGACTTCAATCAGTGTCTTCAGCTGATTTTCGGCTTCCTCCGCGCGCTGTATACGGGAGGTGAGTTCATCAAGGACGTAATCACTGTAATCCTCCGAATCCCGATTGGACCACCGCAAACTGTCCGGGGAAATCAGGCGAGCTTCACGAGCCACGTCATCGGCGATCGATTCGAGCTGGTCCTGACGGACACCACCAATCACGGACGCAAGCGATTTCCAGATGTCCTCGGGGTCGGCAGTTGAAGAGGGGCGCATTAATTGAGTTTCCCCGGCTCGTATGCACAAAAACCGGTGAAGCTCGGGCATATCCCACCCCAGTATACCACTGAGAGTTCGACCGGTTCCGTCCCTGCCAAAAATAATTTCGTCATCCGTCCCCTGAACCGTAACCTGGCACGATTCGTAGGAGTCGTAACGTTGCTCGAAGAGCTTGATTCCCTCGTTGAACACCGTATTAATGAGAATATCGATCAACGTGGTTTTACCGGTCTGATTATCGTCGTAAATCACACTGCAGGATTTCGGTTCCCACGTAACGGGGGGAAGTGGTCCAAGGGGGGACGTCGATTCAACGTGGGTTATGTTCAATTCTTTGTTCTCGCTTTCATTGGAATTCCCGGTAGACGGCGTTCATTAGAAGCATAGCCGCACGATGCTTAATTTCATCAGGCTGTTCTTCGAGCAAATCCTGGGTCCGATCGAAGATTAAGTTAGGTTCATCGGTCGTAATGATTTCTTCAACTCCAAGGCTTTCATCGACGTTGCTTTCTTCCAGGGATTCCATCAATCGGTTCGTTAGTGGGGTATCGAAGGCCTCTGATTCGGTTACGTCAAACGTCACAAGATCGATATTTCGAAAATCGTCATCCCGATTCTCAATCCAGTCATCGACTTCCCGCCGGAGTTGTTCACTGTTTTCGCGTACAAATCCCTCAATGGAAACGGTGAGTTCACAGCCCGCGTCGGGTTCCGGAAACGCTTCCTCGAGTTGATCCAACAGTCGATCTTCGTAACCCGGTAGCACAATCTGATCGACGTGCTCGTAATACCAGCCAGGCGGCGTTGGAACGGGGTCCCGGCTGAACGTCAACACGGATCCTTCAATTTCCTGGATCATCAGTTTTTTTCGACCGCGATCAAGGCGATTATTGGGAAGAGGCGAACCAACGTAGGTCACTTTCGGATCCCCTCCCATTTCCTGGTAACTATGCCAGTGTCCCAGTAGGACCCGGTCAAATGGAGCCCCGGCAACGTCCTCCTCGTACATGAGGAAAGCATTTTCCTCGTCGTGGCGTTCAATAGCGTCGACGAGGTAGCGGTGACGGTCACTAATATAGGAGGCGTGCCCCAGCATCAGGTGGAGTCCATCATCGGGAAACTCACATCGCTCCACGAAATCATCCACGGTTTCTCCCCTGAGATAGGGCAATCCATGAATGTACACGGAATGGTTGTTGGCCTTGATCTGGTAACGTTCATAGGGACTAAGAACATCGTACGGCGGAGACCAGGAGAGGTCGGCGAGGTTTTCATCGTGGTTCCCGGGAACCATAACCACGGAGCAATCGGGGGGGAGCCGGTCCTCAAATATAGAACGGACATCGGAGAACAA
>JBDGPJ010000231.1:7925-9410 GCA_042219695.1 bacterium
CCCGGCGATTAATAGTCCCTTGGCTTTTTCTTTACCGGCCTTGTCACAGATCCACTGGAGAACGTCGAGTCGCTGAGTATCGTCTTGCTTTAAATGTAAATCACCGGTTACAACCAGTCGAATCATAACGTTTCTATCCGTGTCCTCAAATCGAGTTTCCTGATTTCTATTCTTTGCAATCTATCGCTCAAGATTCTATCGTACGTGTGGTGTTTCTTTGAGTATTTCCATGGATTTCAAGATGCAATTTTGTTAAAAATAATTCAGGTGGTCCATTATATGACCTGCTATCTCCTCAAAGGTATTCAATTCGCTCTCCGTTAATTCTTTTTGTCCGTTTCCAATTCGTGAAGGATCGGGATCTACCGCTTGTTCAATGATGAGGCCGACCCAATCCGAGACTTCTTTATCGGTTGTTTCCCCACATAATTTTTGTAACACATCCTTAAGCGTTTCCTCGGGAGAAGTAACTAATTCTTCGTATTTTACTTCAATGTAATGTTCGGAGTGACGTTTACCAAACCGAATCCCACTACTTACAGCCCCTCCCCAGCGACGGGACAATCGTTCGATATCGTCCGGGTAACAGTCACGTTTCCTCATAGATACAATTGAATCCCGACCATCCCGAACCATGTGAATGAATTTCATATCAGGGAACCAATTAAGCAGTACATCCGGGTGATTCACGTACCGGGGCACCTTGTTAACCCAGTAAGGTTTATCGTCTTTACTGGCGTGGTAATCGAACACTCCACGAATATAATCTCTGATGCGTTTTTTACTGAATCCTCCTTTACTGTCTTGAAGAAACTCAGCTGTTATATCCCGAAACGTTTCCGTGTCAAAATTTATGTGATGTTCCCCGTGGACGTAATGCTCGTGATCCGGCTTGGAATCCGGTATTTTCGGTAATGGCTTAGACCATTTGTAAGCAAATGAATCAAACTCACGTAAAACATCCTCGTGATCTAAATCATCCTTGATATGCAATACCTCAATTAATTTCAGAACAAAGTTTGTTTCGTACACCGGTGATATCCAGGGATGTATACCAATCATGTCAACTATCATATTAGTACCGGACCGGGCCGAACCTCCCACAAACATAGGAGGGAAATCGTTAGGCTTTTCACGAGCACCTTCAGAAGTCTCGTAGCTAGAATTCATTAACTCTTATCTGCGTTTGGATTCGAGTTTTCATTCTGAACATTCCAAATTACATTTCATTGAATTCATCTAATATTGCCTGAGACCGGTGTTTTAACTGGTGCTCCGATTGAACACGATCCCAGCCATTCTTCATGATGGACTGCGCGGATTCAGTATGATCAAGGAGGTCTACTATTCTCTCAGCAGCTTCGCCGGGCCCTTCGAACGTAATCAAATCATCACCAACAGTAAGGTGTTTTTCCAAAATAGGAATATACTCCATAAGCACACAACTTCCGGAGGCAAGAGCCAGCCAGCACCGTGGCAAAACAG
>JBDGPJ010000231.1:9431-21137 GCA_042219695.1 bacterium
CTTTGTAATTTTCCGGAAATTCCCATTCGTCCCACCCCGGACCGGCAACATACATTTCAACGGGGGTAACAAATGATTCTAAAAATGATTCGATAAACTGTTTTCGTTTTCCCAGGGCCGAACCGTGAAACACAATTTCATTCCGTAACGTGCCAGGGGACTCGTTTATGAATGGACTTCCCCACGGTAAATATTGTGCCTTCTCGGGTTCAAATGGGGGGCCCTGGTAGACAAAAAATTGCTTACAAACGGGGGCGTATTCTTTCCAGTACTCATAACTGTCATTCAGTCCGTCTTCCAGTAACCAAAAAGCCGTTTCTACATTATGATCGTGTGCCAACTCGTAAAATTCAGCAGGTACAGGAGCAAAATCAACAATAAGTTCGGGGGGATTGTTAACGAGTTCAGATACAACCTCATCCATGGCGGCTTGTAATAATTTTTCACCATTCTTATCAGGCTCATGCTTTTTAAGTTCCGAGTAACGGTTCAACAACACTTCCTCGGCGGAGTGTCCTAAATCACGAAATGACTTAGCTAACTGTCCCCCGTATTCTACCCTTCCTCCCGTCGCCGGTGATATTGTCCAGATATCCATATTATGCTCCCATCAGTACAACCAGAATCATTTTGAATGGATTCGACTATGTACTGCTTAAATGGTCTTAATCTGTTAGCATATTGTTGTTGATATAAACTTGAGTCAACATTATATCCAATATTGATCAAGGGAAATAATGGATGAACTAACCCTAAAAGTTCGGCACACCGATCCCCTGGAATATTCCACCGACGGGTATTTACACCCAACGACCGGAGATAATTTATCCGAGGAAGCTAAAGACGAGGCGATCTGGACAAAGGCCGGTGAAGACGTACTGGATCAATTCCGCGGTGAACAACCCCTTCGTATTGGAAACGTTGCCGTCACTCCGGCCGGAAATTTGCCCGTGTCCCACGTCGTCCATTTTCCCGTCCAAACGGCACCCGATGTCCCCACGACTCAGGAAAATATTCAAGTGGGACTGCGGTCCGGTCTTGTTGCACTCGATGAATTGGAATGTGAAGAGACCGTTTTACCGTGCCCGGTACCGGAGTCCTCCCGGGAGCACATCGACCTGGAAGAACTTGCCCGGACATTGACCACAGACCTCAAACAGTACTTACCACAACACCTGCAAACGATT
Source organism: bacterium (assembly GCA_042219695.1). Lineage (GTDB taxonomy): Bacteria > T1Sed10-126 > T1Sed10-126 > T1Sed10-126 > JBDGPJ01 > JBDGPJ01. The sequence continues at coordinate 10,619 of JBDGPJ010000231.1, forward strand.
TATTGTCTGGATACTGACGAAAGATGGATAACTTCACTAAAAGAAAGTATCAATTAATAGTCTCGTAAAATTTATCGTCCGTTTCATTGGACGCACGGCGGGTGAATTCAAAATCCCCGGTGGCTTCAATATCCTGGCTTAACCAGTCTTTGAGTGCATCCACCTGGTCCTGAAGATTTGGATCCACTCCTTCTGCCTCGTCGACAAGACTTTGTACAGCGTTACGAAGATCGTCGAGTAAATCCCTGGTCTGGAAAATTTTCAGGATGACTTCCTGGAATGTTTCCAGGTCATGGTTCAATTTTTGGGCTTTGCGAAATCTGTCAAACATCATATCGGAAATTTTTTGCGCTACCCGAGTTTTATCACTTAAAAAAGACTCCAATGAATCAATGGGAATTACCGCAATTTCAACGTCCGTGTCGGCTTTCACCGTTGCTGTTCGATGCCCATCCATCAACGTCGCCATTTCACCAAAAATTAAGCCGGGTTTATCCAACCGTGCTACCATTTGAGATTCCTTGAGGACTTGAAGTTCGCCTTTGAGTAACACGTATAATTCATTTCCGGTGTCTCCTTCCTCACAAATTACTTCCCCTCGATCAAACCGGTGTTTCAGGTCATCCGACATATCAATCTGGACCTGCGCCTTATTGGTTTTCGAAGTAGAACCCACGATACTGTTCCGGGCCTCCAAAAGTTGACCTAATGGCCGCGGGGGATCAACGTTTATCTCGGATACAATTCGATTCGCCGGCTTCACGAAAGGCTTAAAATAGGAGCGAAGATCTCGGTACCCCTCAAAGTTAGCCTTGTTTTCCTCGTTTAATGAATTAATCATAGAGCTCACGTGTTTTAACACAGTAACGAGGTATTTCGCTTCATTGATCAACCATTCGTAAACGTCATCCCCGGACTCCTCGATTTCCAGTACCACACTTTGAGCTTTAGCCCGGACGGTAGCCGAACGGGGTTGCCCCATGATCACTCCAATACACCCCAGGGGATAATCACTGTCCGATACGGTGTTAATCACTTCGGCATGACGTAGTACTTCCACCTTTCCCCGGCGCAAAATATAGAAGTTTAGTGGTTCTTCCCCCTGGGAAATCAAATCGTGACCGGCCGAAACCCGCTTGCTGTTTGCTTTTGTCAAATTCACCGACATTCTTACATCAATCCCAACTTAGCAAGACTGTGCGTCCACTCGATGTGGTGAAACCACTTATCCGTACGTTAAATTCCGGAACACTCAATATCCAGCAACCCCTTCAAATCCAATTCCTTTTTAACAGACGCAATAAACCACGTTCATAAAAATTTTTAGTGCCAAAATTTATTTCCCTTAACTCAAGCTTGTTTTTTACATCCACTGATCTTTTCTCTGTCATACAAGAAACATAAACTGCATAATACTAAAAATGGGCTACTTGTCGGAGCCCTTTCTACCTTAAAAACGTAACCGGGTTTCCTTCTCAAAAAAGTCCGAAAAAACCGTCGTGTCCCCATACAAACGGCATAGTTCAGGCCGTTGTGAGTTGGTTCCGGGACCCAACATGTTCTCTCACTAACGTAAATGGGCAACAGCGTTTGATCGATTGAACTTTAACGACAGTACTCTTTGATGATGAAAATGATCACGTAAATTTTCCGTAGAGCTGTGTAAATACTCTCTACTATCATTTATTTTATTCTATCTTTTATGAAAAATCGAGGTTGTGGTACTGATAGATTGTTCTAAATTCCGACGTTAGAATTTGTAATTTTATTGTCGGTTGGATTTGTCGTAGTCAACGTGACAAACTCGTCCTCCCAACCATGTTGCATTATTCCCCCCCTCTGACTTATCCGAATTAGATCAGTTCTCCCTCTATTTTTACCTGCGAATACCTCTTATCAGTTTTTTAATTAGAGTTCCGGTTTGACTTACTCCCTTCCCGTTTTTGGAGTGATTGTGTAACTCGACAAACCTTGGAAGACTTTAAATGATTCGCCTAACACCCGCTCAACCTTCGAAAGTACTGTACCCCTAATCATTTTGGTTATTGAACGCCCCCGTAATGTGGAGACCTGAACATAAATATTTGATGGCATGAATGATCGCTAAGTTCTACGGGGCTCTTCACCAAATTATTTGCCCTGATAGTTGATTGGAAATGAGTTGACCCACGTTTTTTTCAGATTTAAGAAATTTTTCAGATACAAAAGGATGCTTAACTCCCGTCAACGAAGGTGTGTACCTGTTTTAGAAACGATAGAAATCCTGGTAACAAATATCGATAAAAATTGGAGCGGACCGGATTTATCAGATTCTTTGACCGTTTCCCCGAGCAAAAAATAGCTATAAAAGTACTCGAAAGACTAAGTTATTGGGGGTAACGAAAGCTATACACGAAATTATCCGAAAAACGTCGATGAAAAAGGAATGATTTTTACTGTGTTAGTTATCCCGATGAAGAAGATTCATAACTATCCAGTTCAAATTCGTTCAAAGCACTCCTGGCATCCTGTAGTAACTCACGATCATCATCGGAAAGTTGATCGGAGTCGATCTCATTTAGTGATTTAAGAGCACGGTGAACACGTAAACCTGTACTCCGAACACTATCATTAAAATAATCCGTAAGTTCCTGAAACTCATCCTTCTCCCGAAAGGTGATTTGTAGATCCAAATTTCCCTCCTCCAGTTCTTTAAAGGACTGTTCGAGGCGATACATCGGTCCGGCAATACGATGGGTGAGTTTGCGGAATTGCCAGATAATCAAACCGGAACCCACAAAAAATATCGTTACGGAGGATCCCAGTAATGCGGGCATGATTAATTCACGAGTCGTTCGTACATTCTGAAAATATTGCTCGAAACTTGAACCCACGCTGTAATCCAGTAAATAAGCAAGCGCAGCACTTACTACAGTTAATCCAAACAATAGTATGAGTACGGGTTTCATAATCCATCGCCACTGAAATGATTCTTTAATAATGACGGTTTTTCGCTGGCTTTTGCTGGAAGAGTTACTCACTTCGAACGCCTCCAAATTTTAATGGAATAGAACGGGTGGTTCTTCCCCGTTCATCTTCGATTGATACTTTAATAGTGAAGATGGAACCGGGTTTCATATCTTCCGGTACCGTAATCAGTGTACCGCGAACCTCTTTATTGTATCGATTCGTAGCTTTTGTTCGATCCTTGTACTTTACCTGAATAACAGTAGTATCCGCCCTGCGTAAGCGCTCCGTTCCATTTACACTAACTGTCCCCGTCACCACTCCCTTGACGGTTTTCCCGGCCGGGATGGTCTGCATAGCTCTTACATTATCAAAACGAATTGTATGAGGAACATTGTCCCAGGGAGTTTTAAAATCCTCAATCCATAACTGAGTAACATCGGACGTTTTGCTAACGTAAGCAATCCGTGTTCCGGACGGAGATAAAGCGGGTGAAGTTACTTTTGATAAACCCGTGACGAGCTTTCGGCCGGTTTTACTGTTACAGCACGCTTTCAACTGAAGCTGACCATTAATCCTCGTGACAAAAACTGTTTCCAGGGTTGTCGGGTGTTGAACGGGTTGCAGGAGAAAATTGGATTCGTAGAGTGTCTTTGTCTGGGCAGTTCGGATATGATGCTGTTTGAGTTGGAGGTTTTCGTCTTTCTCCACGTATAAAAGGGACTGACCGTGGACTCCCCAGCTTGGACTAAACTGGAAGTTCTCACCGTTAGTGACTTGATGATATCGTCCCTGTTTGGAACGAAGCCATATACTGGCGGAGTTTCGTTTTCTACCGAAGAAAGCTAGCGGTTTTCCCCGCGGATGTAAGGTGGGATCTTCAGCCCATCCCTGAAAGTTATCCTTCCCCACATGTACCTCTGGTAACCCCCCCTTTTTGAATTTCATAATTCTCCCTGCCCCGTCTTCCGATCGATTAAAAAACATCAAACGTATGTCTTCCGATTCCGGAACGGGCATCGGCTGTAGATTTTTGCCAGGGTAATCAACCACTGTTTTCTTCTTCTTGTTCTGGACTCCAATCTTTTGGATTACGGAACTATTTCGATCTTCGGGCACAATTCCATAATAAATTTCATTACCACTCTGATTCCAGGCAGGAGTTTGAATTTTTCCCTCAGTTTCAAGCAAAAGCTTACGGCGAGCATTCAATGGTTGTACGAGCAGTATCCCCAAAATAACTACAAGTATAATCAATAAACAATTTTGGAATCGATTTGAAAGCTGAACCGAAGTACTCATACTGCAATTCCTCATTCGATAGTCACCAGTTTTATACTCTTATTTTCGTGTAATGCTTCCTGAAAAACAGAGACATTAAAATTGTTAACTCAAAATATACGATACCAATTGTGTACGATAAACGGAGTCAATACAAACTATATAAAAGTTAATTATTTATATCGATTCCGATTTGAAAAAAATTACTGATAAATCATTTAGTTGAAGTGCTCTATTTTATTAGCCAACCTCTTTCCTTATTCAGTTAATCAAAAACGGCCTAAATCCTTCCGGGGGAAAGCCCATCTTAAAGTAAGAGCAACGCTCTTTTACTAAACGTAGCCAACCGTTCCACGAGCGAATTTTCCCAATCAACAATATACCTACATGAAATTAGTGTCTTAAACCCTGGTTGTAGCGAGGGTAATAAGACGATTTGTAACTTTTGATAATAAAAAATGTTTTCATGAATGAAATTAAGACTTCGATTTTTTACCTATCAGGAATTTTTACCAAAACTTATAAAAGTGAAAAGAGAACTTACATCGCCGGTGAATTGTCATGACCCCTCGTGTATATCATTGAAATGGAATTGTTTCACGTTTATGACAAATTATTAGCCAGCCATAAAATCTACTGTATTCGTTAAAATCCCAACTCGGACAAGGTGTCTGGGCCTTACCCGGGAATTAAAGGCAGGATACTTGGGGTCCCGGGTAAGGTTCGCAATACGATGTAATAACAACGGTCTGAGTACCTAACACCACTTCCCAGACACACCAGGGTCAATGAGTATTTATTGTTGAAAAATCCTACACGTTGAAAATTTCATCACCGTTTCTGATAGCAAAGTCGGTCCCTTAAAAGTTATACCCCCTTCAAATACATTGCTTTCGTTGGAATTCTTCGTCTTTTTATCCTGCTCAGCGGCCTATTAACAGGGGGAATAGTTATAATAGTCAACGGATCCGAACGTGGTCGTTTTTCTTTTTATAAAGCAATTTTTATACCAAAAATTTAATCTCGGCGTCGAACCATCAATACAATCTTCTGATACAGGCACAAATAGTAGGTAGTGTACATTTGTTGGAAGGCCGACAAGAGAAAAATCCGGAAAGTTGATGTGACGGGAGAGGATGTTTTTGAGGAACTCAAGACCCCCCCTGGAAAAATTACAATGTAATCCGGTATTACGCAGAAAGTATTTCGTGAATCGTTTGATATACTCGTTTCAAATGATTGTCATTAATCCGGGTGGAAGTGTCTCCCAAGACAACCGATAAGAAATCTTTTATCTCAAGTGTTAAGGGCAGTTCTTCCCCGGAATATCCTTCCTTGAGCAAATACTTTTTGCCGGAAAGTTCGTATTGCTTAACCGATTCTTCTATCCCATCAAAATAAAAACACCGCTCCTCCGAATGCAGTATATATTCCCGGCGTTTTACGGGGGACTCACAACTACCGATCGTATGGGCCGTTTTACCGGGGGGATATTCCAACCAGACATCAAGGCGTGTGGTGTCCTCGTTGGATTTGTAGCGTTGTACCTGGCTAACTTCCGGGACAGTCCGATAGAAAAGATCATGGAGTGAAAGATCGTGTATCAAACTTGTCGTAAGGATCGACTTTCCATCTTTGAGTTCAAAGGAGTTAAGTCGTGTGGAATGAATTTTAACGGGTTCCGATTTTAATTGGCTTTCAATATATCGAATTGCCGGGTGATAACACATGAGGTGCCCTACAAAAAGATGACCTTTAGTGTCCCTGGATTTGTCTAATAAAGACAGTGCGCGGTCGGGATTAACGGCAAGCGGTTTTTCAACGAAAACGTGACAGTCATGGTCGAGGAACATTTCGACAAGATCCGCGTGAGTTCCATCGGGAGTTGCTATGAAAACAGCGTCAAAACGCCCGGAATCGACGTTCTCGGAAGGGACTGGTTCACGGTTGAACTGATTAATTATGGATTGTTTGTTGGTTGGGTTCCCCGTGTGAACAATGGAATCAAGTTCGACCGGCCAATTTTTTTCACATTCCAGTACCGTGGATATGATATTTTGTCCCCAGGAACCACATCCATAAACGGCCAATTGAAGGGAGGACACGGCGTCAACGCTCCCTTGCGTAACGTTGCCCATTGAAATAGGGCGACCGGATTAAAGCGAAATTCACCGTAATACATAACAATACATGTCCAGCCATTTGATCCACGGAAACAGCTTTATTCGGACAACGTTTTTAATCGAACCGGAGGCATCACTACACGAGCCACCTCTTCCAGTGACGTTATTCCGGATCTTACTTTTTCCAGGGCATGCTTGTGCAACGGTTTAAATCCTCGATCCTTCACTTTTTTACGAATGACTTCGGTGGGGACGCCTGTAGCAATTCGATCCTGGAGCTGTTCGTCTATGGTAAGGACTTCAAAGATTCCAGTTCGACCATTGTACCCAGTTTCTCCACATTCTTCACATCCTTCCCCGGTCCAAAAATCTTGTGTCGGCGGTTTCTGGTAAAAATCTTCAATCAACTTCGGCTCAGGATCGGTTTGGGTTTTACAATTTTCACAAATTTTACGAACCAATCGCTGGCTAACCACACCGAGTAGTACATCGGCCAGGTAATCATCATCCACCTTTAAGGACCTCAGTCGAGAAATAGACATTATTGCATTTCCCGTATGAAGCGTGGAAAGAACAAGGTGTCCCGTGTTGGCTGCCCTTACACTGATTTCAGCCGTAGTTTCATCACGAATTTCACCGATCAATATAATATCCGGATCCTGCCGTAAAAATGCCCGGGTATAATCAGCAAATCCCATCGAGTCATTGACCTGTTTTTGATTGACTTTCTGAAATTCGTATTCTATCGGATCCTCCGCGGTCAGAATCTTTTTTTCATCGTCAAAGAGCTCCGACACAGAGGCATATAGAGTCGTTGTTTTCCCACTTCCCGTCGTCCCAACAACTAAAATCATTCCCCCCGGGTTATGGATTAAGTTTCGATATTGATTCAACTGAGTATCCTGGAATCCAACTTTATTCAGGTCGAGGATATACTGTTCACGGTCGAGGATCCTCATCACCGCGTCTTCTCCATTTGGACCGGGAACCACGGAAAGTCGAACATCAACTTCTCGTTCCTTCCCGGTTTTTGGAATGTAGGAGACCGAAAATCGACCGTCCTGGTCCCGACGAGTTTCCGTTATATCCAATTCACACATGACTTTTAACTTAGAAATTACCCGGTGTACATTTTCCACTGATAATGGTGTGGTGATTTGGCGAAGGACTCCGTCGATTCTAAACCGCAAATCCACGTCCTCGGGATAACATTCTATGTGTACGTCGCTGGCGCCCATTTTGATAGCTTCACTGAGTAAATCCATTAACATTTCCGTCGGTGACTGATCCAGACCGAATGATATTTCTCTCTGATGGGAAACAACGAGAGATGGTATGTCTTCGTGGGAAAGCTCTTCAGTCTCGTATCCAATCCCAAGTGCTTTGCGAATTTCAAAGCCATTCAGCTGAACGGTTTCAATTTCGTAGCCAAGTTTCTCCTCTATTTCCTCTACCAGCTGTTCATCCTCCGGGTGAAGCATACCAATAACGGGGTTATCATCGTTTGCCGGATCGTAGGAATCAAGCACTACAACATAGTTTTTAACGCAGTAGTCATAGGGAAGCATCTTAATGTCGTCTTCCTGCAAATCATACTGCGGAAGTTCGTGAAATTCCTCACGGGGCATGGGTCTACCTCCCTGCTACGTTAAGAAGGTCGGGTCGAAAAAATTTCTTCCGCTATCGTAGGATGAATTCCAGGATAATCCTTGAAGTCTTCCTGGGTAACTCCCTGCCTGATGGCCATCGAAAAACCCTGTACAATTTCAGGGGCATGGGGACCCAGAATATGGATCCCCTTTAATGATTTATTATTCCCTGTGTAAACAAGTTTGATAAATGTCGTTCCCGTCTCACGTCGGACTGTTGATGAAAACGGTGTGAATGATTTCGTCGCTATCTCCACATTTTCCCCGAACTGTTCTCGCGCCTCGGCCTCGGACAATCCCGCGGAACCAATCGGTGGATCGGTAAATACGGCCGTGGGTACGGCGGTCAAATCAGCCGTGTTCTGAGTCCCTTGAACGGCGTTAACAGCAGCCGTTTTCCCTTCCTTGATGGCCACCGGCGTAAACTGGTATTCACCGTTTACGTCTCCTACGGCGAATACGTTCCCTTCATCCGTGCGATACGTATCGTCTACTTTGATATATCCAGCGGGATCAAGTTGCACATCAAGGTGACCAAGTCCGATGTTATCCGTGTTAGGGGAACGTCCCACGGCCAGGAGAGGACGTTCACAATCCCGATAATCCGGGCCATCTTCCGTCTCGAACTGAACACGGTACTCTTCTTCCCGTTCGTGAATAGCGGTAACCTCCGTGGAGGTTCTAACCTCAATCCCCCGATTGGACATGGATGATTCAAGTTGATCGGCAATCTCATTGTCGTAATTTTTAACGAGGTGAGGAGGACGGTGCAGTACAGTTACGTCCGTTCCAAAAGCATTGAGAACACAGGCGAATTCAACTCCGATGTAACCGCCCCCCACGATCACAACCGAATCGGGCCGCGTACGATCCTGCAGAAAGTCCCCCGAGGTTTGACCGAGTTCAACTCCCTCGATCGGCGGACGTGAAGGATGAAGGCCCGTGGCAATAATTAAACGATCGTATTCAATTTTACTTCCGTCGACGGAAACCACACCGGGTTCGGAAATGGTGGCCGTCCCCTCCAGTCGGCGAATCCCTTCGTAGTCATCAATACTTTCCCGGTTAATCCCAATCAAATCTCGCACCACGGCCCGCTGGTGATCGATCAGTTCGGACCAATTTAACCCTTCCAAAGACCGGTCGATTCCGTCCGGCCCATCAGTTCGAATATCTCGCATAATTTCGGATGAAATTACCATGAATTTTTTTGGCATGCACCCGCGCGCAACGCAGGTCCCTCCCACGGTTCGATTCTCCACAATCGTCACTTCGGCTCCCTCGCGAGATGCTTTCTTGGCCGCCGCCATTCCTCCGCTACCGGCACCAATCACTACAACGTGTAAATCCGACAACTCAAACCCTCCAAAATAAATACTCCAGAGATTAATTAAATTTTTGTAATGAAAAAAATACTCCAGCGCGAACAATCTATTTTACGATCGATCCAAATTCCGTGATTCTGTCAAGGTGTTATTAATTGTACAATTAATAATATCATGATATTATGAAACTATGATTTAAAAGCATTTAGGCCTACTATTCTAACCCTTCACCCAGTTCCGTCCTGAATACTTCACCAAAATAACCGCTCAATATTAAACTTGAACGAATTTCACCCTTATCCGTCCATATATTTATTGTTTGATCACCCGACGTTATCCGGCAATTCGCCGGTGGACTGTAGCTGAACCATCCACTCCGGATAAAGGGAGGGGGGGGTCGTAATGTTGTCCAGAGTTTCGCGTTCCTCCTCTGTTAGCTGAAGCGAAACGGACTCCAGATTATCCTCAAGTTGTTCCATGTTACTGGCTCCAATAATCACGGAATCCACCGCCGGGCGGTCCAGCACCCAAGCCAGGGCAAGCCGGGGAATGGAACTATCCCGCTTTTCTGCAAACTCCTCTAACTGATCCACGGCTTTAAAACTCTTGTCCGGTTTGACGGGCGGGAAGTCAAATTCAACCCGGCGAGCTCCCTCCGGTCCGTCACCATCGCGAGTGTATTTCCCGGTCATGAGTCCTCCTGCCAGGGGGGACCAAGGAAGAATTCCCAACCCCTCTTCTTCACACAGGGGCATTAATTCATGCTCCAGATCACGGTTTGCCAGTGAGTAATACGCTTGCAGGGATTGGAACTCAGCCCAGTCATTCCGCCGCGATAATTCCAATGATTTCATAATATGCCGGGCGGTCCAATTTGAAACCCCGATGTAATTTACGTGTCCCTGTCGTACGAGGTCGTTTAGAGCCTTCATGGTTTCTTCGATGGGAGTCTCGGGATCCCAGCCATGTACCTGGTATAGATCGATGGTATCAAGCCCCAATCGAGCCAGACTCCGCCGGCATCCTTCCATGATGTGTTTCCTTGAAAGACCAATATTGTTGTAATCCCCGGTTCCTTCACTGGCCTGTTCACTCATAGGCCCACGCACCTTGGTTGCAACCACAAATTCTTCACGCCCTAAACCAATCTCGTCGAAGACGTTCCCGACCACCACGGCGTCAGCGAGTCCGCCCT
>JBDGPJ010000231.1:21147-21386 GCA_042219695.1 bacterium
AAGACGTTCCCGAGTATTCGCTCGGATTCACCATAGGAGTACATATCCGCCGTGTCGAAAAAATTAACCCCGTGTTCCAGGCATACCTCCACCATCTTCGTGGCTTCGGTTTGATCCACTTCGGCGATATTGTGAAAATCAGAGCCAAACGTCATCGTCCCCATACATAATTCGGATACTTTTAACCCGGAACGGCCCAGATTATGGTATTCCACGATAATCATTCCCTTGTGACATAA
>JBDGPJ010000232.1:0-2618 GCA_042219695.1 bacterium
CGACCCCAGCACTCCCTACGCCGCTTCGAAGGCTGCGGGGGATATGATGATTGAGACGCTGGTCAAGAATTTTGATTTCCCCGCCGTCACCATTCGAGCGACCAACGTCTACGGAGCACATCAACAACTCCACAAGATTATCCCTCGTTCGGCTATCTATCTCGAAACGGATCGAACCATTGAACTCCACGGCGGGGGGGAAGCTATTAAATCCTATATCCACATAAGGGACGTCTCACGCGGTGAATTAGCGGCCATGGAAACGGGTACACCCGGCGAGATTTATCATTTGTCACCGGACGATGGTATTTCCATCCGGGATCTCGTTAAGACGATCTGCCGCATGATGGGGGAGGATTTCGATGAACGAACGCGGGACGTCGGGGAACGCCTCGGCCAGGACAAAGCCTACGTGATTGACTCTTCCAAAGCTCGGTCCCAGTTCGATTGGAAACCGGAAATTGAGTTAGAAACAGGTCTTCAGGGTGTAATTGATTGGGTCCGGGACAACCTGGAAATCATTCAACAGAAACCGCTTGAATACCAGCACAGGGAGTAAGTGTTATTCCACCGGAACGCCCGGCTCACAGATCTTATCCGGGTTTAACAGGGCGATCTCGTCACCGTTAACGGCCAGTAACATCCCATTACTCTGTTCTCCACGGATTTCAATGGGTTCCATGTTGGCGACGACGGGTATTTGACTGTGAAGCAGGTCCGATTTTTCATAATCCTCTTTGATCCCGGCCACAATTTGACGTTCGTCACCTTCTCCAAAATAAACGTCCAATAACAGCAGTTTGTCGGCGTTGGGATGATCCCGTACGCCGGTAATCGTTGCAATACGAATATCCAGTTTCTCAAGCTCTTCCATCGTGGCTGTCATAATCAATCACCTGTTTTAAATGTATGATATACGTTGCATCACCGATTCACGAGAAGGTATCAAAGCAGTTACCACCCGTCAAAGTTCTATACATAATGATTACCCGTTATAATGGGATTTTCACACTGAATTGAAATGATTATTCGCCAGGAGTGATTGTGATGGAACGAATCGATTTCTTGGAGGAATACCATCAGGCCGGAAACCGCGATTACATGTTACGGGTAACCACTCACGACAAGGCAGAATGTGCGGTCGAAGCGAAAAAATTCGAAAAGAAATACTTTGATGACCACCGCAAATACGGGTACGGCGGATACTATTACGACGGTCGATGGATCTCCTTGGCCAAGAAACTCGTCAATCATTACGACATTCAGTCGGGCGATAAAATCCTCGACGTGGGCTGTGCCAAGGGATTTTTGCTATACGAGTTCACCCAGGTTGTACCCGGGGTTGAAGTGCGAGGACTCGACATCTCCAACTATGCACTTGAAAACGCCAAACCCGAAGTCAAGGACCAGCTCGACCACGGCCATGCCAAAGACCTCCCCTACGAGGACAACGAGTTCGATTTTGTATTTTCCAACAACACCGAAGCCTTCTTCACACCGGAAGAATTTCGCTGGATCTACGAACAGTGCGGTTATACCGGTGATTACGGCTTTATTTTCTTCGAATAGTATCCACTGATTGCACGGATATACAAAATAAGGAAACCACAAAGTCACCAAGGGCACTAAGCAAAGTATTCAATAGTCTGTATCTTTTAGCTTTCTTCTTGCCCCTCAAGTCTTTGTGGTTTAAATAATTCGTGGTTGTTATGGCATGGAGCGCGGTGTAACATCGCTCAATTTTCGACCAATAAAGGTCTTTTGTGAATTTTTGTATCACCTGAGCCCTTGGAGCGAATTTAGCCCTGCAACGACATAACATATTTCACACCGATTGACCTCCTTCCTTCGTATTTTCTCGTCAGGAAAACAGTCACCCGTTGAAGAATTCCGATTCGTGTTCTGAATCGGTATTCCTTAACAATCTTCGGGTCCCTTGAGTCTTCGAGGTTTCATTAATCTACGTAATTTGTGCAATCTGTGGTTGTAAGGCATGGGGCTTGCAGCATGGCGCATGGCGTAAAAACGGAATTGCTGTACCCAAACACTGAATACCGGACACCGAATACTGAACTTTGTGCTCTTCGTGTCTTTGTGGTTTAATCCATCTGAGAAATCTGCGTCATCTGTGGTTATCCTTGCTCCAGCCCGACGAATCGCGGTTTTGGTATTGATTATTTCCAATTAGTCGACTATATTGGAATGAGGTGATCTTAGTGGGGCTAACAAGTAAATTGGACAAACTCGGACGATTGGTCATTCCCCAGGAAATCAGAGAACGACTGGGACTTGAACCGGGTACCACCTTTAAGGTCGAGGAAACTTCGGAAGGCATCCATCTCAAGCCCGACGTGGGGGATCCCTGTGTCACTGACCGCGAGGGCGTACTCGTGTATTCGGGTTCCAGGCAAGAAGACATCGAAAATGCCGTTCAAAAACATCGTCAGAAACGCCTTCAATCCTTCGGAGGGGCGTCTTGAGGACCCTGTTTGATACCTCCGTCCTGGTTGCCGGAATGGTTGAGGATCACCCCCACCACGAACCGGCACATAAGGCTCTGCGATATCATATCTCGGGTCCCAATGAGCTTCATGTCTGCCAGCATAGCTTGGCGGAAA
>JBDGPJ010000233.1:0-1782 GCA_042219695.1 bacterium
CCCGGTGCCTACCATTAAAATACATCCAGCTAACGCCGAAATGGCAATCGGCAAAACGTCAAACGCCGCCAGCAGGATTACCCCGAGCAGAATCCCCACCGATAGCACCATCTTCTCCTGCCGGAAACCGGCCGGTTCAATTTCTTCCGCCAGGATAAAATTCTGGTTCTGGCGCAACCGATTTAAGGTTGTTTCCGTGGCCAGCAACAACAACACGTCCCCGGCACGTATTGTGATGTCTTCCAGACTCGAATGAGTTAACTCCTCTCCCCTCCTGACGGCCAGCACACTGGTGTCGTAACGGTCAACGAAGTTAACGTCACGAAGGGTCTGACCTTCCAGAAAAGACCCCGCCGGAATGACCGTTTCTACCACGGTTTGACCTTTTGAGGGTTCCTCAATCCGTTCCACGGATACTCGATTTTGGGGGAAAATTCGTACACCCGCCGTCTCCAGTAACTTCAGCAAGTTTTCACGGTTGGTTCGCACGATAAACCGATCTTCAACTCGTAAGGTCTTCACTTCAAGCGGCTCCATAAACTGTTCTCCCTCGCGGATGATTTGAACGAGGTCAAACTCAACGTCGAAGTCCTTTATCATTTCCCGTACATTACTCCCGACGAACTCGAACTCTTCGTGCACTGATACCTCCGTTAAAAGCTCGCCCATTTCGTACTCCTCGGCTAAGTCATCCTCGGGTTCGACACGTTCCGGGATAAGAAATCGCCCCACGGTTATCAAATATATGGAACCCGTAACCAGGATAATTGCTCCTACGTTAAAAAATTCAAAGAACCCGATCGGATGGTCGAGCAACCTCGAGGATAAATCGCTTGCTAATAGATTCGTGGAACTCCCGATAAGCGTTAACGTTCCTCCCATCATTGAGGCAAAGGACAGGGGCATCATCAGTTTCGAAGGGGAAGTTTTTACACGGCGGGCAAGGTTGGAAACCATGGGAATAAAAATCGCCACGACGGGTGTGTTATTAATAAAACCCGCAATCGGTCCGGACAATGCGGTAATCGCTCCAAGCTGTTTGGTTTCGTTGTCACCGGTGAAGGACGACAGTTGATCACCCAGAATCTGTATTAAACCGGACCGCTTGATTCCCGCACTCAGTATAAACATAGCCAGGATGGCAATCGTGGCGGGACTGGAAAATCCCGTGACGGCTTCTTCTAACCCGATCTGGGTCCAGGGTTGAAATATCACAAGCAACACGGGGATCGTAAGGGCCAGCACAAATAACGGCAACGGTTCCCAGAAGAAAATCACAATCATGGCCCCGATAAACAAAAGCATGAATAGGACCGATTGATTGAGTTGGCCCTTGTGTTTATCGGCCTGTTTCGTTTTGGCGATTAATGGGTTCGTTAGTAAAAAACAAAGCAAAATGACGGTAACCAGCACGATAGGACGTGCAAAGTTGAATCGTGTCATGGGTACCTCCACATTCAGTGTGTGATTTCGTAGGGGGAATTAGTACATTAGTTTTCCATAAAATAACGGACTCGGTATTCATTATATTGAGCGGATCCGGTCATCGTCATTCTCAATGTTATAAACAAACGGACGTCGAAAATTCTTCCATAAAAAACGGTTGATTCATTTGGTTTTGTTTTACGTAAAACGGTTTTGTCCCATTGAACGTAATCTATGCAAAATGTAATTCATTGAGCTTGAATCGAGTTCACACCACGTTATAAAAACCCCGTTTTCCTAAAAGTGTTAAAGGATTCACGTAAACCCGGCGATATTGAAATTAGATACAGGGAAGTT
>JBDGPJ010000233.1:1792-3818 GCA_042219695.1 bacterium
ATTATCGCCGCTTGGCCAATCTCAGGGAGGAGATTGTTTTGGAAATCAAACAACATGACCTTTCCTTTAGCACCACCCATTCCGAACATTCCGAGCACACGCGTCGAGAAAAGCTTATCTACGCCACTCGCAATCAGCGACAGGTTGTCACCCGAAAGGAAGACCTGGAATCGGGAAGTGTATCCGTGGACCGCCAGACCCACCAGGTGAATCGGGGTGGGGGCAATCGCAACAATGTACCCGATCCACCGGATAACAGTGTACATCACCGTGAGGGTGAAAGACCCGACAACAGCATCCATCACATCCAGCCGGATCGGGTTGAAATATCCGAGGAAGGAAAGGAAGCTTCGGAGTCCGAAAAAAAGAAAAAATTTGAGTTATCTTCCATGGAAAAAATGGAACTGGAGCTTATTCAGATAACGATGGATAAGCTCATGGAAGGGGATTTTGAATGGATGGATCCCGAGGAGTTCCTCGAGAAAATGAACAAGGCTATGAACGAGGAACTCGATGGCGAAGACAAGAGCGAAAAAAAGACCGGGGAGCAAGGGGAGTCCTCCGGTGAATCGGGGGGAGCGGACGGTAAAGAAAATTCGGCTGATTTTGGATTCTCCTACGAATACCACGAACGACACGTTGAATCCGAACGATTGACATTCGGAGCAGAAGGAACCATCAAGACGGAGGATGGGCAGGAAATTAGTTTCAACCTCAACATGAACATCAGCCGGAGGTTTTTCCAGAAGACCAGCATGGATATCCAGGCCGGAAACGCCAAACTCATCGACCCGTTAACAGTCAATTTTGACGGAAAAGCGGCCGATCTTTCGACGAAATCCTTCCAATTTGACATCAACGCCGATGGTACCAAGGAAGAAATTGCACGCTTGAAAAAAGGAAGCGGATTTCTCGCGCTGGACAAGAATGAAAACGGAAAGATCGATGACGGTTCCGAATTATTTGGACCAAAAACCGGAAACGGCTTCGAGGAACTGGCCCAATATGACGGGGACAAAAACCGTTTTATTGATGAGGGTGACGAAATTTTTGACGAACTCGCTGTCATGACGACAAACAGTTCGGACGGGAAAAAACTGATTTCACTGGACGAAGCCGGCGTGGGGGCGATATTCCTGGGATCCGCCAACACCACGTTTTCCTACAAAACCAGTGACAACAATAAATTACAGGGCCAGCTCGAGCGAACGGGAATTTGGCTGCAACCAAAAAAGGAGAATCAACTCAGGATTCCACGGAAAGTCAACAAAAAACATCCGATAAGCAAACGGAATCATCCGAACCCGGTTCGGAAGTAAATCAATCCCTCGAAACGAACTCCGAGGATTCACGACTTTACGAACCGCGGTTCCGACAAATGAGCACTCCCCGGGGTCTCGGGCAGATGCCGGTCAACGATACACTCCAGGGTTTACGGCAAGCCGAACAGTGGTCCGGTATGAACCTGGTAGCCTAATTTCTGTTTAAACCACGGACTTCACGGATTACTCGGATTAATTTTTCATTCACTCCACCCTGCGTAATACTCCGTCTATGCCATCTGTGTAATCCGTGGTTCCTTTTTATGTGACCAGTCTGGCAACCTGATTTAGTAAACCTCGACGAGGTTCCTCTCATCGTTGGGACTGACGTTATCAAAAATCGGTGCACGATCGTCCATTTTCGACCAGTCCAGGTCCTCGTCGGAAGGAACTTCCACGAGATCATCCGCCCCCATCATCAACATGGCACGGTAAATTCCCGTTTCCATCCCCTTCAGCCCACAGATATACGTCAGGGTGTTCTCCTGGTTCAAAAGGGGTTCGAAGACATCACGTTCGGCCAGCATACGTTCCTGGACGTACATCTTATTGCCGTCTTCCGTTTTCTGGTTTCGACTCAATGCTTCCATGAAGTGGAAGTTATCGTGTTTTTCGTCGAGTTCCTTGAAAAAATCTCCGTACAGCACGTCGGTTCGATACGGAACACCGAGCACCAGGTAAATGTCGTTTTCGATCCCCTGTTC
>JBDGPJ010000233.1:3904-9143 GCA_042219695.1 bacterium
AGTACAAAATGACGCCCCGTCGGCCCGGTTAATTTGACCTTGTCTCCAACGTCCATGTCACACATGTAGTTGGAACAAACCCCGAGAAACGTTTCCCCCGTGTCCCAGTGCTCATCAAAGACCCGTTTCACGGTGGTCGAAATATATTGACCGTTTCCTTCTTCCCCAGAGGTGGGGGAAGCAACGGAATATAACCGTAATTTACGGTCATCCGACTGAATGTTTAACTTGTTGTAATCCACGTAGTGATCCCACTCGGGAATAACCCCGAACGCCTGTCCTACTTCAAAATTCCCTTCCAGCTCCGTCCCCGATACGTCCGCAACCCAGTGCCGGGTATAATGGGGACTGCTTGAATCGGTCACGAGTCTATTTTCAACGACTTCTCCCACGGCGGGATCGTTTGGTGTTACCAGGTTAATATCGATCTCTCTTTCGGGCTCCATAGTGTCCTCCCAGAAAAAAGTTTTTAAAGTCCTGTCATTGAGGGATTCATCATAAATCTTCTAATCAAAAATAAAAAGTCCCTTTTGGTAATATGAATCATTTTTTATATTTATTGAGATCTTAGAACATATTATCTCATTGTAGCCCTATATACTGTCATACCATTTCAAAAGATTGTAACGGGTCATGGTTCACTCATAACCACATCCGATCCCGTAAAAACCACCTTGGGGAACTTCATTAAAGTATTTATGAAAAATCTAAGAACCTTTCCCCGGGGAACGTAATACATCTTACAACCCTTTAAGTTCAGATGATGTATAATGATGTACCGTTCTCATAAGATCTCAAACGTCACATTGGGAGCAATCGACTGAAATATCCAACGGGAGATTTTAAATCTAATGAAATATCTGCTGGTTGAATTCCCTACAATCAATCGTATCTCCATCCGTCGGGCCGAACCCGGCCAAACTCTGGTCAGTGATGTTTTTGGCCGCAACGACCAGCTAATCGTTGAAAAAGGAAACGAAGTGAGTCACAAAGCAATCGACCAGTTTAAACGGTTCGGAGTACGACAACTTTCCGTTAGGGATTTCCAGGAAAAATGGGTGCCTGAAGAAAAACGTTCCACCATCAAACCGGAATGCAATATAGTACGAAAAGATGAATTCAGCGATGCAGCCAGCGAAATTATCAGCTCGGCCGAAGGGCGCGAAGCATTTGTCCAGTTACAGTACATTGTCCGCTTTTTGAAAAATCTGGCCCGATTACACGATCGAAATAAACTACGCGATCAACTGGAAGAATTACAGGAGAAAGCCTCCTCCATGGCCGAATCATTTGAATCCATTGAACGACGTAAGGATGTCGACGAAGGATCATACACCGATGAGCAAATTCAGAAAGCGTTAAGTGGACAAAAAAATAGCTTTAATTCCGATTTCCTATCGCTGGATGCACCGGAAAAATTACTACAGGACGTCATCGATTTAGTGGGAGAAAAGAACGACATTCAAAATGAACTGATAGAAATTGTCGGTTCCAACCCGGACGTTATTGAAACGGTGAATCCTTCCCGCGCCGATTTATCCCCGGTCACACTTTCCTGGGACACCGATAATAACATTGTTGATTTGCTCGACACCGGTGAAGTGTACAAGGCCTTAAATGAAATTTCCCGTAATGTTGAATTTGCTGAGGAACAATCGGACGCAATCGACCTGCTGGACGGTGCGCGTCGGAAATTAAAGCTCGAGTGGAATAAATTTGAGGATTTGAAGGATCGGATTGGAAATAACGTATCCAACCCGGACATCAAAAACTCTATTCTCTCCTCACTGGACGAAGACATCCAGTTAACACCTTCCGTTTTTGCTGCCAGTAATTCCATCATTTCGGAGGAGCTCCGCGATGATGTGAATGACTTCCTGGTCGGGCGATTTCAAAACCGTGAGCAAATCTGGCGGGGGATCAACCAGATCTCGGACGAGAAACTAAGAGAACAAACGAACAAATCCACCTTCATTCAATCGATCTTACCGACCCGTGAACCTACGGAACCGGAAACCCCGACGATTGACCTGGATGAAATCGACGACGTAATCGACATGGCTAATCGTGGGGAGTTCGTTGATGCAACTCACGAATTAATTGAAAAAGTGATGAACCGTGATCAGTTCGGTTCCGATATCGAGGGGGAACTTATCAATCTCGGGGAAAACCTCGAGGATATGATGGAAGAAACCGGTCCGCTGGAAGATGAAATTTTGGACCAGCTGGTTGAATCCGAACAAAGGGAAAACATTCTCCTGATGTTACGGGGCAAAAAGGAATTCGATCCGGATATTCTTGTAAACCTGGATGCCGACATGCTTCTGCTGGAAAAACTGGAACAAAATTTAACCCAGTACCAGGAACACCTCGACCGCTTCTGGGAACTCCTAAATAAAATAACCATTGAAGACGTTAACATGGATGAATTAAAAACGGATTAACTATACACCTTACGTTTTTATCTCCTCGCAGTTTCTCCACACCCACTATTCTACTTCAGCAACTTTGGTTCTGTTGAATATTTCCTTGTAACGTTTGATCCCCCGAAATATCCCGGGATGTTCGTGTTGGTATTTATAAACCGAATTAATTATGATGATTTCAATCACCATGAATATTCAGGCTAATCATGAGTAAGCTCATAAAGAGTCCACTAACAACTATACCCGTCTCTTTGGTATACTGTACTATCAGCTTAGTGGAAACTGAAATTATTCCCCCGGAAAGGATCGGTTTTATGGACGCTTTTGATGAGGCGATTACCCAACTCAAAAAACTTCCGGGAATCGGGAAAAAATCAGCCCAGCGCCTCGTCTTTCATCTGTTAAGCGTGGCGGATTCCGAGGTGGAACACTTACTTGATTCGATCCAAACCGCCAACGAGGAACTCGGGTATTGTGACCGGTGCTATGGGCTCGCCCAGAAATCCACCTGTAACGTCTGCCGTGATCCCGAACGGGACCGCTCACGACTGGCCGTGATTGCACAACCGGAGGACGTTTTTCCCATCGAGGATACCGGGGAATACAACGGCCTTTACCACGTCCTGCGAGGACTTATTTCTCCGCTTGAAGGAGTCGGTCCGGAGCAATTAACCATCCGACCTTTGATCCAGCGAATCACCGACGATGAGGAACCAATCGAGGAAATTATTTTTGCCTTCAATCCAACCAATGAAGGGGAAGTTACCATAAACTATTTAAAGAAACGCCTGGAGGACAAGGACGTGTCACTGAGCCACCTCGGGTATGGAATTCCCGTGGGTAGCGATATCGGTTACGCCGACAAAATGACACTCTCGCAGGCCTTTGAAAACCGTGTCGCCCTGGACGAAATCTCCGATTCGGAAACCGGTTCTGGGGACATCTAACCATCGAAAACCAGGAACTCCCCCGTTCCGTACAAGCTCTCCTAACCGTTGTACTGGCTCTGGCCATCGGCGCCGGGGTGACCTACCTTATACGTAATCCTGAATCGGCCGACAATAGAAGTCAGACTCTCACCGCACGTCCGATCGAACTGGACCGTGGGAACGACAACGTCTCCGCGAAAGTCGTGGGCGACGGTGTTAACAATCCCGGAACTTACAAGCTACAGCCGGATAGCACCGTCCGTGATCTTATTAAGGCCGGGGGCGGACTTACCGAAAACGCGCTCGCTAAAAACATCGATATCTATCAGACGGTCTCCGACGGAATGGTATTAACTATTCCCACCAAGAACACCCTCGATCAGGTACAGAAAGGAGACAAAACTCTCACGAACGAAGACTTAATCTATTTTCGGACCGAGGGAGACGATTACGCCGATACGGAGTACGTGGATATTAACCGGGCCAATCAGCGACGCCTACAAACTCTGCCCGGAATTGGACCGGTTCTATCTCGACGCATTAAACGCCACCGTGATCGTGAAGGTCGTTTTACAACCAAGGAAGACCTGAAACACGTGGACGGAATCGGAGACGTTACCTACAAGCAGGTCAAGCCTCACATTACAAAATAAGCCAGTTTGTACGCTCCTTGAAATTAATCTTGAGTTACTTTGGCCTGCATAGAACGCAAGGCCCGAATTTAACGAATATTGTTGTCCTCTTATTGGCGTTGAACCGTGAATCTATTACAGGGATTTGTGTAATCGAACGGGAAACTTAATACATCGCCGTCCCCACATCCTATTTACACTGAATACTGATTACTGAAAACCGATCACCGAACATGGATACCGTAATAGAGTACCGGACGTATCGAATTTGTTTCCTCTGCTTTGACAATTGGGACCAGTTCAAATATCATATTTTCTTCCAATCAAACTTGAGACTTCGTAACTGGGCCGTAGCCAAACGGTAAGGCAACGGGTTTTGGTCCCGTGACTCCAGGTTCGAGTCCTGGCGGCCCAGCCATTCTTTTTTCTCAGAAACTAACGATTTTTTCGCTTCCCTCAATTTAGAAAATATTAATTCTACTCCTCGTCCCCCTTACCGAGTTTATGGCGTGGATGAGTATGAAATCCCACAATAACTTTCTCTTCCATAACTTTACGAGTCCATTTCACTTCAGCCCACGTTCTACGAAACCCCACCCTCACGTCAAGAACGTCTCCTTCCTCGTGCGGAAAGGGGCTGTCAAACGTCGCCGAAAACCCGTGTTCCGACTCATTTCGCGTCACACCGTGAATTTGTTCTTCGGTGGGTGCATCAGGCTCGATAATCGTCTCCGGCTGGTAAGTGTAGGGACCGTAACGTCGCTCCTCCCGGTGATGTTCCCCTTTTTGACCACTGCTCCCATTTGGCATAAGTACTCTACCTCTTTCCCGGTATTTTTTATTTCGTCACTACGGTATTCCGCCCTTCGTCCTTGGCTTTAAACAGGGCGTTATCGGCCCGATTCAAAACCTCTTCGGCCGTGTCGTCCTCCTCACGCTCCGCGGCGCCTATACTGACGGTCACCTTACGTTCCAGCAGTTTCGTAGCACGGTTACTCTTTCTCGTAACTTCCACCTTGTTATTCGCAATCACTTTTCGCAACTGTTCCAACTCCTCCTCAACTTCCTCCAACCCGTAACCAGGATACACGATGGTAAACTCCTCACCTCCAAACCGGTAAACCGTACCACTCGCGTTGGATTCGAGTAGACGAGCCACCTGTTTAAGAACAACATCACCGGAGTCATGTCCATAGGTGTCGTTGAAATCCTTGAATTTATCAATATCAATCATGGCTATGGTATAAATCCC
>JBDGPJ010000234.1:0-560 GCA_042219695.1 bacterium
GCCACCTGTATTTCCACGGGGAAAGTGGTACCGTCCGCTCGCTCGTGACGAGTCTCAAGGGAAAGACTCCGTTCCTCGCGAATTTCGTCCATCAACGGATCCCACTGAAGTTCGTTACCCACGTTCGGATCGATGTCATGAATGCGTTTCCCGATTAATTGGCTCCGATCGTACCCTAATTGTTCCTCCATCTTCTGGTTCACGTCCAGTATTTCGGCGGTCCCGGGATCCACCATGTGAATTCCGTTGGGACTGTGTTCGATCAGGTCGCGGAACAGCTCAAGCTCGTTTCGTGCTTCCTTGCGCTCGGAGATATCCACTCCCACGCACACAATCTCCCGTAGGTCCCCCTCCTCGTCCCGCAAAGCGGTCCCCGAAAATAACACCGGTATGGTGTCCCCGTCGCTCGTACGAAACTCCTTTTCCTGCTTGAACACTTCCCCCTGTTCCACAATTTCCTGGATATCCTCGATCCGGAATTCTTCTTCTTCTTCTTCTTCTTCTTCTTCTTCTTCTTCTTCTTCAAAAATTACTCCAACCGGCTGTCCCGCGAGTTCGTC
>JBDGPJ010000234.1:570-1507 GCA_042219695.1 bacterium
TGATCGGTAAGCTGTTCCCTTTCGAAATCAAGCATTTTGAGAAGAGATCGATTCATCATCTTTATTTGTCCCTGGAGGTCCAGGATGAAGAATCCCCCGGGTAAAGTATCAATGATTTCTCTCAAGTAATCTCGACTCACCGACGTTTCACGAAGAGTTTGAAGGGTCTCTTCAAGCTCATTTTCCTTACGCCGACGTTCAAATACGTTCCCCGTTCGTCGGGCAAATATCTGTAATACCTGTTTGATATAATCTTCTTCTTTCAGTGGCTGTCGGTTCATCACGGCCAGTAAACCAATGGGTTCTCCGTCAGAATCAAAAAGGGGCGCTCCGGCGTATCCTTCCACCTCCATTTCGCTTAATAATTTATCCTCGGGAAATTTTTCCGCTACGTCGACCGGGTATATACACGTGTCGGATCCAACCACGTTCTCACAGGGAGTCCCCGCCAGGTGATACGTAATGCACTCCCGAAACTCTCCTCTCCCCCAGAGCGATTCCATGGCTATTCGATCGTTCTCCTCCGGAAACGTCCCTACGAATGCATAATCAACATGAAGAATATCCGCCAACCCCTCCACTACCCTGTCGTAAAACTCATCAAGTGTAGTCTCTGCAAACAGCTCGGATATCGCTTCAAAATCACGTCTCCGTCGCTCCAATTGACGTTCGATGTTTTTCTGCTCGGTAATGTCCCGCCCCTCCGGAATCACGTATTCCACGTTCCCGCTCGAATCGCGGACGGGATGAAACGTAGCATGCAGGTCACGCTTTTCTCCCCCGGACTCGTAATAGCAAGTCTCAAACTGTACCGCTTCCCCTTTTAAGGCCTGTTGGAAGTTTTCACGCAACTCCTGCTTGAGTTCGGGTTCGTTCCCCCACCAGGGGGTCTCCCAGAACAATTCGCCCATTAGGGTTCCCTTATCCTCGACGTCGA
>JBDGPJ010000234.1:1517-2091 GCA_042219695.1 bacterium
TAGCAGACCGTTGATGCGGACGACCAGCCGCGAGAGCGCCGCCCGCTCCACGCGGACGGCCTGCTCGGCCTCACGACGGGCGGAAATGTCGGTAATATCGGCAATGATCCGGGGCTTCCCGTCAGTGGAAAGAGGGTTGAGTCCAATTTCGACGGGAAACGTGGTCCCGTCTTTTTTGACCGCGCTAAGATCACGTCCCTCCCCCATCTCACGGGTCTCGGGCGATTCCATGTAATGATCCAGGTGTTCCCGATGAAGTTCCGACTGTCCATCCGGCACCAGGATATTCACGTCCTTACCAACCAGTTCCTCCCGCTCGTACCCAAACATTTCAAGCGCGGGATCGTTCACTCGCTCGATGGTTCCGGAGGAATCGACCTGGATTAGCCCGTGGGATGTCCCGTTGAACAGATCCCGATACTCGCGCTCGCGACTTTTAACCTCGTCCTGCTTCTCCCGGAGGTCGTCGAGGTACTGCTCCAGGCGGCCCAGCAAGGTGAGAACGCGGTCACGGTCCACGCCGGCCACCGCCGAGCCCGCCCACACCACCAGAGCCATCCCCACCACGGGCGGG
>JBDGPJ010000234.1:2101-10262 GCA_042219695.1 bacterium
TCGGTAATTGTACGAAGATCGGTGATTTCGTCGTCGATGAACTCCCGGGGTTCACGATCGCGCACACAAAACGATCCCACGGAAAACCCCTGTACAGTTATGGGAATCCCCGCGTAGGCACGGTACGTTTCCCCGTCAATCTGAGCAAATTCATCACCGAACCGGTCGGCCGAAACCACATCTTCGATCACGGTGGGCTCGTCGGGCTCAAGGATCCCCCGGGAACAAATGGACCGCTCACGGTCGCGGTCAGTACTTTCCGACCCATAACAGGACACAAACACTTCCCTCCCCTCGGCCACGATCGTGACCTGGGCGATGGGCGTGTCCAACATCCGGGCGGCCAGCGTGGTAAGGCGGTCGAAGGATTCCTCGGGGGGAGAAGAGATTAAGTCGAGGCGACGCAGAAATTCCAGACGCTGTTCTTCATTTTCAGGCATCGGAGGGGGGTTTTTTCCATCGGAACCGGCCACGGAACCATCCTTAGCTTGGAATTGTCTTATAAAATGACGAGATCGTTCAAGCTCCTATTATTAATTATGGGCTCATTATAAAAAAGTAAATCTTTATATTAATAGGGAAAGATGTGTTAGACCAGCTTCAACACGGATCTGGTTACACGCCTATGCCCACAAACTAAAAGTCATAACGGCATCGTCCATTGCGTGTTTTTTTAAACCGGATATAACACACATTTTAAATAGTTGGCAAAGGAGATGAACCATGATTAAAGTCCATTGAAACCATTAAAAACAAATGAATAACATTCCCGGGTCTATGACCTAACATCCTGAGACAACAACATTGATTCGAACATCATCCGCTCGAAAGTCCTTCCCATGACTCCCTCGAAATACCACCGGCACACCCGATCGCTCTTATCCGATATATCACGGGACATGAAATTCACCGTACGGGGAGATACCCGGTATCCCGACGGCAAGTCTCGTTCACTACATCGCCGAGATCCAGAGGCTGTTTCTCCAATCGGGAAATCCAACGAATTTGGAGACGACCACGCTTTGCGAAACAACCGACGAACGGGCAACAAAAGGTTAGGGGGGGATCTCGTGCAGTATGATTGTCGATTTCGAATTGCGAAGGCGGAACGGAACTGGCGAAAAAAGAACTTGAATAATTTGAGCGATTTGAGTCCATTTATCGGGATTATTCGCTTTGTAATCGGCTACGACCACTTTGTTGGAAGAATATATTCAATAATTAGTTTTCGATAGAATTCAGAGGAGCCATGCAGTTTTTAGAACGGCGGAGGGGACTCTCAACATTCACTTTTTAGGGAAGAACCCGGTTAAAAAGTTACGAATATTTTTCCACAAGTCGCTTTTGAATCTCAACAACACTCCGTGGAACTTCCCCTTCATCAACGTAAAAAGACAGAGGATACTGTTGGGGGGTTTGGTAACGAGCCTTCCCGGTCCACTGTTCTCGAAAAGGTTCCGGTGCTAAACGAGAACAGTTCTGTTCCCGTAACCAGTTATCAAATTCCCCGAAACGCACTAAGCAACATTTTCCTCAACGGCCGAAAAACTGAGAGCAGTTTTTATATCTTCTATTTGTTCCTCACTCAAGGATACGGAAGCGGGACCGGAATCGAAATGAACAACGTTGGAAGCAATCTCTTCAAGAAATTTCTCCCACATTTCGACTGTATTCCTTCGATTAACGTCCACGAAGTTATGCCAGGGAGAGTCGCTTCCGATGTCAAACCCCGTGTCAAACAGCTCTTCCATGCGGTTTTGGCTGTAATGAAACAAAATGTGATCGATAATTTGATTGTTAAGGCGGTGATTAATTGCTTGTTTGTCTTCGATCGGACCGGAAGCTACGAGACCAAAATCATAACAGACCATAAAGCAGGTATCATTTATTTGAATACGAGCTACGTGGAGGACCGGTGATTCGGACTTTTTTAATACAAAATGGGTGTGTCGAGCTGATTCGGGTTGTTTTTCCAACAACTCATCCATGTCAACTTCTTTTGGGCCTTTGGACATGTTACGTTCACCACCCGAAGATAATTTTTAACAATATAAGAGGTATTATAGGAAAATCAAGAACCTATAGTTACCCAAATTCCCGTATAATTACCTTACGTCCGCTTCTACCAATGGGACTTGTCTGCCGTCTGATTTACTGTAACTCACGGGGGAATAAAAGGAAACCACCTACCCGGGAATCATGCTTTCTTCCGGTAAATGGAAGTTTTAATCCGCTGTAAGTCATGATCGATTTCGTTTAACGTCTCGGTATGTCCGATAAACAAATAACCGCCATCACCGAGTGCCTGACTCAAGTTGGTAACGACCTTTTGAATAACGTTCCTATCGAAGTAAATAAACACGTTGCGACAAATAATCAAATCAAACGTTTCCTGAAACAGTGACCGGTCCTGCTTCAAATTGAATTCCCGGAACACGACCTTCTTCCGAAGCTCCCGGTCTATTCGCCATTCCCCCTCGTTATAGGACTCAAAATACTGCCGGAAAAATCCGGGGTAGTCTTCCCGGACGGGGGAAATATCCCGTTCCGAATACACTCCCTGGACCCCTTTTCTAAGGACTTTACGGGATAAATCGGTTCCCAGGATTCGGTAGGATACTCCGTTTCACCGCCGGCGGGATTCCTCGAGGAACATGGCGGCCGTATACGGTTCCTCGCCCGTGGAACAGGGAGTCGACCAGATATTAACCCTGTCAGGATCCCGGTTCACCCATTCCGGAATCAAGGTATCGTTTAAAAATTCCCAGTGTTTTTCCTCCCGGAAAAAAAACGTTTTATTGGTGGAAACTATATTGAGGAACCGGGGAACTTCCTCCGGGTGATTGTCGAGGTAATTTGCGTACTCGAAAACATCCTTTAACTCCAGTTTCCGAATACGGGTCTGAATCTTCTGGCGGAGGTTCTCCGATTTTTCCTCCTTCACGTCAATCCCATAGCCTTCGTACAAAAACTGGCGTATCCAGTCGAGGGGAGACTCGTCAATGGAAATATTACGGGTCACCGGGGGAAATCCACCTACCTTACAATCCGTGAATGATCAAAAGGACCGGCTATTACAACTCCGAGACACAAATCGAACCGCAGGATCTGCAACGTTACTCTATCTCTTGTTAGGAGGCGGGCTCATTCCCTTCCTGGACACGCTTTAATTCCTCGGCCTCTTCCTCGGCAAGGATATTGTCCAGGTCGAGTAAGATAATAACGTCGTCACCACGCTTCCCCATACCGGCAATGAACTCCTGGCGGATCTGGTGTCCCATGGAGGGCGCCGGATCGATTTCGCCGTCGGACAGCTCCAGGACCTCATTGACGAAATCCACGATAATTCCGGTCTGCATATCCTCGATCGTCACCACGATGATACAGGTTTTCCGGTCGTACTCCTCTTCCTCCATTCCAAACTTTTTACGCAGATCAATCACGGGAACCACCGAACCGCGAAGGTTGATAACCCCCTGAAGGTAGTCGGACGTCTGGGGGACTTCCGTGTACTCCTGGAATTCAATGATGTCGTCTATAGGCCGTATGGAAATGCCGTACTTTTCTTCCTTTAAATTAAAAGTTAGGTATTTTCCCGCCAGTTCCATGTCAAACGACCGATCATCACTATTTTGGCCCTGTACTTGTGACACACTATCAACTCCCAATGTAGCAAAAATAAAAAAACTCCGTTTTGCGTGCCCCTCCGGTATTTTTCTACCGGGTGAGCCGGATCCGTACCTCAATGATCTCTATTAAAACAGTCCACTATTTATATTTTATCCGTAATGTTTAACGAATGAAGTCACTCACGGGCTTACATCCGTGGTACCGGCTTCACCCCAGCCCTCAATCGAGGTGAAATTATCTAATTAAACGGGGTACTTTAAATGACCTTAAATTATAACAATAGCTACAGACCCTGTGGTATCCTTCACTGTCGCCACGAATGAGAGCTTAATAACCCCCTAAAATTGATTCGCGGATTAACAGCCGTGGAATTCTCCTTGTGAAGGTAGATAATGCGTCCGGTAACGAGACAGGGGCCTAAAAACGGTCACCCTGAGATTCCCTTTAAGTATCTCCACAGAAGCTGTTTAATCGAATCCCCCCATGTCTTCTTCGAGTGGTATGACCTCCTCACTGTCGGGACGCTCCTCCTGTACGGAGGATTTCGAGCGCTGTTGCCGGTCATTTCCCGAACGCGGAGATTCACCGGGTTCACGTCCTTCCCTCAAGTTCGATCGAGATCCCTGCCGGGCCTCAGCTCCCAACGTGAAGCGAGCGATAATACCTTCCAACCGCTGAACCGTTTCCTCCAGACTGTCCGCCTGGGATGAGAGTTCATCGCTGGAAGACGCCGTCTGTTCGGCACTGGCCGTGTTCTCCTCGGTGACCGTCTCGAGCTCCGTAATTGCACGGTTAATTTCCTCAATCGCCTGGGCCTGTTCCTCCGTTGCGGCGGACACGTCCTTTACACGCCCCCGGACGTCCTCCACGTTTTCGGCAATATCGGTTAGCACCTCACGGGATTCCTCGGCCTGCTCCACCCCCTCCTGGGTCCGTTCCAACCCCCGTTCAATTACCTCGGTAATCTCCTGGGCCGCCTCGGCCGAGCGCTGTGCGAGTTGTCGAACCTCGTCGGCTACGACCGCAAAACCCTCACCGTGTTCTCCCGCGTTAGCCGCTTCCACGGCCGCGTTGAGCGCCAAAAGATTGGTCTGAAACGCAATATCATCGATCACTTCAATGGTTTCGGCAATATCCTCGCTGTCATCGTGTATCTGCTCCATCACTTCCACCATCTTCTGAATCTTATCCTGGCCAGTTTGAGACACATTGTAGGTCGTCTCCATCAAATCCTCGCAGGTGGACGTAATCTCCGTGGTCTCCTGGACCATGGAGGCCAGTTCTTCCACGGCCGAGGAGGTTTGTTGCAGGGAGGACGACTGCTGTTGGGCCCCCTGGGAAAGGTCGTGGCTGGCCTCGTTAAGTTCATCGGACGCCAGATCAACCTGTTCGCTGACGGAGGACACGTCTTGCACGCTCTCATGCAATTCCATCACGATGTTTTCCAGTTTCGTGATCAATTCCTGAAACGTTTCACCCAGTCCCCCGGGAACCTCACGGTCGAGGTCATCGTCCGCGAAGTTGAGATCGGCAATCCGGTGGGCCTGATCCTCAATGTCATTAGCCCGGGCCAACAACATCTCGATCTCGGCTTTCTGCCATTCGATAATGTCTTCCCCTTCGACCTCCCCCTCCTCGGGCCAGGCATCAAGGGCATCCTGTTCGACGAGCAATCGGACCGACGTGTCATGTATGGGATTGTAAATCCTCTTAAAAAACCACCCGTAGACGACCGCAAAGAATAAGACAAACGGAATTCCAAGGGTGAACAACGACTGTTTTAGCATGCCCATCCCATACTGCTGGTACTGATAAACGAGGTGGGGCGCTAATATAAGCGCGCCGAATACAACCAGAGCCATAGTGAATTTAAACGTAATATCAACGTAGCGTCCGGTTACCGAATCAAAAAAGTCCTTCGAAAGGGCCGTTATTCCCTTTGTCGAACACTTGTCCGAACCCTGCATTCGATTGGTATGTGCCATCAAAGAAAACCTCCACGGTGAATAATGCCTGTGATGTCAGAACGTTAAATACCTGAATAATATAGCTCTCAGTACTTAGCTTTCAGCGTTCAGCCTGAAACAAATACAACGTAAAAAATTTCGCATGAGATTATGCAGTCCGCTTGAAACAAAAATCGTCCCTAAACAAGCTTTTCTTGAGTTTTTGCTGTTGTATTAAGCTGAATGCTGATCGCTGACGGCTGAATGCTAAATAATATCTGCACCCACTAATAAAGGATTTCTCAATTCTTTCAAAACGACGGACTCGCAATACAAAAAGAGACTCACTGCTCGATTTAACCGTTGGGCGTTACAGATTAAAAATAAGAAAATAAATTTTATTTTTTTATCCCTATACGTGTATAAAAACGACGTATCACCGGTCCTGTTTGAACATTTGATGTGGCCTATTTTCGTAAAGAGCGGAAAGTACTCCCCGGTGACTGATCCGGATAATGCATGAAAGTTTAATTTCATGCATTATTCGTTTTTGTGGGACAGCCAACCGGCTGAATAAGTCACTAAATCAAGTTTTAACAAGCTGTCCTATTTTACAGGTGTATTTAGGTCTTCAGCTTCTCTCAGTCCGGCGGCTGGGATAGCCCTACTGGTTATGGCCGTTTTCACGGCTATTAAAGGCTATCCCACGGATCGGGTCATTCCGACAGTCATACCGTCGTTCATATCCCGGGTTAATTGTTCCTTCACAGCAAATCCCACAACGGGGGCCGACGATTCCCTTACACTGACACCTGTTCCCCCTGTTCCTCACGGTACGCGCGAACGATTCCGGCCACGTCAAAAATCAAACCGACGCTTCCATCCCCGAGGATGGCCCCACCCGATATAAGGTTATTGTTCTCTAATTCGGGGTTTTCAAGGCTTTTAATGACCACCTGTTCGTGGGACAGAAGCTTATCGACCCGAATCGCGTATTGACCTCGCTGGCTGCGAACCACGACATAAATCGTTCGATTGTTCATTTCTTTGGATTCCGTGGCCATGGTTTGAAGGAAATCAGAAGGCTCAATGAGCGGTATGACCTGCTCCCGAATCTGTACGACCTTTCCCTTGCCCTGGACATCCTTAATGTCCTCCGGATCCGGGTTAATCGACTCGACGACCTGGGAAACCGGAAAAATCATCCGCTCCTGACCGACCCTGGCAATCAGACCGTCAATAATAGCCACCGTAAGGGGCAGTTCGATGGTGATTTTCGTTCCCTCCCCGGGGGTGGAATTGATGTCGATTCGTCCGCGCAGTTTTTCGATCTCACTGGCGACCACGTCCATCCCCACCCCTCGTCCACTAACGTCCGAAACTTCGTCCGTGGTGGAAAATCCCGGGTGGAAAATTAACTGGTCGAGTTCTTCCTCGGTTCGATCGTGCTCTTCTTCAATAATTCCCTTATCGATAGCCTTCTGTTCGATCTTGTCGCGGGGAAGCCCGGCGCCGTCGTCCTCAACCTCGATGTACACGTGTCCGCTTTCGTGGTAGGCACGCAGGTGAACGGTCCCCGTCTCCGGTTTATCGGACTGTTTGCGTTCTTCCGGATCTTCAAGACCGTGATCGACGGCGTTTCGTACCAGGTGAACGAGGGGCCCGTGCAGAGCATCCAGCACGGACTTATCGATTTCCGTGTCGGCCCCGGATATTTCCAGGTCGACTTTCTTACCGAGGTCCCGGGATATATCCCGAACGATCCGGGGGAACTTATCGAATTCGGTCTTTAACGGGAGCATCCTGAGGTTCATCGACCGTCGCTGTAACTGGTCCAGGATTTTTTCCTGCTGGTTGAGGATGTTTTCGATCTTCCGGGCGACGTCACCGTTAAACTGCTCCTTTAACTCGGAATGGGATATGGAAAGTTCACCCACGAGATCCACCAGTTCCCCGATCTGTGATAACTCGATATTGACCGTTTCCTCACCAATTTCCTGTTGATCGACGGATTCTTCATCGGCCGATTCCTCGCCGGAGGATTGTAGTTCTCCGCTTACAAATTCATCGGGATCGGTGACTCCGTCACAGGCTTTGCGCAGATCGGATTCCAAAGCCTCCAGGTACTCGGCGGAGGCGGGGATTATCAGTGCGTCCTGTTCTTCCTCCACGGCTTCTTCAAGCGCCGCACAGATGTCACGGACGTTGTCCAGCGTATCAAAAAACAGGTCCATCCATTCCGGGGGAATCTCACCCGGCCGGTCCTCCTGCAGTTCGTCGAGGAGATCCTCGGCAGCGTGTGTAAGGTCGGTACAGGTTTCCAGACCGCAGAAACCAAACCCACCTTTCAGGGTATGCATACTGCGAAACAGTTCGTCCAGCACGCGTTCGGTAGGGTCTTCCTCCGCTTTCACAAGGAGGTTGTCGAGCTGTTGTAAGTGGTCGTTGGCCTCCATGAGAAAATCCCGGACGATCGACGGATCCACGTCCAGTTCACGGCGCATTACGTCGTCCCCGTCGGCACCAACTTCTTCTTCTTCTTCTTCTTCTTCTTCTTCTTCTTCTTCTTCTTCTTCTTCTTCTTC
>JBDGPJ010000235.1:0-1155 GCA_042219695.1 bacterium
CCTCGGCAAGCACATTTTCCAGGAGTTTTTCGTAATCGTCGTATGAAAAATCGCGAAGAATTAGCCCTCCGAGAATAATCATGCGACGTTCGTGTCTTGTTTGTTCGGAGCTGGCTTTTTTGGGGTTGCCGTGATTGTAAATACCCGCAAAGAGGTCCGGGTAATCCTCCCCCAGTTCTTCGTACCAGCCGAAATGTTTCAACTGCTCGTCGAGGGGCTTTTCCTGCTTCTCAACTTCGTATAAAAATCCGGCGCCAAGTAGAATTTTTCGGCGGGTTTCTTTCTTGCGTTGCAGGTTTTCTTTCCGCTGCTTTTTGCGTTCAATTTTTTGCTCGATTTGCTGGATCCGCGAATTGAGTGTCTGGTTTTGCGTAAGCCTTGCATCACGTTTGTGAGGTGGTTTCTCTAATTCTTTTTCAAGTTCTTTTTTCTTCTCCTGTAATTCTTCAATATCGGGCATTGTTGTACCTCCGAAAGATTAAATTGTCCCTACTAATAGGTGTTGATGATTGTGTGTTTTTTTTAAAAAAATTGATCACTCGAAAATCCATTCCTTTACCTCCTTGACGTCCGTCCAGTCGACTCCGTCGGGGGTGTCGGGGAGTTCGGCCGCTGGGAGCTCCGATTTCGCGATCATATATGCCTTTTGCAAGGCCGGACCGGCCCGCACTTCAGCCGAACGATCTCGAAGTAGATCGGTTGCATCCCAAATTGCTTTTTGAGTCCCTTTTTCACCGCACTTTTCGCATTCTATTTCACTGTCTGGATCCTCAGATTCGACTACTTTTCGCAGTGAGCTTGAGCAGGATACATTGGCGATTCGTTGGTCCACTTCGGCGGCGAAGCTGTCAGATGCCCCGGAGAATTGGTTATAGGCCAGCGCGCCGGTCCAGACAATGGCCTGAGACCCCCGGGGGACCGAGCAATGGGTTAGCAAGTATTTGTAGCAACCCACCACGTCACCGAGGCCGTCCAGGTCGCCGATGCGCTTGAAGACGGTTGCAGCCGTACCGACGTCCTGGCCTTCTTCGAGCTGTTCATCCCCGCTCCAACGTTCACCAGCGGTGCCGATGATGTGGACGTGCGGCTCGTAAACGACGTAGGCCTCCCACGACCCCAACTCCAATTCGTCGTTCCGAACTGCTTGCCAAAAGG
>JBDGPJ010000235.1:1165-1486 GCA_042219695.1 bacterium
TGGAGTTCCTTTTGACGTAGTATTTTTTTAATCGGCTCTCGAATCCGGTAGGGGTGATATACGATGGAAGCTCCCTCATAACCGGCCTCGTCCGCCAGGTCGGCCGCCAGCCGGCGCGCCTCCTTCACACCGAGCTCATAGAAGCGCTCGTCGGAGATGGTCGCGTGGACCCACCGCTCGGTGTCCAGGTGGGTTAGGTTGCCCTCCCCCTCCGCGCCGGCCTCCCAATCATAGGCCACGATCCTGTGACATGCGCGTTGAACTGCCTTGTTCACCCAATTCAACCAGCAGTCCGGGCAGGTTCGCTGGTCGCACTCCTGA
>JBDGPJ010000235.1:1496-2053 GCA_042219695.1 bacterium
CGCGAGGAGTTCCACACGTCGAGCCGTCGGAGTGCTGATGATCGCAGAAGGTCAACGGAATAGCATCTCCACAGTTGGTGCCTCCCTCACCCTTACCAGGGAGTGGGAGCTTGTCGGTGATTTCATTTTTTTGCTCCGACGAGAGTTTCGTTTGCAATTAGAACAGAAGGAGCCCGGGGCAGGGCCAGTGCCCCGGGAGACGGCCGAAACCAAGGCATGTATTACCTGGCCCACTTGGAGGGGCCAGGATTTGACGGGTACTGCAAACTGAAACCAGGGTATAATTTTTATACTAGCCTGTTACACTCTAAGTGTCCTAAGCTGTAGAGTGAGGGGCGGTCGTGGCCTCAGCTTCGGCCGTCTCCTCCCTTTCCACCTCCCCTTCATCCTTTTCCTTTAGCCATTTTTTGAACCTGTCTTTCGGGATCCTCACGCGGCGGCCTAATTTCAGCCGGAGGCCCTCGCGACGGACCAGGTCATAAGCGCGCCGTCGGGCGATCCGGAGGTAATCAGCGACCTCTTCAACGGTTAGAATGTCGGGAGCTTCCTCAAGCGCA
>JBDGPJ010000235.1:2077-2933 GCA_042219695.1 bacterium
GACAGCCCGAGAAGGTTCTAGATCCAAGACATCACAAACGTCTTTGAGCGCGTCTGATTCGAGGGCTGAAATAACAGACTGATCGAGGTCAGCTTCTGCAGCTAACTCAAACTGAGTTAAACCATCTGAATGACGCTTAGCTTTAAGAATATTCATTTGAATTACCTCCCGATGAATATGTTTACCCAATTATAATCATAATTTGGAAAGCGAGTCAACATGTTTATGTTTTCATTTTCATAAAACAAGTTTATAATGTCTTACGGCTGTTAGACATAAATGAGGAGGAGTCATTTAATGAGTTTTTTAGGTGAACTACGAAAAGAAGATAATTTAACCCAGATGGAATTAACGGAGGAACTACCAATAACTCAATCTCATCTTTCTCGATTGGAAAATCAAACCACTATCCTAAGTTGGTATACCTCAAATAGAATTTCTGAAGTATTAGAGGTTGAACCTGATGCACTTTTTAGAAAGCAAAATTTTCAAACCATGAAATCCTTGCATGATGAATCCGAATCTACTCTATCTACCAACCGAAACAGTATTGAGATGAAAGAAGACGACCAGGATATTTTTCTACTGGTTCGCCAGGGGATGTCCGAGTTGCATTCAATACGCACCACAACAAACAGTTTTATAAAGGCGTTTTCTGATTTTTGGTTGTCACAACGAACGGATGATTTCACAGACGACGTATTAGCAAAGCGTGACCGTTCTATCGATCTGATCCAGGATTACATTACGTTTTTAAAAAAAGAAAACTTAGCGACTTCAAGTGAATTGGGCAAATTTGAACTTGGCTTATCACCTTTCAAATCACCGTAAGGGGGATACTTTATGAGAGGATCCA
>JBDGPJ010000235.1:2943-12495 GCA_042219695.1 bacterium
CTAAAAGGGGAGGAGTAACATGCAAGGATCCATCCGGAAAGTCGATCGTAAGAACGGACACAAGTGGCGCGTGGAGATTGATCTTCCTCGAGGGGATCGTGAAAAGCGCCAGAAGAAGGTGAAGATCTTCGATAAGAAGCGGCGGGCCGAGCGGTGGCTGGCGAAGATCAACAACCAGATCCAGAACAAACAGTTCGTGGAACCGTCCCGGCAACCCCTGGGAGAGTTCCTGGATGAATTCCTGGAGGATTACTGCAAGCACAACGTCACGGAAAACACCCGGGCGCGGTACAAAAATGCGATCCAGCGTCATATTAAACCGTCGATCGGGGACATCCCCCTGAAGGATCTAACCACCAAGCGGATCCAAAAGTATTACAACCACAAGATGGAATCCGGGGGAATTCGCAATGATAACGGGCTTGCCTCCTCGACGGTGCGCAAACATCACGTCATCTTACACAAGGCGCTGGACATGGCCGTGAAGTGGGGAGACATTCGGGCGAATCCCACGGAGGCCGTGGATCCTCCCAAATCCACTCCCACCGAAAAAACGATGAATTACATGGACACCGAACAAACCCATCGGTTCCTTGAACTGTGTGATACCCAGGACTGGTACGGCTCCGTTCTCAAGGTCGCCGTGTTGACCGGCCTGCGCATGGAAGAACTGCGCGGGATGCGCTGGAAGGACCTGGACATGGAACGGGGCACCCTCTCGATCGTGAAGACGGTTGTGACCACCACGGAGAATGAACACATCGTAAAAGAACCGAAAAGCTCGGAGAGCAACCGTACGGTGTCGATCCCTCAGCGAACGTTAACCATCCTCCAGGACTGGAAAGTGACCCAGCACAAACAGCGCATGGAGCTGGGATCGGCCTGGGAGGGAGACGACGGGCGGATCTTCACCACGCAGCTGGGAACGATCCCGCACCCGACCAGTTTTAGACGGTCCCTGAAAAACGTCCTGGAACGAGGAGAGCTTCCGGATCTTCGGTTCCACGATCTGCGGCACACCCACGCCACGATCATGCTCGAACAGGGACAGCATCCGAAGGTGGTGGCCGAACGGCTCGGACACTCCAGCGTCCAGGTCACGCTGGATCGTTACTCTCATGCTCTTCCGAACATGCAGGACGACGCTGCGCAAGCCGTGGAGGACGCCATTTTTCAGTCCCAACCGGACGCTCAAACGGGGTAGGGATTTCTCTGATGTCACGAGATTGTCACGAGTACAACATTTCCGAATATATTAAGAGATGTTGTTCTCCCTGCTGAAGGCCTTATACTGGAGAATGAAGCATACGCCCGGCAGGATTTGAACCTGCGGCTTTTGCCTCCGGAGGGCAATGCTCTGTCCGGACTGAGCTACGGGCGCATAGTACAACTCTATGAGATTGGTAGCCAGCTAATTTGTGGGATTGAACAAGTAGTAGACTCTACATGAAGTAACGGGAAGCGATCGGTAAACTGTAACGTTACCGTGTTAAGTGTATTTAATCGTACCCGGATTTGTTAAATACGACTTTTAACGTGGAAGACATACGGTAATAAATTACTTGAAGGACTAACTACAATTTTTTCAGGATCTACGCATCAACTCTTAAAACAGTTAAAGCGAGCAGTCGTGTGACGCGGTTCCTTTTAGAATTTTTTCATTGTATTTACCGGGATGGTACTTGTCCTTGTATCCAGAATTCTTGTTGCGCTGAATACGAACCGCTTTAATGTTGGCCTTTCGGGCGTCCTTAATGTCGGAATCACTGTCCCCGTAATATATATCCACACCAAGTTTTTTAAGCCGTTTCGTTTTTCCATCCGGCTCAAAGAAAAAATGGGCGGGAGGAACACCAAACTTTTTCTGGGCAAACTGCTTAGCAGGACCCGTGTTATGAGGTTCCCGAGCGGTAATGATATAGATTTCGCGTCCTTTATTTCGGTGCTTTTCAAGCAATTTCTTTACGGAGGTTTTTACACAACTATTTCCGGCATCGGAAGCGTTTACAACTTTCCAGAATTCTTTCGAGAACGGTTCGGCATCACTGGAATACCCTTTCTCAAAGGCCGGTGTTGAAAACACAAGTGTATCGTCGAAATCAAAGGCCACAGCATCAATCTTCGATTTATTGTTGGTTTGCTTGGTGTCCCCTGAATTCGACTGACAACCAGTTAATCCAACGGTCAGTACAAACATAGTGAATAATGCGAAAGCAATCGAACGATATGACTTCATAAATTCATCCCTCAACGAAGATAATCCATGATGTTGAAAAAATTTCTAAAAACTCACACATGGTTTTTTTTAGCCTATAATTAAAGCTGGTGTTCTCACATATAACGTACTTTCCTGAAAAATGATGATCCCGTAGAATATCGATAAGAAGCTAAAGTCTCAAGGAATTCTACGTGGAAGGACGGTTGAAAACTCCTGGATACTTATATTGGGGTGGATGAAGCCGGTCGTGGTCCTGTTCTTGGTCCCCTGGTTGTCGGGGCCGTTGCCTGGAGCAGTCCAAACGTGCCGGGGAACCTCGCCATCGAAGACAGTAAAAAACTCTCGAAATCCCAGCGCCTACAATCCCGTGAATACATCACCTCGAACTGTGCCTACTCCGTCAGCATGATTCCGGCATGGACAATTGACCGCTCCAAAAAACCCCTCCAGCGAATCGAAGCCGATGTCATCGCTAAAACAGTGTATTCCCTGGAACCTGATCCAGTGATCTGCGACGCGCTGGGAAATGATCAGGGAGTAAAACATCGACTCGAGGACAAACTACCGCGAAAAACCGTCACAATGGAACCTTCCGCCGATGTCAATTACTCTGGCGTATCCGCCGCTAGTATCCTTGCCAAGACATACCGTGATCGTGCCATGGAACATTTCGCAAACCACTGGGGAAAAGTAGGGTCTGGATATCCCTCGGACCCTAACACCCAAAACTGGCTGGAAAATTTTCAGCGTGATGAACCATGGCCCCCTTTCGTTCGTACCTCCTGGAACACGGTCAAACGGCTCGATCAAATACCCATGGAAGAAATGCTCGTGAATTAGTCCGACCACCGAATAACCCGGCGACGATCATCTCTTGTAAACATCACTCCGTCCGGACCCGAGCTTCGCAATACAAATCGGGATTTACGAGGTCGATATAAATAAGGGTTGCCCCACCGGTCACGCACCCAATATCCAAATACTTCTCGAATACTACCTGGTTTTTTGTGCTTGCGTGAGAAACGATTAATTCGCCGTCGAACTGAATTGAGTGATTCGAGGGTCCCCGACTGATATTCTACAGGCGGCGGAATGGGACTTTTCAGCTCCGGTACTTGTTTCAACCGGGTCTCTTGAACAGAAATATTTACCAATCGATTTCCGACAACATGAATATCGGAACGGTTCCGAACCTGAATAACTCCGGAATCGTTGTGAAGTGTCCAGCTCATTACCCCTGAAGTCTGCTGCACCGAGCCACCGGGGAAATAATGAATGACCTTACCCGAATCAACATGGACCACACCTGAACCACGATCGTGATCCAGAACAACTCGGGTAATTTCCCGATTTGCCTGCGAAATCTGCTGTACACGGAGTATTTGCACGTGAGTCCCGGATTTAAACTGAAATCTTACATCACCAGCTCGTGTTTGCACATTCAAAGGGGCTTCTAAAACTTCAATGTCACCCATGGACTCAATTGATTGTCCCGGCAACAACACCGTTTTACTCCGTAATACACTACCACCCGATGAACGAATAACGTACAGAGAAGGGGATGCGGACGAGGTTAATAATCCGGCCACAAATAACAGGGTTAGAACAAGGAGAGTGGCTCCAATTCCCCAGCGAAGAATATTCTTGGACTGCATGAGAGGGGAAACTCCCAACACGTCTTTACCCTTTTTCAGGGGGGTACCGGCGTAAAAAAACCCCTCCCATCCATAATGGATATGGATAAGAGCAGCCGGCCAGACATTGTGTCTGGACCGGCCTGATTGGAATGGAAGGGGAATCGTCAAAATTATTATAGCGGTAACCCACTTTTTCTATACCACTAACAGTGTTGCAGATGCCCGATAGAATATCAAGCTCAAATTTATTCCAGAAGAAAATTACTGGTCGCATCGCTTTAATGGTGATTTAATATGAAGCTCTTTGTTAAAAAATCGCGTAGGATTAACAGTTATGGACTTTTTTTATGGTTTTTATTATCAATACTATTTTTAAATATATCAGTGATCCCCTGATGCGGTATTACTTGGTTCGAAATAATTCAATGGCCTCAATGATCATCCAATACCTACATAGATACGGAGTCGTTCGAATGAATAATTTTCGCGTGTTTCAGGATTCCGGAAATTCGGGCTAATGTATTTTACTAATGGGAATCCAGGACGTTGTACTTGTAACAAACTTCAAATCACCACGTTATTCTCGGTCATTTTGGGACGTTTTAGATGATGAACTCACCCCTGATAAATCAACCGCTCCGCACTGATTTACACCTTCATTCAAGAATTAGTGATGGGCGACTTTCCCCGGACAGTCTCGTGGAGAAAGCGGTTGAGCATGGTTTACAACTCATTTCCCTGACCGATCATGACACCACACGCGGAGTACCAACCGCTCGAAACAAAGCTCGAGAACTGGGCTGTTATTTCATTGATGGCGTTGAGTTAGAGACCGCCGTTAAAAATCAAGATGGAGAAGAAGCGTCCGTTCATATACTTGGTTACGGAATCGATCCGAACAACGCTCGATTGAATAACCTGATGGATCAGATCCAAAAACACCGTGTTTTACGAGCGCAGAAAATCACGGAAAAACTCGAGCGGTACTGTGATA
Source organism: bacterium (assembly GCA_042219695.1). Lineage (GTDB taxonomy): Bacteria > T1Sed10-126 > T1Sed10-126 > T1Sed10-126 > JBDGPJ01 > JBDGPJ01. Next base: position 7,793 of record JBDGPJ010000235.1, read on the forward strand.
TAAACATATCTTTTACAAACGTAAAAAATCATTCCAAAGGAGACTCGTTGAGTCGCGTACACGTTGCTCAGGTATTAAAAGAAGAAGGACACGTCGAATCCATCGACGAAGCGTTTGATCGATTTCTGGGTTTACAACAACCCGCCTACGTCTCGCGTGAAGCTCCGGGTCCCGCTGAATTAATCAAGCTTATCCATTATGCCGGGGGGCAAGCCGTATGGGCACATCCCTTCTATTCCATGAACGATGACTTGCTTCACCCACTCGTCGAGGCCGGACTGGATGGTATCGAGTGCCGACACTCAAAATTCTCCGACGATGTTGCCGTCCATTACATGAACTTGGCCAAAAAACACGACCTATTCGTCACGGGGGGCTCCGATTACCACGGAACTCTGGAGGAAAATTTTACCCTGGGAGACTGGTGGTGGGAATCCCGTAATCTTCCAATCACGTTCTCCGTCGGACCGGACGACGTTACCCTGAGAAACGAACACCCGAAATAAGCCGGTCACGTTCTCGTCCCTTTAAAACTCATCCCATAACGCAATATCCCGAAAAAAATTACAACTACGTCCTTAGAAAATACCCGACCGGGCTTTTTCAAGTAGACACGTTTGGTAGTTCCCGGCCTAAAACCGGTCCAGGTCCTTGAGTTTACGGCTGATTTCCTGTATCCGCTGTTGCTCTTCCTCAGTAAGATTCCCCCACCCCACCTCTTGCATCTTGTCCAGTATGCGATCGGCTTCCTCCTGCATTTCCTCACGCTTCTGTTGCTGTTGTTCCCATTGTTGTTTCTTTTTCTCGCGTTCCCGTTTTTTTAATCCACGTCGAATCGAATCCCAGATCGACCAGCGTGGATTCAATTTCCAAACATATAAAACTCCCGTTAGCAGACCTCCAAGGTGAGCCATATGGGCCACCATACCTTTTCCCGGCTGTATACCGAAATACAGTGAAATTAAGGCAATACCAAACACGGCCCACTTGGCGCGTATCGGGATCAAACCAAAAAAATACAGCATACGATCCGGCCACATCATGGCAAAGGCTCCCAGAAGTCCGAGAATGGCACCCGAGGCTCCAATGGTTGGTTTCGTTCCAGTCCCGGCCATCAGCGACGTAGCGACCTGAACTCCCCCGGCACCAATACCGCAGATTAAGTAAAACTGTAAGAAACCCGCCCCCCCCCACTGTCTCTCCAGTTCGGAACCAAACATCCATAGCATCAGCATGTTGAATAAAATATGAAAAATGAAGACAGGGGAGTGTAAAAACTGGTAGGTGATAAATTGCCAAAGAAATCCATATTTTGCCGCCCAGAGTGGTACGAGACCCAGATAGTGCTCCATTGGAAAGATCCTGACAAACATATTAAGCAACTGTAACCCCCACACGATTCCGTTAATGATTAACAATACTCTCACGACCGGAGGGGTTGACTGGGGACCGAGTTGCATTGAACCTCGCTGAGTTCTCGTAGTCACGTCGTTACCAACCTTTCTCTATTCCGTTCACAATATTCCATGCTCCGTCCACAAGTTATCCACAGGTTATTGTGGATAACCCGTTTATGAATCACCCGGACGCACCGTGAATTTTCTGCATGAGTTCCTGTTTTTGGGTCCACGTATTTTTCGTGAGGGAAACGTGATAACGGTGCGGATTCATTATACGTTTTACACCAGGATCCAGTTTGTCCAGGTCCCCCTCGCGGCGATCTCTCATCTGCTGAATATCGTCCACCCAATGCAAGTCCCCTTGCTCCAGCACAGTTTCATGAAGTGTTTCCACCATCGATATTTCGGAAGCTTCCAGGCGGCGTTGAAGTTGTTCTTTGTTTGGATGGTGTAACGTTAAATCCGTCGAATCCGTTACCTCCTCATCGATACCGGCCAAAACGTCAACCGTCGCCCGTTTTCGGCTGTCGTAGACACGCAAACATTGCTTGCGACCGGGAGTCGGTACTTTGGCCGGGTTTTCCGAGATCTTCAATACGGGAGTCCATTGATCGTCCTTGAGCGCAACAAGCTTATAAACTCCTCCAAGGGACGCATCCCCCCGGGAAGTTATCAGGCGAGTCCCAACACCGTATGCGAGCCGGTTCACGACGGATGCGGGGTCCAAATCGTAGTCCGGAGCTTCCTCTCGGATCTGTTGAACGATTTGCGTCAAAACTCGTTCGTCGAGTTGGTTGGAAAGAACGATACTCACGTCTTCAAATCCAGCGTCGTTAAGCATCCGGGCCGCCCGAACGGCCAGGTGAGCCAAATCGCCCGAATCCAATCGGATTCCAACCGGTTCATATCCCTTCTGTCTTAGTTCCTTAAATACGGTAATCGCGTTTGGTATTCCACTCTCGATTGTGTCTACCGTATCAACGAGTAAAATACACTGGTCCGGGAACTCTTCGGCAAACGCCCGGAACGCATCAAGCTCAGAATCTCCTCGGGCAATAAACGCCTGAACCATACTATGAGCGTGAGTACCTTTCGGTGGAAAACCAAGTTCGTAGGATTGCCCGGTGTTTGAACTAAAATCAGCGCCGCCGATTAACGAAGCTCGGGCCCCTGCGTTAGCACCGCGGTCATGACCACGTCTCATTCCGAACTCAAGTAATAAATTACTTTCACCCGCACGGCGTATTCGGCTGGCTTTCGTTGCGATAAGAGTCTGGTAATTAAGCATATTTAAAAGAGGGGTTTCAACAAGCTGCGCCAGCGCCAGGGGTCCCTCCACGATCGTCAGAGGCACATTGGGATGAACCACTTTCCCCTCCGGAATCGATTCTATAGTAAGCCGTTCCTTAGGATTTTGTTTGGATAGCCAGTCCAAAAACTCTTCCGAAAACACGTCCTTACCCGCGGCGTTGGTTTGATTTTCAAGATGCTTACGTTCCCGGGAGGTTAATTGGCATTCCTCCAGCCAATCGATAAACGTCCCCAAACCGGCATTAATACAATAGCCGGCCTGGTGTTCCCCGTAATCCGGGTAATTCCGAAAAAAATGCTCAAATCGGGCGGTAGTTTCGTGCATGCCTTTACTGAAATACAGCTGGGCCATGGTAAGCTGATAAAAGTCCGTGTATAAGCTACCCGTATTTAAATCTCCCATCTAAATGTATCCCTCACAGAATTTAACTAATAATTTCATTCGCATGAAGTGTAGGAAATAGACGTAAAACAAGGAAGGAACCGATTTTATTGCTCTTACGGGAGAAAGATACGGCCAAAAAGCTATTTATTTTTCGAACTTTTCTCATAACTTTTTACGGTCAAAAAATTCAAGCGCTAAAACCACTTCCTGGTTGCGTTTAGAAAAAAATCTTTAACAACTGAGCTTGTAATACGAATCCGATACCGATTAACTGTATCCCTGCGCCAAAAAGTCATTGATTGAATAGTCTAAGCCACCAGCTAATAATTACCCCGAAAGTATCGCACGATCGAATAATAATTGATGAAGGATTTTGGGCTATTTGCTGACTGCATACCCGCGCCAAATTATTTGAGTAACGTCTTTTTTGTGATAAGAAAACTAAGTAAGACGAGAATGGACCAAACTGATTATGTCCAAATTTGATCTATTTTCACATTTTGAGCATTGACTGAGTTGCACCCTGCCAATATATTTCGACAATAAGAGTGTTATAAAAGAACCCTGTTTATCGTTCCATTTACGACAAAAGTAGATCGGTGATACACGCATGAACACAGCCGCGATCGTAATCATTGGTGACGAGATTCTCCACGGCGAAACTCGGGACGAGAACGGCCCCTGGCTCATTGAGCAGCTTAACCAGAAAGGAATCGAAATTGAGGCCGTACTAACCCTCCCTGACAAACCCGACCGGGCCGTACCTTTACTCAAACAAGTCGTCGATTGTGATTACGTCCTCATAACGGGAGGCATCGGACCCACTCACGATGATCTCACCCGACAAATGGTGGCACAGGCCCTGGAAAAATCCATGGAAACCAACGAACAGGTGCTGGAATGGCTCCACACCTACTACGGAGATCGCGTGAATGAATCCCGAGTTCAAATGGCCAATCTCCCGAAAAATTCCAACGCCATACTTCTGGAAGATTCCCCGGCCATCGCGTTTCGTACGGACAACGTTTTCGTCTTCCCTGGCTTCCCCTCCCTTCTCAAACCATTGTTCGATCAATGGAAGGAAAAATTCGAGGGAAGTGATGCTTTTAGCCGGCATTTAACGGTTGAATCATACGAAGGAGACGTGGCGGAACCACTGAGTGAAATCCAGGAGAAATACCCGGAATGCCAGATTGGAAGTTATCCCCGGGAAGACGGACACATCGATGTCAAAATTAGAGGCGGCGATCAGTCACGGGTTCAATCCGTCTACGAACAAATCAAGACGGCCTTAACCTGATTGGGAATTCCCCAGAATCTACCGACACCCCATACAAATTAAGAATGAGTGGCCACAAAAAGGCAAAAAGAAGTACAAAAATGTATGGCTTTTGTGAGCTCTTCGTTACAAATTGTACGGATTACCAGGGGTTGGTAGCTCCTTCAAAACCCGTCGGAAGGTCCTGGAAATGCCCGGTTACTCCTCGCATTAACACATTTTTTAAAACGGGGTCGTTAAAGTCCACCCCCTCATTCAGACACTTTTTTTCAGCCGGAAAATAACAGGTGTTGGATTTTTTCTTCGCGAAAGTGAGAGGTATCAAGTA
>JBDGPJ010000236.1:0-721 GCA_042219695.1 bacterium
AACCGTTCATCGAAAAACGGATTTAATGTCAGTATACAACGGAATTATCGAAGGAATTCAATAGAGTCGTAAACGTGGGTTTTGTGTGATGTCATCAGGGCGATCCATAATCCCACCATAGCCTCGTAATATTCCCGGAATATTATTTCCACTCTACATTACTCGTATTGTTGTCTAATCTTCCCTGAAATTTTAGTTGGGTCGTTTCGAGACCGATATTTTGCCCGGTTTCATACTCGAAGATTCCATTAAAAATCAGTGAAATTTCTTTAGGGATACCTGATTCAGCAAATGAAACGATCTATCTATTTACTTTTCTATTCGTGAAAAAAAAGTACACTAATCGATAGCTGAAGTAGGTACTTTTTTGGTCAGGGGAAACCTATTCTCGTAATTGATGTATTTAGAACATTTGGGCTTTGTAACCCCTCTACATAACAGGGGGGATTGGGACTTGCGACACTCATTCTGGGCTCGCCTCCAGCGAGTCTCCGAGGGAACTGAATGTGAGGACGCCCCATCGATGGGGCTCAAATTCAGATAAAGCTATTTACGCAAGCCCCAATTCCCTTACAACACCGGTAAAGGAGATTCAAAACAGGGTTTCTACAGAGCCAAAATTTGTAAAGACGCTTACAACAAAATCTCTGGCGATACTTTCACGAATTGTATCCATTTTTATGGGGTCAACATTCGTGAGTAGAGTTCGGTTTTCATCGTG
>JBDGPJ010000236.1:731-4411 GCA_042219695.1 bacterium
CTGGTAATAATTGTGATGGCCGGGTGTGGTGATTCGAGTGTAAACCGAGGGCAGCAATATGAATCTAAACAAGCCACCGTTCAGTCCGGGGAAGACGCCCAAAGTGATCGATCGGAATCGTCCAGTTCCTCAAAATCAAGCACACTTAAAGTTAGTGAAGCTCGTCTTCGCGTAGAAACTGACAAAATCAATCAGAAGTACAAAAAGGTTACCGACCTGACGAGGTCTTTTGGCGGTTACGTTGAATCAGCCAACAAATCGGAAAACCAGGATCGCGTACGGCGAGAGGCCACACTCCGAGTTCCGTCCAGTCGATTTGATACATTCATTAGGCGACTACAATCGAAACTCGACATAGATTCCCTTCAACTAAAAAACTACAGAATCTCCATACAGTCCTCCAAAGACGAAATCGACGTCCTCAATGAAACGCTTTCCAACATGGAGCACCTACGGGACCGTGTCAATCGGATGGAACCCGGAGAGGACACAATTGAATTGTTAATGAAGTTAAACGACAGGAAGATGCAACTGGTGAAAGAGCTAAAACGTTACCAGAGGAAACTTTCCAAAAGCCGAAAGAAAAGTCGCTTTGCCACGATTCACGTAACGATGATCAGCCATCAACCGGTATATGTATTGAGCTGGCCGGAGGAAGAGTATCGTCAGGTGTTGAAGGAATACCGCAAGGTTATCAATACATTCTGGGATATCATTATGAGAACCCCGGCCAAAATTGCCCTTGTTGTACTTCGCCTGGTGCAGGGGCTCGTGTACATTTTTGTCGTTCTCAGCGTGTTACTCGGGTTTGGGATTTTATTAACAAAACTGTTCTCCTGGATACCCGAGGAGTACACAAGATGGGGGAACGACTAAAAAAACTGTAAGGTGGTGTGCTTTATACGTTCGGAGCGAATTCCTGAATGCCCTGTTTGAGTTCCTGTGATTTTATACCATTACCAGGTGAAGATCTAATCCGGGTTATCCATGACAGTAAAACTGTCAATGAACAAGACCGTTCGTATAACAGCCGTCTATCGCACGGAAACGTACGATTGCCAGCGGGGTTAGCCCGGCCAGTGAACTATGAGAAATTGGGATTGACAATTACACTGTGTGAATTCGTTGAATGGTATTACAGTTTGATTATTCGTACATTCAAGTTTGACGGCTGTATTGTAGAGATGAATGATTGGTGACGAGTGAAAATTGTCACCAATTATTCAGGCTGATTTTGATAAACTTCATTAATGATACTGGATAACTTATGCCGTTAATTATTGTTGAATCACCCACCAAGATAAAAACCCTCAGTAGTATTCTTGGCAATAACTGGTCGTTCCAGGCAACCCGGGGACACATGTACGATTTGCCCGAAGGAGAGATGGGACTCGGCGAGAATTACACGCCCGAATGGAGGGCCAACCAATCCTCCGCCGTCAGTCAACTCAAGCAGGCCAGCCGTTCCAATGGTGAAATATACATCGCCTCCGATCCGGACCGTGAAGGTGAAGCTATTGCCTGGCAGGTACAGAACCTCGTTCTGAACGGAACCGAGGCTCACCGCATGAGACTGGAATCCATTACGGAGGACGAGGTTCAACAACAGCTCGATCAACCAGGCTCACTCGACATGGATATGGTCCATGCACAGTGGGCAAGACGCATCCTGGACCGTCTGGCGGGTTATAAAATTAGTCCGTTTCTCATGAATGCCTTCAAGGGAAAGAAGCTGTCGGCCGGTCGAGTTCAAACGGCCGTCCTCGCAAAAATCGTCGAAAAACAGGAGGCAATCGACGAGTTTGAACCGGAGACGTTTTACAATCTCTCGGCCTACGTCCAGCCGGAGGACGGGAATATTGAGGACGAGCTTGAGACTGAGCTGATCGAACTGGACGATGTCACAATTGGGACCGGGGATAGCGAACAGTTACTGACGGACGAAGAACGGGCACAAAATATTGAGAATGACGTCGATTGTCATGGCCTGAACATACTGGAGTGCGTGACTGATACCGATACGATGAATCCGGCTTATCCGTTTGATAGTTCGGAGATGCTGAGGTGTGCGTCCAGCTGGTTCGGATGGCCGGCGGGTAAGACGATGTCGCTCGCACAATCCCTCTACGAGAAAGGTCTCATTACCTACCATCGATCCGATTCCAATCGAATCTCCCGTAAGGGTTGTGCCAAAGCCGCTTCTTTTATTAAGGAGGAATATGGTGAGGAATACCACCAGTGGAGGGGAGGAGGCGGAGGAGACCAGGAAGGCCACGAGGCGATACGAGCCAAAAACCCGGGGTTGACCCCGGACGACCTGAAGTATATTTCCGGCGATATGAAAACGCTCTACGGTGCCATATGGCAGAGGTACGTCCAGTCCCAGATGGCTCCGGCCACATGGAATACGCTTTCACTTTATTTACGACCGGATACCGGGGATTCAACCGCTATTTTTCGCGGAAAAATGAGAGCCATCGAGGAGTGGGGGTTTTTTCGCTGTACGGCTCCCGGGGTGACGCCCAAACCAAAAAAAGAGTGGTCCAACGAGGCCCTCGAAACCATGGCTCGTGCAACGGGCGTTGACGTGGCCCGTGTTGATTTGACCGAGTCCGAAACGAAGGGACCAAGAGCATTTAGTGAGGGAAGCTTGATCGCCATGATGAAACGGGAAGGAATCGGTCGCCCCTCGACCTACAGTTCGACAATAGAAAAGCTCAAACACCGGCAGTACATCCAAATTGAGAGCGGTCAAATCTCACCGACAAACCGGGGTATTGACGTAATCAACTTCCTTCGTCGTTCGATTCCTGATATCTGTGACGTGGAACTTACGGAAAAAATGGAGGAACGCCTCGATCAAATAGCCGAAGGTGAGGAAAACTGGCGCCAGTTTGTTGAACAGTTCGACGACGAACTCGAGAAATGGATTGAACAGGGGAAGGGAATTGAACCGGAGGGGACGGCCGAAACGTTCAAGGAAAAGCTGGATTTTGAAACGTGTCCCCTTTGTGACAGCAATTTGTTCCTCCGGGAAGGCCAGTACGGGAAATTCGTTCACTGTGCCTCGGACGATTGTGACTTCAGCTCGAATCCCCCGGCTAAGACCTACCTATGTCCGGAGTGTGAGCGCCACATGACCAAGGACGGTGGGAATGCCACCGTCTATTATTGTCTCGATCCCGATTGTGAGGGGGAACGTCCCGTTGGTTCCCCTCGAAAGACCATGGACGAAGTACGATCGCAAGCACCGGACTGCCCGGAATGTGGTTCCGAGATGAACCTGAGAAAAGGTCGCTGGGGGAAATTCTGGGGCTGTTCGAACTACCCTGATTGTGAAGGGACTAAACCGGTCGACGATTGAGTATTGTTCACAAAGGAATAGAGTAAATGGAGCTGGTATGTGTATAACTACCCTTTTGATTTTATCGAGAAGCATCAACTTAAAATGGAGGGATTACCTTGGATACGGAACCGATTGTGAATACCGAGCAAGTAGAATGGCGCCGGCAAAGTCCCGGTGGTCAATTTGATGCCGAAATTCGAGATGTCTCTCAGGAAACGGGATTGGAAAAGATAGGATTTCGACAGTACCGGATTTCCCCGGGGAAATCCGCATGGCCCTATCACTCACATATGGCGAACGAAGAGGCTATTTTTATTCAGAAAGGTGAGGGCAC
>JBDGPJ010000236.1:4421-6285 GCA_042219695.1 bacterium
TACGATGGTGAAGAGTGGGAGGTGACCGCCGGAGATTTTCTGGCTTTCCAGACGGGTCCCGATCATTCCCATAAGTTAATAAACACGTCCGATCAGCCCCTCCGTTATATCTGTGTGTCGACCATGGAGGATCCGGACGCGATGGTATACCCCGATAGTGGTAAAGTCGGGATACTAAGTGGTTCAGCTCCCGGAGGTACGGAACAGCGAAACTTTGAAGGGTTTTTTGATTTGGACGCCGAACGGGATTACTGGGACGGTGAAATACCGGACGATTCGTAATACGAATCGTTCGAAGTTATCCCCCCGGATTTTCCCCTGTCATGGGACGTTCGCCGAGTTCCTCGTCCAGAATCATCAATCCAGTGGGATCGTCCCCGACACGTTCGATCTTCGTTAGGATGTCCCCCATCAGGTTTTCCTCTTCAATCTGTTCGTCAATAAACCAGTTAATCAGGGTTCGGGCCGATCGATCCTGGTTTTCCTCGGCGAGTTCATCCAGCTCGTTGAAGTTTTCAGTCATCCGTTCCTCGTGCTCCAGGGCCGTTTGAAAGACGTCTTCCACGGACCCAAAACTGTTCTGAGGTTGTTCCAGGCCGGGGATATGTGCCCTGTGACCCACCTCGTAGAGGAATTCGTAAATTTTCATGGCGTGTTCGACTTCTTCCATCGACTGAGCTTTCATGAAATGCGCAAATCCATCCCAGTCCTCGGCATCCAGCCAGGCGGCCATACCCAGGTAAGCGGAAGCAGCGCCAAATTCTTCGTGCATCTGTTCATCGAGAGCGTTGGCTAATTCATCGGAAATCATACGGCATCACTCCTGTAGATAGAATTATGAATGTCAAGAAAGTATACGATAGATTGGATTTAATATCGAGTGGGTGGTTCCCGTTGATGCTATCTATCTGCCTGAATGAGATTATGTACCAGGCGGGGTTGTCCTCAACTTGTAAGATCAAAGATCGAAGGATGCCCCGATTCAGTGGTACGTGAGCAAGTACATTATCAATCAACCATTAAAAAATCTTCCCTGGGTAAACAGTCCCTTCATGCATAAATTTCAGAAAATTATGCTAAAAATTGTTTGCGTTCGTACATAATAACGATGCGTTTTTAAACAAGAGGGGAACCGTGAAATCTCTTGTACTTGTAAAACAGGGAACTTGGCGTTATATTCTTATTTTAATTGGTGAGTAACACTTGAGCGATAGGGGTACCGGATCGCTTTGAGGGCGATCCGGGTGAGAGATTACCCTCGGAACCTGAACCGGTTAACACCGGCGTAGGGAATCGCATTTTTGCTTTTCCGAGTGATTTTTCCCCTATCCTCCCCAATTTTTTTGATTTCTTGTGGAGGATAGTTATGTCGAATTTTCGACTTGTTTTGATTGATATCCAGCGTGATTTCTACCATCCCGAAGGTTCTTACGGACGGGCCGGGCGACCTCTTGAACCCATCCAACAAACGATTTCCCACCTGAAGAACGTGGTCGACCCAAAAACTCCCGTCATTCGAGTCCAGAGTGTTTATAAGCCGGGCCAGTTCGAGGACATGCCCCATTTGTGTAAAGATCCCGATGATGGGGGACGATGGCACCCGGATCTAACAATGGGAGATCTACTTACCAAAGAAGATCACAGTGGATTCCCGGCGTTGAAGCGTTACTTTACTTCCAAGGTTCCATTGATTCTTGCCGGGGTTTGTACTCATCGATGTGTGCAGGCCACGTTACGTGACCTCGTGGAAAATGGCTGGAATGTAAGCGTGTACAGGCACGGAGTATCCTCCTGTGGTCTACGTCATGAACAGCACGAACAATGCCTGCGTAAGTGGGATCGTCGCGGGTTACTTCTATCTCAG
>JBDGPJ010000237.1:0-209 GCA_042219695.1 bacterium
AAAAAGTGTTAACCGGTTCCATGAATTTTACGAAAGATGGAATCAACGAGAATAAAAACAATGTTGTTACCTTTAACTCCTCTTCCGTGGCTTCCATTTACAAGCAGGAATTTAATCAGATGTACAATAAAAACTTTGGGGACGATAAGAACAGCCTTACCGAGAACTACGTGGAGATCAACGGAATACCGACGTCCATTGTGTTCACA
>JBDGPJ010000237.1:219-605 GCA_042219695.1 bacterium
TAAGCTGGAAACCGCGGACCATTCCGTGTACTTCAACATGTTTACCTTCACCAACGACAGAATCTCCAAGAAACTCACCGAACTAAAAAACAGAGGTATCAAAATCCGGGGGACGGTTGAGGTTTTTCAAACCGGCTCCACGTATTCGCGATTTTCAAATCTGCGTGAGAACAAGGTCCCGGTTCGAAAGGACAACTTTGATGGCGTACTTCACGATAAATACGCCGTTATTGATGGGGGATCCCCCAATAGTAATCCCACGGTCGTAACGGGATCCTTCAATTGGACGTTCTCCGCCAATTATTCCAACGACGAGAACTTAATTTCCCTCCAGGACGCAACGATTGCCAGTCATTACTACAAGGATGCACGTGATATTTTCCGGC
>JBDGPJ010000237.1:679-2497 GCA_042219695.1 bacterium
GACGTTGACGGCACTGGACGGGGTGGGAGAGGCGACTGCCAAGAAAATTATAGCTTATCGACAGAACAATGGTTCGTTTAAAACCGTGGGTCAACTGGTAGAAGTTCATGGTATTGGAGACGCCACCCTCGATAAGAACCGGGACAAAATTTCGGTGGGAGACGTCAGTACGAAACCGCCCATCAACATTAATTCGGCCGGTGCGGACAAGCTTCAGGAATTAGATGGAATCGGTCCAAGCCTGGCCAATGAAATCGTGAACGATCGAACCCGGTCCGGTAATTTTGAAACGGTTGAAGAGTTAACCCGTGTAGAGGGGATCGGCACGATAACTCTCAATAATATTCGTGATCGAATCAAAGCCGGTTCCGGCAATAATACAGACAAAATAGATCTTAACCGTGCCGGTGTGTACAAGCTCGATTTACTGTTTGGTATTGGATCACATACGGCCCGTGAAATTGTCGAATATCGCAAGTCGCAGGGGTATTTCCGTTCCAAGGAGGAAATCACGAACGTCCAGGGAATCGGTCCGGCTACCCTTGAAGAAATCCGGGAAGATATAACGGTGCGAAATGCTCCGAGTTCCGACGATGGAATTAATATCAATAAAGCCTCCGTCAGTGAACTGACGAAGCTTTCCGGTGTAGGACCTACGATCGCACAGCGTATTGTTGACTATCGTCAGAACGTCGGAGAATTTCAGTCAACGGAAGAAATTAAAAAGGTAAATGGAATTGGATCCGTGACCTACAAAACGAACACGGATCTAATCACCGTCGATTGATTTCGCGGTTATTCTGATTTGGGATTAAACATCTTTCGGCTTTGTTGAAATTCTCCGAATTTTGGTCCTTTGGAGTTATATTTTGCTCATTCTTAGCCAGCATACTTTTCTTTTACGAGAAGAAAAGTATGCAAAAGAAACCTGTCAAACAGGTTTTTTGATCCAATCTTTTTCTCGCAAAAAAAGATTGGGAGCCCCAAATTATGAAATACCGCAAAACAAAACATCCAAAGAACGTTTTGGTAGAGACACCGTAATAAAGATTTCGACAGAGCCCATCTTTCCAGTTTTAATCCTTCCTTAACGTATTTCTTTTATTCCGCGACAACGTTAGCCAGTTGCTCCGAGGCCGTACGCACGTGTTGATTCGCCTGGTCCAGTGGTTCTTTTACGGCACCTGAGTTAATCGGAGGTTCGTCGGCCGTTTTTCTGGCTTCCTCCAGTAAATCGGCAATTTGATTGAGGGTTTCCTGCAGTTCATGTGCCTCGTCCGGAATCGACATGGAATTACTTGCCTCCCTGGATTTGTTTACTTGCTTCTTTATTAATCGATCCTCTCCACAACCATATATCACTGCTCACATTTTCTAAAAACGTACTGTTAACCACGGCAATTTCCCCTTGTTCATTAACGGCGACTTTTTCTCGAAGTAAACCCTGCTGGCTACCGTTGAAACTTCCTTCGGGTTGATTGGATTTAGGTACCATGATGGGAGCTAGAAAGGTATCACCCTGATTCGGTGAATACGTTATTCTCAAACCTTTAGGATGACGTGATTTATCTCGAAACAGTTCCCATTGGACGATGGGATTACCGTGACCATCAAGTTCCAGGGATGGGAAATGTGAACTTAGTACCGTCCCGGATTTCCTACGGGATAACTGGATGGGTTCCGAAAAGTTTTTTAATCCCTGGTCGGATTTTGTGTACTCCACGTGGTAATACTGCAGGGGACCTGAAGGACTTTCCCCGAACACGAGGTGGACGGTTTGGTTTGAATTCACGGCAATTTTTGGCGCGTCCGAGTGTC
>JBDGPJ010000238.1:0-3253 GCA_042219695.1 bacterium
AGATGAAAAAATATCGTACGAAACGCCCTGATTTGCATCGGGGTAACGTGCTAACTTTCTTTTTTCGGAGGGGAGTGGGGCAGTTTCGTTAACTTTTTTCGATCCATGTCGAGTCGTTTTTTGATAATAACGCGTGTGCCTTTGGGCACGTGTCTGTATAATTGTTCTACCTTGGTGTTCAGAAGCCGGATGCATCCCTCCGACGCCCGGGTGCCGATTGACCCCGGTTCGTTGGTGCCGTGCAAACCGTAGCTCGGCTTGTTGATGCCGATCCAGCGGGTACCGAGTGGATTGTCGGCCCCGGGGGCCTGGGCGGGTTTGTCGTCGGGCGTATACCAGGGATATTTCAACCGGCTAACTACACGGAAGGTTCCCTTTGGGGTGGGACCGGTGTCGACCCCGGTTGCGATCGGATAGTCAAATACGACCTTCCCGTCCGAGAAGGCAAGCAGGCGAAAATCCTTGAGGCCGATAACAATCCGGTCCACCCGCGGCGCTTGAATGGGTCCGCCCCGCTTCATTTCAACGGCTTCGACCGGTGAAAAACCGATAAGGACCAGTAGACATACGGTGACTGCAAGAAATGTTTTTGACGTCCCTGACATCGTTCATCTCCTTCCATTCCATGTCCGTCCATTTATAGACTCGACGGGCAGGTCGGGAAACTAAAGTTCGATCGTGGAGGAATGCTCGTGTTATTTTGGATAATGCTGTTGACCGACGGACTTGTTAGTGGATCGCTGGTCTGGAGTCTTATGTACCCGGACCGGCGAGTGTGGCCGCCCCCGTCCAGGTGTTCCTGGCAGTTCTGGTTTACATGGATATCGGTCATTGTGTTGACCGTGGGACTGATAATCCTCGGTTGGCAGGTGTCGAATCCGTCCCGGGCGATGGGGAACTGGAACGGAATCGTGGGGATGGTCCTCGTCGTCTCCGGGCTGGCCCTGGCGGTGGCGGCCATTGGAAACTTGGGCGTCGATACGTCGGCGGGGTTAAAAGGGGAGCTGATCACCAGCGGGATCTATTCGTACACGAGAAATCCCCAGTACCTGGGAGATATTATGATTATCCTGGGCTGGTGTCTGATCGTGAGCCACTGGCAGGTCTGGCTGACCGGGGGTCTGTTCGCGTGCTGGTTTGGACTGGCCCCGTTTGTCGAAGAAACCTGGTTAAAGGAACGATTCGGCAACGAATACGAGCGGTATTGTGAGGAAGTCCCACGCTTTTTTTGACAATATTTTCACCGCTTCACGCCGAAAACGGGTTCAGGAGCGTAGCTAACCGACCGTAAAACAAGCCGAACTCTGCGTAGTCCGGCTCGACGTTGTGTTCTCAACATTCGGCTGAATATTCATCCCGATAGAAATTGGAACGAATTGTACGGACGTATTGATAATAGCCGACCATCCCCAATTTTCTATCGGGACAAGCATTCCAAAATCGGATGAGTGGATAGATCAATTTGGGAAGTTTACGCGAATTCTTCCGGCCATTGGTCACCATTTTCAACCTGGTTCCATTTGGTTTCCGTGAAGTGTTTGATGAACTGTTTGGAGAATGTCTCGGCTTCCGACTGGGGGATTACTACGTGAATTAGCGTTGTTCTTCCCGTGTTTTCCTTTTGCCGGACGTTGTGGGCGAAGCCTGCGTCTTTAGTGAAAAGAAAGTCGTATCCGGAAGCTACTTCGTGGTAGAGAGCCCCGTTCTCAATACCTTTCAAATCGAGCCGATTAACGGAGTCAACGTTATGACCTAATTCAGTGAGTTGATCGACGAGGGAGTCGGGCAAGTTCTCATCGAGCAGAATTTTCATGTCGCTTTTTGTTTATCGCTCAGTTCATGGAGCACTCCCTGTATGGATTCATGGGATAGGCTGGGGTATTCCTCCGTAATTTCTTCAATGGTCATACCACTGGCCAGCAGTTCGAGAAGAAGGGAAACGGATATACGTGTATTCTTCACGCGGGGGTTCCCCCCCAGATGCTCGGAATCCGATTCAATCCAATCTCCGTCCACCTGGTTTGTAACCATGACAAAGCCTCCATTCATGCTATTCAAATTATAGTGTGTGAATACTTCGATGTCCAAAGCGGATTATGTGGAAGCGAAAAATGAGGACAGCTTACCGCTTCACACCGAATACGGGTTCAGGGTCGTAGCTAACCGACCGTAAAAACAATCCGAACTCTGCGCCTGCCCCGTCGCAAATCAGAAGGGGAAACCTGATGAAATTTGCTACCAAATTGAACATGCTGATTTGCATCGGGGTAGTCCGGCTCGACGTCGCGCTTCACACATTCGGCTGAATATTCACCCCGATAGAAATTGGAACAAATTGCACATACCAACTCAAAGGGACCGGCCACCCCCAATTTCTATCGGGGCAAGCGTTCCAGAACCTGATCAGTAGATAGATCGATTCCGTGATCAGGTCCGTTCGCGTATCGAAAAGGGATTAACTTGCCTTCCTTATGGGCTCTACGTTTTCAATCTTTTTAGCTGTATCCTCCGAGTGAAGGGCCTGCCAGAGATCGTACTGGCGCTGCATGTTTAGCCACATTTCTGCTGTGGTCCCGAAAATCCGGGACAGCATCAGAGCGGTTTCAATCGTTACCCCCCGTTTTCCGTGGATCAGTTCATTCACCCGGGCGTAGGGGACACCCATTCGTTCGGAAAGTTCTTTCTGGGTCATGTCGAGCTCGTCGAGAAATTCCTCCAGGATAATTGTTCCCGGGTGAAACGGTTCCCGGTTCGTGGGAAGGGAAGCAACCAGCTTTTCAACAGATTTAGAAGTACCCATCACAATCACTCCTCACTGGACGTTAGTCGTGATAATCGATGATTTCCACATCGGTGGGTCCGATATCGGTCCACCGAAAACAAATTCGATATTGATCGTTAATACGAATTGAATATTGTCCTTTACGGTTTCCAGACAACGATTCGAGTTGATTGCCCGGGAGAACACGCAGGTCATTTAATTCCTGGGCCGTATTTAAGAACGTGAATTTCTTCTGAGCGGTTCTCCATAACTCCTTCGGGCATGTTTGTCGGGCTTTCTTTGTATTGTCGTTATTGTAGATATCCTCGGTGCCCTCATCGGCAAATTCCTGTATCACAACTCCATTCTCCCTTCATAAAGAAATATATCGCATATCGATATACAAGTCAAATTTTCAAGCGAGAAAACAGATGTCTGCCAAAAGCATAAAAATTTTCAAAGAAAACAAGCCAACATCATGGACGAGATCGT
>JBDGPJ010000239.1:0-2648 GCA_042219695.1 bacterium
ATACGATAGGCGGAATATTTAGGAAGGATTCAGATTACGTTGGAAGGTTCTGGTTGGTAAGTACAAACGAAATTGAAATACCCTTTTTCTCGAATAATTCATTTCCCGTGATAGCTTAATTCAATTTTTGGAAGTCATCTATCTCCTTAGATGGATTGTTTTACGTTAATTCGCCTGGTTCCGAAACGATTAACTAATTATGAATCCAAAAATCCCCGGAAGTAAAAACTCAAATCCGAAAAATCCTTATCAACAACTCGACTTACGGTGCAATCCGTTCACCCAAAAACGTCAAGAAGAACTTCCCGACTCAACCTGGATCGATCGAGGACTGAGCGCTCCACCGGACGTTGAACGACCGGCTTTTGTCCAAATTCAGGGTCCAAGAGGGGCCGGGAAATCCTCCCATTTGAAACACTGGAAACAAAAAATTGGTGGTCAATACGTTCATTATTCAAAATCCGGTTTTAATCTCCAGTTTCCTCCGATCGGTGAAAACGTGTATTGGGACGAGGCCCAGAGGATCCCAAAACTTATTCTTTACGTCAGTCTCCTGATGATTAAGTTACGTGGGGGACGAGTTTTTGCGACAACTCACGCCGGATTATCCCATTGGGCACGTTGGACCGGATTAAATGTCAGAACAATTTCACTTCCTCGGCCAGGTGTGGACGAATGTTTAAACTGGGCCCGGAAACGCATTCAGTGGGCTACTCAAGACGGGGAGGAACCGTCCCTCTCCCTCGATCGTTCCCTCATGGAAGCATTTCACGCGGAAGCCGAGGGAGATTTTTGTAAGTTGGCCGACCGTCTCCATGTCTGGGTGTCCCGAAAAATTGATTCATGAGCCCACAAGAGGCCGAAGTCGAAGAAATCGTAACAAAACCCTAAGATAGTTGGTCCGGTCCTGAAAAACCGTGTATTCGGGCTTCAAAAATAATTGTTGTAGTCTCCATAAACCAGTGATTCGATATAACAGCCACTTCAATTGAGCTGGATTCAATAAACGAGTGGCGTTGAGAGATTCCGGTTAGGAATTGTCCGATGATTGAGGACCCGATGTAATGTAGGAGGATGTCTACCGGAGCAGAATGCTTACATGGTGATGAAATAATTTGTGCGTTTGTCTAAGGGAGGAACTATCCAATCAACGAAGCCGGGACTTCTATCCCCCTAATCATAGACGTCTCGTATCAAGAATTTACAGGCCAGGGTAAGGATAAAAACATTCCACAGGAAATACAAAAAAGAGAGCCCGGCGATTCTGTAGTAGAGGTAATCTCCCAGTGATTGGAACTTGTCGATTTCAGTAGCCGGAGTCACAAATGACAGGTAAATGCGGTAGATTGCATCGTACAGGCCGGAGAAGTAAAGGAAAGCCATGCTTAACCCAATAGCAACAATTACGGTAAAAACATCCATAAGTGCCTTGATATATTTAAAGTAGGGATCGATTTTCGGGCCTCCGGGCTTCGGTTCCGAATTTCCTGACTGCTTAGAGGGGAATGACTTCAAAAATCCGGTCTCATTGGCTCAGCGAACTGTAAAGGAGTGCTGAGTGGAGTTTCCCGAGTAATCCACCACGGACACGGTGTATTTACCCGGGTTATCGGGATCGAAGAATAGCGTTTTGTCACGCTGGAGTTTACCCAGCAGTTTCTGGTTTACGAACACAAACATCTTCCCGTTTGATTCATTACCTGCTACTTTTATTGGTACTTTGGAGTCACCGTAGTTTACGAATGTTTGGCCGTGGGCGGGGGAGACGATGGCCAGATCTCGCTGTGTGGTTTTGTAGTAGGGACAGTCGGAATTGTGGGGAGGGATCTCGTGTTTAAGCATACCCCGGTTTCCGAAGAAGCGTGTGACTACCGGGGAGTAACGCTCTACAACTCGAGTTTTGTAATCGTGGTCACGGATACATCCCGAGCAGTAGCTTCGTTGACCGTCAGGAGAGACGTAAATCTTTTGGTGTACGTCACATTGTTTGGGTTGTGTGCGTTTTTTTATAAAAAGGGCTTGTTTCGTTCGCGGACAGTTTCGGTTTGGTAACCTTCCACTGGAGGCACAGACTGTACGGTTTACCACGTTGGAAGGTTGTTTGTACCAGGGACCCTGTTTATTTTTGTAAAGTATTCTAAACACCTTCTGGGCCAGTGGTTTTGCCGCCCGCTTTCCAAGTAGGTACTTGGAACTCACACCGCTAAAATTCCCCACCCACACTCCCACCGTGTATTCCGGGTTGTAGGCAATGGTCCATGCGTCACGGTGGTTGGCCGAAGTACCGGTCTTGTAGGCAAAATTCGTGTTGTTAAACCACGGTTCGCGATTCTTCAAAATGTTATGGACCAAATAAGCCGATTCGAGGGAAAATATTCGACTGGAAGTTTCTTTTGACGATTGTCGTGTCCGGTAAAAAGTAGAAGATTGGTACTTCCCATTTGAGGCCAGCGTGGCGTAAGCATTCGTGAGTTCCATAAGGTTGACGCCGGCGCCTCCCAGGACGAGGCCAAGTCCGTACCATTTTGCTTTATGGTTGAAATGTTTAAATCCGGTACTTTCCAGGTACTGTTTAAATGGCCTGATACCAATTCGGTTCAGGAGTCGAACGGCTGGAACGTTTAGTGATTGCTTGAGAGCTCGACGGA
>JBDGPJ010000024.1:0-5144 GCA_042219695.1 bacterium
TGAAGGGAGTCATCGCCTTTGCTGTTTTGGTCTTTCTTTGTCTGCCACTTGCATGGATCCCGTGGCTGATTGATGCCTGTAAAGCCGAGTAAAACTACTTCGGGGGAAGTGAAATGAAGCAAATAATACGGCCCCGGAACCTTGGTTTCGGGGCCGCTACATTTGTACTCACCTTCTACCTCGGGTGGAACGTCTGGTGGCTTTCCCGGGGATATCTCCCACCCAGTATCCTTAAGTACTTCACCGGTGTTCCAGTGTCCACCACGGGTCTAACTCGTAGTGTTCGTTCCGCCTGGCACGGAAACTTCATCACTTCCTTCTACTGGAATCCTTTTACGGTTCCCATCCTTTTCCTATTTGTCTTTAGCATTGTTTATACCCTCATCCGTTTCTACCGGCGGAAGGAAATGGTTTTCCCATCCTACCTTGCCTGGAGCTGGGGAATTGTCCTGGTACTCGCCTGGGTCGTGAAACTTCTTCAGGGGCCCACCTGGTGGTAACAAGAGAATTCAGTCAGATATGATTTCTCCACGGTTGCGCACGTAATCGTAGAGATTGCGGTAGAGTTGCTGGGATTGTAAGGTAGCGAAATCTCCGACCAGAACCAACTTCCGGCGGGCTCGCGTCAAACTAACGTTAAGACGGCGTGCATCGTACAGGAAACCTACCTCTCCCTCGTGGTTACTGCGTACGAAATCGATTACGACCAGTTCTTTTTCACGGCCCTGAAATCCATCCACGGTATCAATTTCAAGTTCCTCGACTGTAAGTCGATCGGTCAACAAATCCTGCTGATCGCTGTAGGGGGTGATGATGGCAAGGTCTTTGGGTTTGACCCCGGCTTCCAGGAAACTTCGTGCAATCTCCTCGGTTAACTCTGCCTGCACGGGGTTACACCAGGAAGTACTTCCCTCCCGCTGTCGTTCCGATCCACGATGTGAAGAAGTATCCAACCACTGGACCACGGGACGAGGACGTACAACTTCACGGTATTCCCCCTGAATACCCGAGTGTTCGTATTCGGGGAGGTTTTCAAGCGTATGTGTACACACGGATTCATCGGCGTCTAACTCACCATCGTAAAATTGCTCGCTCGAAAAATCCATTATGTCCTCGTGCATACGATACTGAACGTTCAATCGGCGACTGATGGACTCATTCCACCGGTACATCAACCGTTCGAACATTGTTTCCTGGAGCCCTCCTTCCCGAGCATCCGTATTCAGTACCGTTGGAGGTAGCTGGCGATGGTCGCCCGCCATGACGAGTTTTTTTGCCTTGGTGATCGGAATCAAACAGGATGGTTCGGTCGCCTGGGTGGCTTCGTCAATACATAGCCAATCAAACCGATATCCCGAGAGTATATCCGAGCCAGCCGTGGAGTTGGTGGTACAAACCACGTCAGCGTTCTCAATGACTTCGTCAGTCGCTTCTTCCTCGAGCTGGTCACACCGGTCAAATAGCTCGTCGATTTCCTCGCTCAACTCAAGGTAGCTGGACATTTCCTGAATCGTCTCAGGAGGTAAGCCACGGTTCCCACGGTTCTGCTCGGCCAGTGAATGAATCTGATCGTTACTCATGCCCCGTCGGTATTTCCCGCGCGGAGCAGTATATTCACGACGTTCTTCAACCAAATCCATGGCTTCCTCACGGTACCCCTGACTTTTACGGTAAGCTTCCGTTTCTTCAACGAGGACATCCAGCGAATGATTCCGAAGGGACGGTAAAGTACGCGCGGGATGACCGATTCGAACTACGTCAAGTCCCAGATCAATGAGTTGTATTAATAGGTGATCCACGGCAATGTTCGAAGCCGTCGTGGCCAGAACCTCATTCCCCCGTTGAACGGCTTGGTAAATGACCTCGGAGAGTGTCACCGTCTTGCCCGTACCCGGTGGACCGTGAACCAGTGCCACTTCCCTGGCTTCCATCGCCCGCCTCACAGCCCGTTCCTGGGATTCGTTCAGTTCGGTACGCTTGAATTCCGGGTCACGTTCGAGGTCCTCGAAATAGGGAGTCTTTTCACCAAGTAAGACCTGTTTCAGTGAATCCTGCTCGCGGGACAGACCGGACAATAAGAACAGGGCATCCTTCATTCGTTGAGAGGTAATATTATCCACGTATAGATCGATACGTACGTGAGCCTGCGCCCACTTTGGCGGTTCCCCTGTCATCGACACCGTAATTGAGTCCCGGCTTCGAGACCACACCGTACCCGTGGGATTGTCCTCATCCAGCGGATATTTTTTACTGGTCTGCACGAGATCACCAACCTGTATTTCATGGTCAGGAAGATCTTTGCTGTCTTCCTTCTCGTAAGTTACGAGAATTTCGTCCCCCATTCCCTCGCGCTGTTCCCCGATACTCATGTTAACCAGACACCGCCCCTTTTCTTCCCGTTCAAGGGCGGATAACCGCTTCATTTCGCGTTCGTGCCGCTTCATTTCTTCTTCCTGCTCCAACTCTATCAATCGTTCAAATTTTTCTTGGTAATTGTCCAGTTTCAATACTTTATACCTCCTCTCAGCTCTCTACTCCACGCTCCATGCCTCATGCCAAACTACATGTAGTTTCCAAACCAAAAACTTGATTTACAATGTTGAATCGATAGTATAAATAGTTATTTAGTATAAGATATTTTCTTTGGAGCCAAGGACAATTCATTTATTGATTAGAAACCTTGAAAATTATGTCCTCTGACAAGTTATATACGGATCAATACTGGGCCCATAGTATAAATGAAAATGAGAATCCCCACCTACTTCATGATCACTTAGAACATACTTCCCGGTTAACCCAGATTTTTGGTAGAAAATTTCAAGCTGAAGAAATTGGTCGTGTAATTGGCCTCCTTCATGATCTGGGTAAATTCAATGATGAATTTCAGTCCTATTTACGAAACAAAGGTGATTCGGTAGATCATAAAAAGGCCGGAGCATACCGTGCTTCAAAACAAGTACCATTCCTTGGTTTACCCATAGAAGGACATCATGGGGACTACCCAACTGGGAAAAATTTAAGGAATCTTTTCAACGATATGAGAAAGAGGAGTCATCGAAGCAATCCAAGGAATTTGAACGATTTAAAGATCAATTCGGAAACATAGAACCCACACTTAAAGAGCACTTGCCTACCTTTTTGGACCCGGATAATCCAAATCGAGGACGAATTGAATTTTTTCTACGTATGTTGTTCAGTTGTCTTGTAGACGCCGATTTCTTGGATACCGAAAAACACTTTAATCCTGAATCCAGTAAGAAACGAGGGAATTATGATGATCTTAAAAGTCTCTGGAGACGCTTCAAAGCTTCTCAGGATAATTTACATAAACAATCTTCTTCAAGCACTGTGAATAAAATTCGACGGAAGATTTTTTTTGATTGCCTCGAAGAAGCCGAGGACAAACCTGGATTCTTCTCTCTGACGGTACCAACCGGTGGAGGTAAAACTCGTTCGGGGATGGGTTTTGCTTTAAAACACGCTTTAGAACACAACATGGACAGGATTATAGTCGTCATTCCTTATACCAGCATTATTGAACAGAACACGGATGTATATCGTGATATTTTTGGTGCAAAAAACGTCGTTGAGCACCATTCCTCGATCTCACCCGAGCGTGAGACGGAAAGAAACAGATTATTCAGCGAAAACTGGGATGCTCCCGTCATCGTTACGACTACAGTTCAGTTTTTTGAAAGTCTGTTTGCCAGTAGGCCGTCACGTTGCCGGAAATTACATAACATCGCCAACAGCGTGGTAATCCTGGACGAAGTGCAGACATTACCGCCCAAATACATCCAATCCATACTGGATGGATTGAAACAGCTCGTTCGTCACTACGAGACAAGTGTGGTATTCAGTACGGCAACCCAGCCAGCATTTCAAGATCGTCCAAATTTTCCTGGCGTGCAAGGAATACGAGAAATTGTGGAAGAACCGGAATCACTGTTCTCGAATCTTCGTAGAACCACATTTCACGACCGCACCAACTCTCCTCTTTCTACGAAAGAAATCGTCCAAGAACTACAGGGGCATTCTACCGTGTTAGCAATTTTAAATACCGTCTCAAAAGCCCAGGAGATCTTTTGAGAACTTCATCAACGGAAACCGGAAGGAACGTTTCATTTGTCCGCGGGAATGTGTGGGGTTCACCGGGGAGAAAAACTCGACCAAATCCGTTACCGTCTTCAAAATAACGAATCCTGCCGTACAAGGAGAGTAGTGGTATTAAATTCCAACAACAGGAAGTGTTAATCGGATAAAGACCTTCTGCGGATGATCGGACCTCCCGGAAGGAAAGTGTTGTGAATACCCAAGCAACACTTTCAGGAAGGGAGGTGGTTACTATGTCCTTTGACATAGGGGAGATGCTGAGACTGATCGTAGCAGTCTCATCTCCTGCTGATCGCCTGGTTCGCAATCAACCAGACAATGAAGTAAGACCTTCCGGAGAAGGTCACATCCGTTGGGACGGATCCCCATCGGATGCTTAAAATTCTTTTATCATTATAACATATCGGTGTGTGATGTCTATCCCAGATTATGAAATCCAACCGGGAAAAGCTCTACACCCTGCGCCGTACTCCCAGCTCTCTACCCCACGCTCCATGCCAAAGTACATGTAGTACCTAAACCAAAAACTTGATTTACAATGTTGAATCGATATTATGAAATTCGTTTTAATACGGAGATCCATCAGGGAGCCGGGATGATTAATTTTCACCCATTCATCGTTCTCATTCTTGTCCGATTTTCCCCAGTCCAACCGTTGAAGTATGTCTCTACTGTCCCCGGCATTTATGCCATCTTATTCGACCGACCCGATTCTAAATCAAACCAGGGAACAAACCGGTCCTATGCTTGAAGTTTGTCGAGAGTTAGGTCGTGAAGCTCTGCAAGGGGAAACTGAAGCGGAGCGCAAGCGGGAATTTCTCGAGTCCCAGACGATTGTCCCGGAACCGCCGGGCGACAATTTCAAGGGCGAACCCCGTGAACTCGTGGTCAATCTCAACACAAAAAAAGATCAAATTGAGCTCAAAACTGGCCGGGAACTCGATCCGGATTGGAGAGACGATTTTTTTGGATTTGAACTAATGGGCAAAGCAGGGCGAAAAATTTATGGAACAACGAATAATATTTATTAT
>JBDGPJ010000240.1:0-542 GCA_042219695.1 bacterium
ATCCGTTATTAAGTTCCAAAAATCGATTACTGCTTCGCGACCGGAGGGCCAGATACTGACCCAGCTTAAGAATACTGCCGTATGGAGAACTCCGGCTGTAAGTGTGAGTGAAAGAACGTACGAGGAGTTGGCAAAATAGTGGTAAAAACCATAGCTGGTCATTCCCGCCAGTATCGCTCCATAAAGAGGTATTTGACTCACTCGTAAAAAGTCGAATCCCAAAATCGGGCCACGCCTGGTGACGTACCACCAGAGGAGCGGGGTTTTTAGGATTAGCCCAAACAACGTATACGAGGCGGCCACTCCAATTGCGCCCCAGGGTAAGCCCACTACGAAGGACGTTATGGTGATGGATGATCCAATTAATCCCCATCGGAACATATCGCCTGTTCGGTCCTGGGAGATGTAGAGCCATCCCGTGGAATTATTAATCGGTTGAATAACGGCGAGCAGTCCCAGGAACTGGAAAATGTGGGCGGTGGTTTCCCAGCCCGGTCCAAGGAGAATCCGTACCACCCATACTGAACAGGCTGTCATGAAAG
>JBDGPJ010000240.1:675-6749 GCA_042219695.1 bacterium
GGCAGTAACAAGAGTTGATAGGCCTTTGAGTAAAATCCTAAGGGGGTAGCACCCCAGCGTTTTCCGATCAATACGTCGTCGAACTGACGACTCAAGAAATTAACCGTGGCAAACCCGGTTAAATTTCCCCCAAATTGAATTAGTGATTTAATTTGGGAAGAAAAGGAGGGGAGTGAGGGGAACCAGCCCGTGACGGCCCAGAGTAAGAGCATTTTCGTTGCGGATTTAAAGATGGCCATGATGAGTAAGGCCAAAACGTTAGGAACGTATAGAGCGGTTGCGATGCCGGCGATAATACTGCAGGCGGTGGAACCCACGTCCGTGAATGCCAGCCACCCAAATCGCATCTGGCGCTTTAGTATGGCTTCGTGCTCGACGGTCAATCCTTCTAAAAATAATCCTGCGGAGAAAAATATAACAACTTCGTAAAGTTTGGGTTCAGAATAAAACATAGTGATTAGCGGGGAGCCAATCATGAATATTAGTGCCAGAACCAAACTCACTACGGCGTTGATCCAAAATAGGTTGGATACTTGCCCATGTTCGAGATCGTCCCTCTGCATAATTACCTCCCCAAGACCGAGGTCCTGGAAGGTTTTTGCATAGGCTATAAATGGGCTGACCATGGCCACCAAACCGAAATGCTTCGGCAATAGGAGCCGAGCCATGGCCATGATGCCCACAGCCTGCACGACTATAGTGAAAAACCGACCACCTACAGTGTAGAATCCTCCCCTGATTGTGTTGTCTTTCAGGTCGTCTTTTACGCTTGTTACGTCAAATACGTCGTCGGAATCGCTCATTTTCTGATGGTTTGTGCTCCCTGGTAATCTCGTTGAAGTGAAATGGAATGATACGCAAACAATCAACGAAGGAAAACTACACCATGGGGTGGATCGTTTGTTAGGTGAGTGTGGTGAGCATAATGAAATATAACAGGGGGGATAATTTCGCACTACGATTGTACTTGTTCATCAATTTACCAAGCAATCAGCTCCTGCAGAAGTCTATTTTTGACCCGTGTGAAACGTGTACTCCATGGGGACCTGAATTGTTAATCTTCAACGGTGAATTCCACGACTGTTAACTTGTGGTTAAATCCCTTAAGGTTGTTCGGTGCCTTGTTAAGAATATAACTATCGTGGATGAAACCGTGAAAAGGAATAGTAGGTTAGAACGGAGTGAAAATGGCTGAGCAGGTTAGAAGCCGATACGGCGGGCCTAAACCCGTGTAGTGGCTTTGATCTAGGTTGTTGTATTCAGCTCGGCCATTTCACGGCCACAGGCAAGGGTTCCGACCGTTGCCATAAGCTTATAGACTTCAATTTTGTCCTGGGTCATATTGGAACCTTCGTTTTTCTCCGCGTCGTCCACAAACAGTGTACAGAGGTCCTCCGATGTAAACTTCATTCCCCGGGTATTCAAATTATTCCGGTCCGATTGCTCTTCGTTGGTTCTCAGAAATCCTCCTACGGGACGGTGTTCGAGGCAATAGAGCACCGGTTCGGCAACGAGAGTACCACTCATGCTTTCGACGCGATCTTCGGTGGGCACTCCTTCTTGAATAATGACGGACGAGTTTTCCTGGCCCCCTTTTCGTCGGGCCATGCTATCCCTGGTATCCCGGTTGATTTTCAGGAATTCCTCACCGGATTCAAATGAATACACTCCCATTCCGTACGTGCCCTGATTGCTTTTCACGAAAGCGTAAGGTTTATCGTCAACTCCGTGATCCCCGTAATGTTGTTGTACGATATCGATAACCTCGTCGATCCGATCGGCGATTAGATCGAAACCGGTTTTATCACCGAAATCCACCCCGTCAACGTGCCGTGTAACTGGCTTCAATAGCCAGGGATCAATATCGAGGACTTCGGCCAACTCATCGAGGAGTGTGAACTGGTGATCGAAATGGTTGGACTTTTGGCGGTTCCACCATCCCATCTTGGGCGGAGGGGTCACTTCAACGGAAGTAGTCTCCAGAATTTCAGGGACCCCGCTGGAAAAATCATTGTTGGAAATTAAGAGATCGATGGTTTCATTGCCGGCGGATAAACCGTTTCCATCACGCCGGAGCTGATGAATCTCGATTTTGTCCCGCTTGGCCGTTTCCATAATAGCGGGGTCTTTGTCCAGTTGGTCGTTTGTTGTTACCAAAAGAGCATCAAACCCGGCCGTTTCAAACAGTTCAAGGAGGGAGTAAAGGTTCTGAAAGTAAAACGAGTTTTTGGTATGGTCTTCGGAGTATATTCCAATGGTGTGGATTCCTCCGCCAAAACGTTTACGAATAATTTGCTCAAATACGGGGGCGGCCGCCCTCAAACTTTCCTGACAAATATTGTTAAACCCAGCGGGAAAGACGTTGGGATCGACCACGCTTACTTTGTGCCCACTGTTTCTGATGTCAAAGGAGCTGTATATAGGAACATCTACGGAATCCAGTACATTGGAAATCCAGTTATTAATATCCGATTGTCGGTCCTCAATTCGATCAGCAACCGTCGAAATCACTTTAATCACCCATCAAAAAGAGATCCGTGTAGTGTGTCATAAATCTCGTCGATTGAGTAGCTTGATTTGGTTAAATAATCAAATCGGGGATACATGCGGAAGGGATGGTGGAGTAAAGACGCTCGCTTGTTCATGTTTCTGTGGGGAACTAAGGTGAGAAACTGTTAATTTCGTACAGAAAGTACATTTCCAGTCATCACGTATCCTTCGTTTCATTAGGAAGGGTTTCATCAAGAAAGGTTTCGAGGTTCTTTCCGTTTTCACTCATCCGGGACTTAATGACGTTTAATAGATTGTTTTTAGCCGTAGGTAGTGTGGTTTTCTCGAGGGGTTTATTTTCTCGATTGAGATCACTCAACCAGCGTATTTTCTTCTTATGAAGTCGTGAAAGCCAGCTCATGTCCGTAATATTTTGAGGGTCAGCTCTGTCATTGGTGTCCGTGGTGAAACCGAGGAAGTTTTGCCGTGGTCCTCGGGGGAGTATTTGTTTCGGGCGAAGCCAATCTAAGGAAAATTCCTGATTGTCCCCCCTAAATGTATTCGAGTCGGAACCGTCCGTGAATACTTCCTCGTCGAAAAGACCGCTCTGTAATTTCTTGGCCAGGGCATCAAAGTGATTACGGTACTGGAATTGAACATCGAAGTTTCCACTGAAGTTATTGGTTGTTTCTTTTCCACGGGCGATCTTTTGAAAAGTGTTTAAATCTCCGTTTACTTCAAAGGAAAACCACTCCGGCGACCAGCCACTATTATTCCCGGCCGTGATTGTATCCAAGCGGGGAAAAGTGGGCGGGGAGGAAGAAAATTGATTTTGCAAAATCCGGTTAAAGTTTGGCAGGTTGTCGTTCTTCTTACGGGCGTTGATTAAATTTCGTACCGTGCTCGGACGACTGATGGTCGCGGGTGGAATCAGGGACAAGAGTACAACCTCCGATATTCCCTTCCAGGTCCATCCACTCCACATTAACTATCGGCGATTGTTCAATAAACCTTGAAATCAAGAGGGATAGAGACTAACAATATCGATTTTACATCTGGTAAGGATATCTAACCCCACAAAGGCAATTTCACGACTGTTAACTCGTGAAAACATCCCAGGGAGAACCCCGGCCCACTCTTTATAATGGGTAATTACGATCCTCGTGAATAAAACTGTGAAATGCAATTACAAGTTTTAACGAAGTGTTAAGAAATGGCCTGGGTTAAAGCCGAGACCACGGGCGTAAGCCCCTGGAGTGGCTTTATGTACTGTTACGATCCTAATAATACGGGTGAAGACTGCAAAACGATTCATTCACAAGAGTGTTTGAGATTATATGATAGAGTCAGAATTAGGCAGATTTCTCAAAATATTCAGGTGATTACCATGGAAAGTCCAACAGAGGAAGCAATCCCCCCGGATTTTACGGTACAGGAAGTTAAGGAAGCCCTCAAACCCCCCCGCGGACGAAAGTTTCACCGGGTTATGGCAAAAATTTTGGATCATACTCAATCTACGGAACTAATTCGGGACCTCGTTTCTCCCTCCGAACTTATCCGCCATTTTCAATCAATCAAGCCTCACATGAAACACAAGAAGATGCGTGAGGCCAACCAGGAATACTGGGAGGAGACGTTGCCGGACCTCTTAGATCGTGAATCGGAGGCCTCCGGTGATATAGAAGCAACTGAGGGTACGACGCAATCGGAATTCATAATGGAGCAACAAGGGGAAGCGCAGGTTGAGTCGAACAAGATAAACGAGGAGGGGACTACCGATATTCAGCCGAATCAAGATACGTCGGGCGAAACAGTCTCCGAGGAACAGCCTGCGGAGTCCGAACAGAAAGCGAACCTGGAAGGGTCCGATAAGGAAAATACTTTTCAGGAAGATAAACAGTATCCCGAGGTGTTTCGAGAAATTGGTAACAAGCTTCGCGAGCTCCGGAACAACCGTGACGTGTCACTAGATCAGGTGGCGGACCATTCAGAATTGACCAGGGACGAGGCGGGCCGTCTTGAAGAAGGAACGATTGAAATGACCATCGATCGAGTGAAAGATTTTGCTCGTGCCCTGGATATGAGGGCAGCTCTCAATTTTCAGGAACAGGGTGACCAGGGACAAAAGATACTTGAAAAGACCCGCACGGAGATCGATCGGACCCTGGATGAGATGGATTTGAATCCCCGCGTAAAGAAATACACGCGAATCGTTCTTTACCAGTTAGCCGAGGACATTGTTCACAACTACCACGTAGCAACGATGGCGGATATGGCGAAGCTCATCGAACAGTCCGCCGAGGAATTTAAAGGGGAAGACGTACTCAACCAGGTGAATGCCGACAACCAGGTAACTCTTGAACTGCTCCAGGATGATTTACCCAAACTCGGACTTTCGATGACGGGTTACAACAAGCTCATGCAAAAAGTAATCGGCCAGCTTACGACCCGGCTTGTAGCTTAAATAAGAGGGAGATCAGCAAACGTTTAACCACACGGAACAAATGCCTCTATTAAGCAAAAACGTCAAAATAAATTGACGCTTTTGATTCAGTATTAAGTGGGGAGGTCAGGACGGCAAACGGCACCGTTTTCGGCGGAGCCGACGAGGCTGGCGTACTTGGCAAGTGTACCCCATTCATATCGGGGATCCATCGGTTCGAAGTTGTCCATGCGTTTTTGGAGCTCGGAATCGCCCAACAGCAGATCGAGAATTCCTTCTTCGGCATTAATATAGATTTCGTCACCGTCTTCTAATAATCCAATGGGTCCGCCTTTGGCGGCTTCGGGGGCCACGTGGCCAATACAGGGTCCATGGGTAGCACCGGAGAAACGCCCATCGGTAATCAGGGCCACTTCGTCTCCGAGACCTTCCCCCATGATAGCAGCTGTGGGGGCCAGCATTTCTCGCATACCGGGACCACCGGCCGGGCCCTCGTAACGAATAACCACGACGTCGCCGGGTTCGATTTTTTGGTCGACAATGGCCCGGAAGGCTTTTTCTTCGCTATTAAAAACCCGGGCGGTACCGGTAAACTCCTCAATTTTTGTTGACGATACTTTCCAAACAGCTCCGTCGGGAGCCAGGGAACCCTGCATGATTTTAAGTCGCCCTTCGGATTTAAGAGGATTTTCCGGGAGAGCGACGACTGGATTCTCGGAGTCTTTTGCGTATTTCTCGAGGTTTTCTTCAACGGTATCTCCGGTCACGGTGATGGCATCCCCGTGGAGTAGACCAGCGTTGTGAAGCCGGTTCATAACCATGGGAACTCCTCCCGCTTCATCGAGGTCCGTCATCACGTACTGCCCCCAGGGTTTCATATTGGCTATTACGGGAGTAGCTTTCCGTATGGTTTCGAAGTCGTCGTAAGTAAGTTCAACCTCGGCTTCCACGGCTATGGCCAACAGGTGGAGCACGGCATTGGTACTGCCTCCGACGGCATTTAACAGAGTAATCGCATTTTCGAGAGCTTCCTTCGAGACGATGTCACGGGGCCGGATGTCCTCGGAGAGTACTTTGAGTACAGCTTCTCCCGTGCGACGTGAAACGTTTTTGCGTTGTCCGGAGACCGCGGCGGGGGAGG
>JBDGPJ010000240.1:6759-7510 GCA_042219695.1 bacterium
CTGCTCGAGTACGTCGAGAACGGCCTCACCGCTGCGTCGGGCGTAATTTTTTCGTTTTCCGGACACCGCCGAGGGAGACGCGCTGCCGGGCAGAGCCAGTCCCAGGGCTTCACTCAGCGAGGCCATGGTGTTGGCCGTGAACATGCCCGCGCAGGAGCCGGCGTCGGGACAGGCGCTGTTCTCGACTTCTTTTAGCTCCTCCGTTGTCATGTCCCCACTCGAATGTGCTCCCACGGCTTCGAACACGGTTTGAATATTGATGTCCTCACCGTCGTGCCGACCCGGTTCAATGGTTCCTCCGTACATGAAGATGGAAGGGAGATTCATGCGCAGCATCGACATCATCATCCCGGGCAGGCTTTTATCGCAACCGGCGATTCCCAATACGGCGTCGTACTGGTGGGCCTGGACCATGGTTTCAACGGAATCGGCGATCAATTCACGGCTTACGAGTGAATACTTCATTCCTTCGTGGCCCATGGCAATACCGTCGCTGACGGAGATCGTGGTAAATTCACGGGGGGTTCCCCCGGCTTCCCAGACCCCTTCCTTGGCGTGATCGGCCAGTTCACCGAGATGCACGTTACAGGGGGTGGATTCATTGCTACAACTTGTGACTCCGACAATAGGTTGATCGAGGTTTTCATCGTCGAGTCCCATGGCTTTGTACATCGCACGTGCCGGGGCACGGTCGGGAAATTCAAGGGCTTTCTGACTGCGTTCATTGAGAGAATTCAATACGATCACCTAA
>JBDGPJ010000241.1:0-4268 GCA_042219695.1 bacterium
GAGGGCGTATTGGACACTTTCCTCGATAATCGTTCCAATCGTTGATCCGAACGGTAGATCCTTTCGTACAGCGCATCCTCCAAGTGGAAGAGGAAGTTGATGTTTTTCGTACCACCATTCTCCAAAGTTTAAAACGGACGTGACATTAACGTCTCCGATGTTCAGGATGGTATCGTCCACGACCACGCCGGCCGTGAAATTCCCTTCTTCAACCTGTTCGGGAATTAGATCGTGGGGAACCGGTTCCACATCGATGTCATGTCCGGCGTAAAGCTTCAATAGCAGAGTAGCCGTGGTGAGTTCACCCGGAATTGCAACCGTCTCGGAACGAACCTCGTCACGGGAAAGCTGTTCACGACCGATCAGCACGGGACCCTCTTTATCACCAAAGCGTCCCCCGCTCATTAAAAGCTCAAAATGATCGGACAATAACGGATAAGCCGGGAAGGAGATTGACGTGACATCGAGTTCACCGTCCAGGCTATGCTCATTAAGAATTTCTATGTCAGCTTTAACAAAATCAAAATTGAAGTCACGCTTATCCACGGTGTTCTCCAGCAATCCGTAGAACATGTAAATTTCATCCGGGTAGGGGCTATACCCAAACGAGACGTTCGTTGAGTCTTCCATGGTTAGGGAGTAAACGTCCCGGTGAGTTCAGTCTTATCAAGTACGTGTCCTTCCATGGCCGATTCAACCTCGTCTTTGGTGGAACCTTCGGATAAATCCAACGTCGTATCCAGGGCGTACAGTTTAAAGTAATAGGTGTGTTCTCCGTCCGGTGGATTTGGTCCACCGTAGCCGGGTTCACCGTAATCGTTCTCTCCTTCCACGGCTGCGGACGCGTTCCAGTCCTCGGGGATCGTACCGATGGACGGGTCGATGTCCCAGACCACCCAGTGGTCCCAGATTTTCCCGGCCGGTTCCAGGGCGTCCGGATCGTCCATGATCAGAACCAGTGATTCGGCTTCCCCGGGGACACCGTCCACGGTAAGGGGAGGATTAATGTTGCTTGTTGTGTATCCATATTGATCGGGTATTGTTTCTCCATCCGAAAATTTTGTACTGGTTAAGGTCAATGTACCCATATTGCAACCCTCCAAAAGGTATTGGTCAAATATTGAAATTAGTATAGAACAACTTCTTTTTTAACAAGGAATCCGATCAATCATCTCAACAATACTTCAAAATCCAACTGGCTTCAAACAAATTGGACAAGCTTCCCCCCGAATGGGGAAAAAGGTTTGTGAAGCCTCTTTAAAGGGGAACGAAAGTGGATAATTTTTAGGACCAGACAGGATTCATTCACCGGAATTTAGTATTACGTGGCACGGACTGCTTATGACGGCAAATCTGTCGATAATAAACCGTCCATAGTACAGCCGTTTAACGCTTGTCGCAAAGTTCCCCACATCCTAATTCAAAGGGGCGGCCCAAAAACAGACTGTGTTATTTCAGTATACGTGAAAACGGCTCGGTCAACCCGATCATGCTGAGAATGGGCGGCTTTTCTACGCCTCTTTTCTTGGAACCCCTTCGAGTGGTCTTATTGCGATGAAACTTTTTTACCTTGGCATGGTACTAACGTACGTTCTTGAGAATGGTCGTATAGTGCCAATAATACTCGGGAAACGGGTTCAATAACGAGGTTTAAAACTATCCCCGGACGTAATTATCCAACGTTGATTTCAGCAATAGAAATCAAACGATGAATCAGGTGTTGTCGAGTAGCCAGCGTACGAATGATTTCTTGTGGGAAGAGCCCTGTGTTGAGTCCAGGTGTTCCGAAACCCATTTCCGAGCTTCCGCGGAAGGAAGTCCCGCGATTAAACGAAGGGGACGAATTTTTTGACCGGGCGTTTCGACTTCGTACCAATTCTGGAGGAACGTTAGTAATCGAGGGTCATTAATGGATACGACGACCCGTTCGATTGCCATGCTATACTCGGGATCGTAGGAGTCCAGGAATTCATCGGAAAGATCTAAAAAACAGTCAAGCGAGCAGTTTCCCAGAGCTTCAATGGCTGATTTAACCACTCTCGGTTCCTCGTGGTTGAGAAGAGGTTCCAGTCGTTCGGAGAAGTCGGTGTTTTCAGTGAGTGTTAGTAGTTCACAGGCCAGAATGTCGTAAGTTGGGTCGTCAACATCCAATAGTCGGTCCACCGCGTCTAGTAGAGTATCGTCGGAACAACCGTCCAGTGCGAGTGCCGTTTTTCCACGGATAACGGGATCATCGGCCGTGATTAATCGTAACAGGAGAGGTGCCCGTTCTTCCGGTGGCAATTGCCGTAAGCCCTGAATGGCAAATAATTTTGTCTCTCGACTCCAGCGCTCGAGGTTCGTTAATTCATTCATGTACTTAACACTCTCTTTTAAAAATTAACCAGGATCGGATAGCCTTTTGTCCGGATGGTACCAAACCACAAACGGAAATTATTCGTACAACGCCTACCTGCGACAAGGAACTTGGTTTAATTTCGACGAAAAAACACGCCAAACCACCGGTAACTATAAGGAGATTACGGAAAATTTGTTATATTGTCTCCGAATGGAAACGGGTGGAATATAGTAACCATAACGAGGATGCTTAATTGTGAATCCAAAATGTTTAAAGGAGTTCATGTTTATAATAGTACTTGGGTTGGGATTACTATTGAAGGGGCCCGGCCTGGCTGTCCAAACCGGGTCCGCTAATACAATTGGTCAAGCGTCGAGTTCGTCCAATCAGATTGCAGATACCGAGACAGGTCCCGTAAAACCAATGACAGCGGCTCGCTCGACCTGTGGTGAAGACGGATGTATTCTTCCTCAGTCCTCCCTGTTTGATCCCCTGATTGCCGATCCCAAACAGCCCCGGTTTTTTGCAAGTACCTACCGGTATAATTCGGGGGTTGACCGGTTTGTCATGGGGGCGGTGGGGTACGGTGAGGATTTTGGACTGATGCGATGGGGCAATCCTCAGGAGGGTTCCTATCAGATCGGTTTTCTGGGAGGATTGTTTGGTCAATTTAATTTAGATGCTCCCTCGAACGATCTCATTAACGCGGATTACACCATCGGGATACCGGTGGAGTATCGCAGG
The DNA here is from genome assembly GCA_042219695.1 of bacterium. Classification (GTDB taxonomy): domain Bacteria; phylum T1Sed10-126; class T1Sed10-126; order T1Sed10-126; family JBDGPJ01; genus JBDGPJ01. The sequence goes on from JBDGPJ010000241.1 coordinate 3,083, forward strand.
GGTTCATTTTCTGTTCGGAGTCGGATCTATCACCAGAGCTCTCATCTCGGAGACGAGTTTTTACTGAGGGCTGACACCGATCGTATTAACCTCAGTTTCGAATCATTTGAACTGTTGGCTTCTTACGAGTTATCCAACTGGCGCCTTTACGGGGGTGGAGAATACCTGCTTCACCGTATTCCGGAGAGCCTGGATCGTGCCTCTGTTCACGCGGGAGCAGAATACATTGCGGGAGAAGAAATCGGCGACGTGGGTTCTCTTATTGGAGGAGTCGATTACAAGAGTTTTGCTGAGCATAACTGGTCACCGGATTACAGCGCCAAAATCGGTATTGAGTTTCACCGCCCGGATCACATCAAACGACATATCCGATTTATGCTGGAGGCTTATCAGGGGCATTCTCCCTTTGGACAGTTTTACAAAGATCGCATTTCTTTTTACGGAGTGGGGATACAGTTAGGCCTCTAATGAACTGTTAGGATGTTAAGGTTGTATAAATGAAACGAACACGAGGGAAAAAGATTAAGGCCCTGTTAGAAAGCTCCTCCCTGTTCACCGGGAATCCAGTAACTGGGAAGTAAGAATTTTACGGTCTTAGCAACGGAGGTTCCCGTTTCTTTGGTTTGCTCGGCCTGTTTTATATCTTGCTTCAATTGATCGCCAAATTTTTCATTGATTTTTTCCTGAAAGGCCTGGTCACGAGCTTCATCGGATTCAAATTGATCACGAATCGTTGACAGCTCACCGGCGTCCACCCAGGCGCTCCCACAGCTTGGGCATTCGTCCACTTCGACCTCTTTTTTGACGGTAAAGAAAAACTGGCGCATAATGATGTCATCACATTGAGGACAGGGTCGTTCGTCGTCGCTTGAACCGGCTGAATCGGGGTTTCCCCGTGGCATATTTAATAATTCTTCGCCGGGTTTCTCCTGGGGTTCGTCGACTTTGTCCAGCTCGAAACGGTCAAACCAGATTCCTCCGCACCCATCCTTGCACACGTCAACTTCAATATTTCCGACTTCAACGGCCGAAAGTGTCCGGTTACAGGCGGGACATTTCATATTCGAAAGCCTCCCGTGAATTAAGTTCTTTTGATTACTCACAACATAAGCAAGGTTCAAGTAATGATTAACGGCTCTATTGAAATCCTTCGATAATTCCGTTGTATACTTAAATTGAATCCGTT
>JBDGPJ010000242.1:0-1794 GCA_042219695.1 bacterium
GTGGGAAAAGCGGAGAGCCCTTCGATACCTGTTCACCTCCGTCGAGTTCGTACCAGTCAAATTGGAGTTCTCGTTCACTTGCATCCGGTAACGTTTCGTCGGGATTTTCGTTGTCCAGCCGGCTCCAGATTTCCTCGGCGGTGTCCGGCATCACCGGCCTGCAAAGATAGGCCAAAAGATTCAGTGCCTGGGCCATTTCGTGCAGGATGACATCCAGTTGTTTGGATTGCTCGGGATCATCGTCGTCCAGTTCCCAGGGTTTTTCGTCCTGGATCCAGCCGTTTATCACGCTCACGAACTTCATCATCGACTGGATGCCCCGGTTAAAGGTCATCTCCTCCAGGTGGTCGACGTAACTCGATAGCGATTCCGCCCGTTGTGTCGTTAACGTGTCGTACGAGTTTTGCTGTTCTTCGTTGATTTCGGGTACTTCCCCGTCACGGTACTTCTCGATCATGCCCAGCACCCGGCTTACCAGGTTGCCGAGGTCGTTGGCCAGGTCACCGTTGATGACCTCAATCAGGGCCTGGTCGGACATGGTGCCGTCCTCCCCGAAGGGAATCTGGCGGAGAAGAAAATAACGCAGGGCGTCCCGGCCGTACTCGTCGGCCAGCTCACGGGGATCGACGACGTTTCCTTTGGATTTTGAGATTTTCTCGCCTTCCAGCGTCCACCATCCGTGAGTCTGTATCGTCTTCGGAAGGTCAATGCCGCCGGCCATCAACATGCAGGGCCAGGTGACGGCGTGGAACCGCAAAATATCCTTGCCGATGACGTGGACGTCGGCCGGCCACCAGTCGGTGAATTCGTCGTTGGGGTAGCCGACTCCGGAGAGGTAGTTAATCAGGGCGTCGAACCAGACGTAAATTACGTGGTCCTCGTCGAACGGTACCGGTACGCCCCAGTCGAACCGTGTACGCGTGACACTGAGATCCTCGACCCCCCCGTCAATTAACTCGAGGACTTCGTTTCGCCGGCTTTCCGGTCGGACGAACTCCGGGTGGTCTTCGATGTGTTGTTGAAGTTCGGGGATGTATTTTGAGAGTTTAAAGAAGTAGCTGTCTTCGCTGAGGTGTTTCACCTCACGTCCACACTCGGGGCAGGTTCCGTCATCGTTTAACTGGCTTTCCGTCCAGTAAGATTCACAGGGAACACAGTAGGGACCCTCGTAGGTATCCAGGTAAATATCTCCCTGGTCGTGCAGTTGTTCGAACAGGTGCTGGACCGCGTCGAGATGGTCGTCGTCCGTCGTGCGAATGAACCGATCGTGACTGATACCCAGGTCATCCCAGAGCTGTTTGAACGTTTGTACCACGTCGTCGACGAACTCCTCGGGAGGCATTCCGTTTTCCTTCGCCGCCTGTTCGACCTTCTCACCGTGTTCATCGGTGCCCGTAAGAAAGAAGGTATCGTGTCCCTGCGCCCGGTAAAATCGAGCCAGTGTATCGGTGGCGAAGTTGGTATAGGCGTGTCCGATGTGTGGGTCGCCATTCACGTAATAAATCGGTGTCGTTACATAGCGCGTGCCCATTCGGTGGTCTCCTCGGGAAAATATAGTTCTTCCAGCAGGGAGTTGATGACCAGGCTGGCCTGTCCACCCTGCTCTAATTCATTCAATCGGTCCAGTATCTCGGGCACCAAACGATAGCTAATTTGTTCACGTAATGAAGGGTGTTGTTGGAAAATGTCCCGTTCGGGTTGAAGATAACGGTGGCGAATCAATAACAGGAGCGTGGTAAGAAATCCCCGGGCACGGTCACGGGTCCATTCAACGTCACTGGAACGAGTTTCCGC
>JBDGPJ010000242.1:1804-4700 GCA_042219695.1 bacterium
GAGCACCTTTACCCATTGCTCAATGTCCTGATCCCCGTACGATTGCTCGGGCCAGAACTGCCGGCATTCCTCCAGCAAGTTACTGGAAAGGGATTGGCGGTAGGGAAACCGGATCCACTGACAGCGAGACCGAATGGTATCCATGCAATCCCAGAGCGAACGGGCCGTCAGGATAAACACGGTCGATCCCGGTGGTTCCTCCAGTACTTTTAATAGCGTGTTCGAAGCTTCCGACGTGAAACGATCGATGTCGTCCAGCCAGAACAGTTTGTGCGTTCCACGGGATGCGGTCAGGGAAGCCGTCTCGATGACGTCGTTACGAACCGTGTCCACCCCGACACTCGTGGTGTTTTGCTGTTCCGGGTCGGGAACAACCGTCAGGTCCGGGTAGGAGTACTGGTCGATCTGTGTACAATCCGGGCAGGATCCACAGTATTCGAGGTCATCGCGCCGGGTACACGTAAGGCCCTTGAAAAAATCGAGCACCGTTGTTTCGTACATGGTGGTAGGGCGACCGTAAAACAGGTAAGCGTGGGCGAGACGATCGCTGTTGAACGCCTGCTGTAGCGCCTCCGGAAGGTTATCCTTCATCCGGTCGAGCTTCCTCTAAGGTACTGACGAGGTCAATGACGAGTCCCCGGATTTCCCCGACGTCCTCGTTTACGTCAATGCGTTCCTGTTCCCGGTTCATCAATTTGTCGGTTAACGTATCCATTTTCTCGTCAATCGTGTCCACGATTACGTGTGTCTTTTCTTCGTTGCCCTCTTTAATATCCTCGAAACTTCTCCGGCCGGTTAATTTCTTAATCTGCTTGGCCATGTCCTGGGCCTTTTTCAAAAAGGACGCCATGGCCTCCTTGTACTGGTTCAAGTTGGATACCGAGGGACGTTGTACCAGGGAGTTTCCACGTTGCTTGATCTCGTCCACCAGGTCATTGACCTGCATGTCCAGCAGTTTGATTTTCTGGGAGCGCACGGTGGCCCCAAAGGTGGATTCATCGGTGGACTGGGAGTCAATCGTTTCTCCTTCACCGGTTTCTTCCCCTTCACCGGATTTCCATTTTTTTAACTGGTCCTTGAGCTTCTTGTCGGAGGATTTGTTAATTCGCATGGGTACCGATCAGCTCCATAACTCGTTCTCGTACCTGTTTTTGAGTATCGTCAATGGAATCTTTTCTTGTTAAAACACTGTATCGTTGAGGATTCTTTTCGGCAATTTTGCGGTAACCGTCTCGAACGGAAGCATGGAATTCGTCGGTTTCCTGTTCCATTCGGTCGCCTTCCTGCGTATTCCAGCGCGTTCGTGACCGTTTGCGTGCCTCGGATAGTCCCTGTTCCATGGGAACGTCCAGGATGAAGGTTAGGTCCGGTTCGAGATCGTTGGTGGCAAACTGGTTTAGTTCGCGAACCCGCTTTAGGCCCAGGTCCCGACCGATTCCCTGGTAAACGAGGGAGGCATCGGTAAACCGGTCGCAGATCACGACCTCACCGCGGTCGAGGGCCGGTTGGATCTTCTCCGATACGTGCTGGGAGCGCGCGGCCAGGTACAAAAACAGCTCCGTGCGTGCGTTCATGTCCTCGTGGTCCGGGTCCAGCAGTAAATCACGTATTTTTTCGGAAAGTGATGTTCCCCCGGGTTCCCGCGTCAGGTTTACGGTGTGCCCCCGTTCCTCCAGAAACTCCGCAAGCAGTTCCGCCTGCGTGGTTTTTCCCGACCCTTCGGGACCTTCAAAACTGATAAAAAAACTCATGGTTTTCTCCCCATGTAAGGTTGTTAATTTCCCATAGAATACGATCTATCGTAACAATGAAAAAGGTTGGTGCACCGAAAAATTAATACGGTATACATATTAAAAAGTTAGGCAATGAATCTCATCTGGAATGAAATAATTGTTAGTCTGATTAAAAACTATGTGTAATATCGAAATTAAGTTAGGAAAAGGTTGTTGGGGAAATACGTGGAACTTAAAATAAAAATTGAATCAGCCTTATCTGAACTTATGATTTTGCCGTGAAACAAATATTAGTGATTCTTCTCAATCCGGGTGAGTATGGGTATGAACAACAATAGTTTTCTTAGTTCGAAGTCGTTGTACCTGGTATCGTTGGTGATGTTGTTCGTAAGTATGATTAATGTAGCCGATGCTTTTGCAATTGAGCAAGAGGAATTGGTCAATAAAATTAACAATCAGATGTATTCACAGCAGGAGAATGGACTTCAAACTCTGAAGGGAGAAATCCATTTCAATACGAAGGAAAAAGACCAGCGAATTGAAGCCGGATACCTTAAGTTGATATGGAAGGCAGGACATTCCCCAAAATTGAAAATTGAAGGGACCGACAAGCTGACTGGTAATGCTAAGAAAAAGGCCGAACGCACTCTAAACCTGATCAAAAATGATTACAAGAATTTTGATTTCCCTCCGTTTATACAAACAAAACTTTCCACGGACCACGTTGAAAAGGTGACTAAGAAAAACGGGAAATACCACGTTCGCGTTCAAAAGGAGGGACGTGACAAGGAGTTAATTCGAGTCTACGACGAAAAGTTTAACCTCATTAAACTCAAATCCTCGACCCAGGGACCTGAAGTTGATGTATCCAATAGAACGATATCGAGGAAAAATGTCGTTACGGAACTATCAAAACGTGCCACGAAGTGGAACCTCTCCGGTGAATATTTTGGGTTAAAAAATGGCAACTTCGTATTCATTGGTACCACGTTAAAACAGTTTGCGAAATTACGGGGGGGCTCGGCCTGGGTCGTACTTGAGTTGAAAAACATCCAACTCAATAAGGAAATACCGGACGATGTGTATTCGGGTGATAAAGGGTCGAAATCGCAAGTGTTCCGGAAACTACATTCGGTTTCTATTGACGGGCGAACGGGAAAACA
>JBDGPJ010000242.1:4710-6186 GCA_042219695.1 bacterium
TTTTGCTTACTCGACGAGGGAGGAAGTACGGATTTTGGACAGCAACAACGATTTCAGTGTTGCTGATACGTATACTCATCCTGGTAGTGAAAAGAGCCTGGCCTTCTCCCCGGACGGGCAGTACCTCGCTTCCGGAGCGGATAAGCTTTCCAACCCGTTAAAAATCATTGATGTACAGGGCGGTTTTTCAGTTGTACTTTCATATGAAGATAAATGGCAGGAGTTTGGTATAAAATCGATCATGTTCTCCCCCGAGGGCCGGTATTTGGCCGTTCGAACCCGGAGTCGCAATGTGAGAATTTTTGATGTTAATAATGATTTTAAGCAAATAAAATCCATCAATGGGAGAAGACGGATATCACTTGTCCAGTTTTCTTCCGACGGTCGTAATTTATTTGTAGCAAGGTCCAGGGATACGAATACGGTGAAAAAACTGGATGTGCAAAATCAGTTCAAACAGGTTGATTCCTATACGCTGTCCGATGCTTCTCCCCGGATCGTTTCACCTGACGGTCGTTATTTAGCGGCGACCCAAAAGGGAGGGGATGAAAGTCCAAACATGGTTAAAATTTTCGATCTCAATAACGATCTCAAGGAGGTGCGTTCCGTCAACCATAAATTTCGGGCAAAAAACCTGGTGTTTTCTCCAGGAGGGAAATATTTTTCCTTCATCGGAGATGCCAGTCATATTTATCTGATGGATGTGAACAATGACTTTAAACGTATTCATGCATTCGAACGTCAACAAGCTCCCGGCTTTGTTCAATTTCACCCCTCCGAAAATTACCTGGTATTTTCCGAGGAAAGCAATGTTTTTATATCGAAGCTTGGCAGCGATTTTAATGTCATCGATTCGTACACGCACCCCGGTGCGGGAGCGGGAGGATTTAACTCCGGTATATCCGACATTTCCTTTCCGTCCGATGGTCAATACATGGCTTCTACCTCAAAATTTTCCGATAACGAAAAAGTTGTTATAACGGAACTTAAGTTAAAAAAGTAGGTTCCGTTTACACCTGAAAACTCCCAGGGGTTTGTTTGCTGGTCTTCACTTACGTTGATCAGCGAAGGGAATCGCTAATGCGATTGGCACTCCCCAGGACAGGGTTTATACAACTGGGTAATGGAAAACCGGATTCAACAACCAAGTGCAACTTTGACGGTATAAAGAAGAGGCAAGCTGCGGTAGCCTTACCGTGCTGTCTCTAATTGTAGTCAAAGGAGCACGATAATATGGGCTACTTACAGCTTACCCAGGAACAACGATACGTCATATACGTGATGAACAAAAGGGAGGCAACCCAGGAAGAGATAGGTGATGCAATCGGCGTACACAAATCCACGATAAGCCGGGAGTTCGACCGCAACGAAGGCCAGTGTGGATATCGATACAAACAGGCGCATGAGTTTGCGTTGGAGCGTCGGACGGGAAAGACGGATTCTAGAATCACGGAGGAGGATTGGGAGCAAATTGAT
>JBDGPJ010000243.1:0-1672 GCA_042219695.1 bacterium
CGATCTTGAACGGCTATCCGCCGTCTGCGATAGTCTCGTTACGATGTACACGGTGACCCATGAATTTGCTAATCTAACCGGTTACGTAGATGAAATTATGAATCAGCTTCCCGTGGGGATTTTAAATATTCATCCGTCGGAAAACCGGGTGGTTCTTAATCCCACGGCCCGAGATATTCTGCGTATTGGGTCGGAGTGGAAGCACCTCGATAAATTCCAGGCCTACCTTGATGATTTGTCCGGGGCGCAAGAACTAAACGAACTTATTCAGAATATAAGTGTGGAATCTTCTCCCGAGTACTCCGAGTTTGAAATTGATATCGAGGAGGAAAACCCGGTTGTGGTCGAGGCGATTGCCTCGGTCGTGGAAAGTGTTGAAGGGGAGGAAACGCGTATTCTCGTGGTTCTCACGGACGTAACTGAACAACGGATGTTAAATCGCCGGATGAATCGAACGGAACGCCTGGCCGCCCTCGGAGAATTAGCGTCCAGCCTCGCACACGAAATCAAGAATCCGCTTACATCTATCCAGGGATTCGTTCAACTCATACCGGAACGGGACGACGATCCCGAGTTTCTGGAAAAAACCTCCAACATCATACGCAGGGAGACCCAGCGTCTGAATGAACTTGTTGAAAACCTTCTCTCCTTCGGGAAACCCCAGGTGAGTACGCGGTCGAACGTGGATTTGTCCCGGTTAATCGAAGATACACATATGTTGTTTGAAAAAAGACTGGAGGAACAGGAAATTGAGTTTCAACGAGACGTGAACGATGGAATCACCGTCTACGGGGATGAAGCCAAACTAAAACAGGTGATACTGAACATCTGTATTAATGCACTGGATGCCATGCCCGACGGTGGAACCCTTGAAATTGAGGCGAATGACCTCGGCAACGAACGAGTGGAACTGATTTTTGAGGACACGGGCCATGGTATTCCCGACGACCAGCTTTCCCGGGTTTTCAATCCTTTCTATACCAGTAAAGACGAGGGAACTGGACTCGGGTTGGCCATTTCCCATCGTATTATTGAAGAACACGATGGTTCACTGTCGATAAGCTCGGAAACCGGAAAAGGTACCACGGTGGAAATCGAGATACCCACCCAACAGCATCACACCACCCAGGTTACGGAGGACCAAACATGAGTAACGGGATTAATATTACAGTGATCGACGACGATCCAAGCATCTGTGAACTATTTAACGAAGCACTGGCGGAGAAATACAACGTCGATACATTTCTCGACGGTGAAGAAGGTCTTGAGCATATTCGTGAAAATTCCCCGGAAATTCTTATCCTGGATTTACGGTTACCGGGCACAGGAGGACTCGAAATACTGAAGGAAGTCGCTGAGGAATTTCCCGCGGTTGAAGTGATTATGGTTACTGCGAACAAGGACGTTCAGTCGGCCGTGGAGGCCATGAAGCTGGGGGCGTTCGATTACATTATTAAACCGTTTGACCTGGAAGAAATTGAAGTCCTAATTAACAAAGCTATGGAGACGCGTGAGTTAAAGGAGGAAGTTGAACAACTCCGTTCACATCTCCAGGGGAATTTCCCGCATACGCCTCTAATCGGGGAAAGCGAGGGAATGAACCAGGTCGAGGAAAAAATAGAGAACGTGGTTGATACCGACACGTCCGTGTTAATACGAGGGGAAAGTGGCA
>JBDGPJ010000243.1:1682-2320 GCA_042219695.1 bacterium
CCGGGAAAGAAGTAGTCGCCAATAAAATCCACTACCAGGGGCCTCGAGCGGAGGAGCCTTTTGTAGCGGTGAACTGTGCCGCCGTTCCCGAAAATTTATTGGAGAGTGAATTGTTCGGTCATACACGTGGTGCATTCACCGGTGCACAGGAGTCGAAGAAGGGGAAGATTGTCATGGCGGATGGCGGAACGCTCTTCCTCGATGAAATCGGGGCGATGTCCCTGGAAATGCAGGCCAAGTTACTGCGTGTACTGGAAAATCAGGAGATTATGCCCGTGGGAGCCGAGGAATCCGTACAGCTTGATTTTGGCCTGATATCAGCCACCAGTGCCGATCTGGAGTCTATGATTGAAAACAATGAATTCCGCGAGGACCTGTTTTATCGAATCAATGTTTTTGAAATTAATATTCCTCCACTTCGAGAACGAGTCGAGGATGTAAAGCCCCTCTGCGATTTTTTCCTGGATGAAATCAACAAAAAAATAGGTAACGATGTTAAGGACATTTCGGACGAAGCACTTATCCGGTTAAAAAACCACCGGTGGCCCGGAAACGTCCGCGAACTCCGTAACGCACTTGAAAGTGCGGCGGTGGTGTCCGATAACGAGGTTCTCCAGCCAGGCGACTTTAATTTGTTT
>JBDGPJ010000243.1:2385-2873 GCA_042219695.1 bacterium
GAAGACCATTCAACGGACGGTGAAATCAGGGCCGGAATGAGTTTGGAGGAAGCGGAGAAAATTCTTATAGAAAAAACTCTCAAGCACTACGATGGGAATATTACACAATCCGCCGAAAAGTTAGGTGTGACCCGTAAAACCCTTCGAAACAAAAAAGAACGTTACGAAATTGAAGTATGATCCACCCGAATGTAACGTTGATCCGACGGAACCGGAATCAAGAATTAATTACAACGAATAGAACTTGCTTTTTTACTGGAGGTTGTATCATTGAGTTCTGACGGTCCTTTGCAGGATGTCACAGTGGTAGACATGACCCGGGTTTTAGCCGGGCCGTATGGTTCGATGTGGCTGGCCGACATGGGAGCCGAAATTATTAAAGTTGAACGCCCTGATACCGGAGACGATACACGTAATTACCGCCCCCCCGAGATCAACGGTCTCTCGGCGTACTTTGCCAGTATTAATCGTAATAAAAAAAGTATTAC
>JBDGPJ010000243.1:2897-5646 GCA_042219695.1 bacterium
TGAAAACTTTCGGCCCGGTACACTTGAACGAGCCGGATTTGGATACGAAGACGTAAAGGAATACAACGAGGATATCATTTACACCTCGATTTCCGGATTCGGACAGGATGGTCCCTGGAAGGATGAACCGGGATTTGACCTGTCGATCCAGGGGTTATCCGGATTGATGAGTTTGACCGGTGACCCGGATGGTCCTCCAACTAAATTTGGAACCTCGATCTCCGATATACTGTCCGGTATTTACGCGGCATTTGGAACTACGATGGCCCTGTACCACCGGGAAAAAACCGGGGAGGGACAATACGTGGACGTAGGCATGCTTGATAGCATGGTGAGTTTACTGACTTACCAGGCCGGGCGATACTTTGCTACCGGGGAAGTTCCCGAGCGCATGGGTAATTTTCATCCCACGATCAGTCCCTACGAAACCTTCAAGACGGAGGATGGATACATCAACCTCGCCCTGGGGAATGATTCGCTTTACGAACAGTTCTGCGAACTAATCGACCGGGAAGACTTAATTAATGACGAACGTTTTGCTTCCAATCCGGATCGAGTGGATCACCAGGAGGAAATCCATGAAATTATCGAGCAGGAGACGGTAAAGAAAACCACCGATCAATGGCTCGAGGAACTTTCGGAAGCCGGGATCCCAGCCGGTCCCATCCAGGATCTCGAAGAAGTCTTTAACCATCCTCAGGTGTTATTTCGTGATATGTTGGAAAAGGTAGAACATCCGGAAGCCGGTGAAATATCCGTCACCGGTGTTCCTATTAAAATGAGTGAAACGCCGGGGGACGTGGAGGACCCACCACCGAAACTCGGTGAGCAGACCGAGGATATTTTACGGGAAAAACTGGGATACAGCTCGGATGAAATTGAGACACTCCGGGACGATGATGTTGTATAATATTTGGTTGTGGAGGAAATAACCCATGGAAACGGATGAATTGTTTGAACAACTTATCGACGAAGAACACCTTTCTTTTGAACGGGCTCGGGGAACAATGGACAAGATCATGGAGGGGGAATGGGACGATGCCCAGATTGGAGCCTTCCTGAGTTTGCTCAGGAGCAAAGGGGAAACGTCCGAGGAAATTGCCGGGTTCGCCCGGAGTATGCGCGAGCACGCATCAACGCTTACGGTCGGGGACTCATACCGGCCTCTCGTAGATACCTGTGGAACGGGGGGGGACACATCGGACACGATTAACATATCCACGATGTCAGCGATCGTTGCTTCAGGAATGGGGGTGAACGTCGCCAAACACGGTAATCGATCCGTATCCAGTAGTTGTGGAAGTGCTGATTTACTTGAAGCTCTTGGAGTTGAACTTGAGCTTTCCCCCGAACAGGTTAAAGAATCAATTGAGGAAGTTGGCATGGGATTTATGTATGCACCCGCATTTCACAAAGCAATGAAGCACGCCATTGGCCCCCGTAAATCGCTGGGGATACGAACCGTCATTAATCTACTGGGCCCACTGACCAATCCAGCTAACGCCGATCGCCAGTTGTTAGGGGTGTTCTCCGAACGCTGGGTCCGACCCGTGGCCGAGGCACTGAGTGAATTGGGGGTGGAGAGGGCCCTCGTCGTTCACGGAACCGATGGACTCGATGAAATTAGCATGAGCGCCACAACGGTCTACGCGGAAGTCACAAACGGTGAAGTACAAGAAGGTGAAATTACCCCGAAGGATTTTGGTGAATCACCAATCGAGATGTCGGATATTGCAAGCCAGGGGGTTGAAGGCAACCGTGACGTCGCTAGAAGCCTGGTCGAGGGAGAAGCTCGACCTCCGGTTGAAAAAATAATTTTTGCTAATGCCGGTGCAGTTATTTACGTAGCCGGGGAAGCCGAGTCGTTGGCACATGGCTTTGAACGGGCTCGTGAGAGTGTCGAGTCCGGAAAAGCACAGGAGTCCCTGGACCAGCTGGTTGATTTCACGAGCCGTATTTAGACGCGATGACGGATTCACTTTGGGTTAAAGTTTGTGGAGTCCAGACTGAATCGATTGCTTCCCGTCTTACTAATGAAGGCCTTGTAAACGCCATTGGACTGAACCGTTATCCGTCCAGCTCGAGATACGTGGATGATGTTCGGGCTAAAACATTATCCGAGGTTATCAGCGAGCAGGAAGGGGAGGCTAACATTACCGGCGTGTACGTAAACGAATCCATCCAACAAATCACCGAGGACATAAAGCGCTTCAACCTTGATTTCGTTCAACTTCACGGCGACGAATCCCCCGATACCGTCAATCAGCTTCTCGCCCATACGAATGTCATTAAAGCGTTTCGTATTAGTCCTGATTTTAAACGTAATCAACTGGAGGCTTATCAACCCACGTATTTTTTGTTGGATGCGTATCGTCCCGACAGGTACGGCGGAACGGGTGAGACGGCACCCTGGGAAACTATTCGCCCCTGGACGGAGGCGTTCGAGATCATTCTTGCAGGGGGCATAACTCCGGCGAACGTGGTTCCGGCGATACAATCGGTGGATCCCTATGGTATTGACGTGAATAGTGGTTTGGAAGGGAAGGACGGTACAAAGGACTGGTCGAAGGTACAACTCCTGATTGAGAATGTAAAATCGGTGTTGACCTGAACCAGTTGTTCACGAGAAAAGTGAAAAGTCCGAAGCTGATTTTATATTGTCATTGATATTTGTTTATTGATGGTTTAGAGAGTGACTTTACTTTTGCACTTTTTTTGGCGAGGCGACCGTGAATCGATGTCATCATTC
>JBDGPJ010000244.1:0-3890 GCA_042219695.1 bacterium
CCTATTATTTCGCCTTGTGATACGACCAATCCGTTGACTATTATTCAAATTTCAAGAACCTAAAAGCTTGATCAATCGTTGTATCAATAACCTCTGCAAAACGGTCTCCCCGGAACCGGTTTTCCAGGGGGATGTGTTTTTTTGAAAAAAGATAGCGAGAAGAACGGTGGGTAAAAGAATTCTGGAGTGTATGCGATTCCATGGAGAAAAGTACTTAAAACCAGTATTTTAGCGGAGTTTTCCACGTATCGTATTTTTATAGAAATCGGGATAGAAAATTAAATCTTCAGATCAGGGAAATGTATTCAATGTTGAGGACAGAACAAGTAGTTGAAGCCAAACCTTTTCAAAACAGATTTTTTTCTTTTCTTGTAAAGAAAGATAAGTGGGTTTGTCGCCAGGTCTTGAAATAGGTATGATGAGGGAAGTCCATCTTAGAGAACGGTGTTACGTAGTTTGGTTTAACAACAATTAACACTTTAACTTAGGGAGTTAACGGGATGACATTAGACGAAATCGAGGACGAATTAATAAGTTTGATGAGAGATTCTTCGGACGTCGATGCCGAAGAAGTGACTACGGTTATGAAAACCGCTTCACAATCGGAACATTCCTTTGCCTACCATGCCCTTGAGCGAGATATCGTTGATGATTACTCCATGCGCGGGTTCCTTGAAGAGGCAACGGGATACGAGGCCTTCGATCCCACTTACGTGGATTGGGACGAGGACGACAAAGAGGAATTTACCCGCTTGTTTCCATACCATTACATGCGTGAAAACATGGTGTTCCCGATCAACAAACAGGAGAACGAAGTCGGGGTGATCATGCAGAATCCAAGTGACACCGAGCTTATACGCGATATACAGGCTCGAACGGGATGTCACGTACACCCCTACGTTTCCCACGAAAAAGGATTTAAAGACGCCTTTGAGATGAATTTCGGGGATGAGGAACCCGAGAAAAAGGAACTCGATTACGAGAAAAACGGTTACTTTTTCGAGCCTATCGATGAACTGCGTGAAGAGGTCAACCGACTTATTAACGAAGACGACGAATGGAAAGAAGACGATGACGCGTTCGATGAAATATTACATCGAACTCCCGTAATGTTACTCGTCCAGGAAATCATGAATCAAATTATGTACGATGGGGGAAGTGACATCCATTTTGAGACGATGGAGACTCGGCTTCGAATCCGTGTGCGGCGGGACGGGGAGCTTCGCACGTTATGGAAATTTCCCAAATCCTTTGCCAATATTATCCTGGGTCGAATACGGTTGGCGAGTGATCTCGAACCTCGAACCAACATGGAGGATCCCGAGGATGCTCGAATTGGTTATACGCTGATATTAGATTCTCGCATGGAGTACAGGGTGTCCTGTCTACCGACTCTGCATGGCGAGAAAATTGTTCTGCGTTCAATCGAGCTTGACGAAGGAACGATTCCGCTCGACGTAATGGGATTTAGCGAGAGGGATCTTGATGTTTTGACGGAGGGTTATAATCAACCCACCGGTATGGTACTTGTAACCGGTCCCACCGGTAGTGGTAAAACGACCACGCTGTATTCAATTTTAGATGAACGAAACGAGGAAAACGTTTCGATAACCACGGCCGAGGATCCCGTGGAAGCCCAGATCGAAGGAGTCGCACAAGTCTCCTGTGCCGAGGAGGAGTCCGAGGGGGTTACGTTTGCCCAGGCCTTGAAAAGCTTTCTCCGTCAGGATCCAGACATCATTATGGTTGGTGAGATTCGTGACCGGGAAACCGGGGAAATTGCTATTGAAGCGGCCATGACCGGTCACCTCGTGTTGAGTACCTTGCACACAAACGGGGCTGCCGAAACGATCAACCGTTTGCTTAACATGAACATTAAGCCCTATCTAATCAATGCCGGGTTATCCGTCGTGGAGGCCCAGCGACTTCTTCGGACCCTCTGTGATGAATGTAAATACGAGGCGGAACCGCCCACCGACGTGATGAAACAGTACAACAAGGATCCTTCGGAGTTCGAGGATTTCACGTTCTACGACGCCGACGGTTGTGAAGCCTGTGATAATGGGTTCGACGGTCGAACCGGAATTTTTGAAGTAATCAAGGTCGATGACAGTATTGCCGAAGGGATTTTAAACCAGGAATCAACCCAGGGAATTGCCGAGCGTGCCCGCGACCAGGGCTTTACCACGCTGTACGAGGATGGCTTACGCAAAGTAAAGAAGGGCGTTACCACCCTCGAAGAAGTCCTCAAGCAGACCGTGTAAGGGCGGTTATTTTCATTGGCTGATTCGGAACAAACTCTCAACAACGAAGACCGAGATACGACCATCCAGTTTTATGGTGGTCCAATCATGAGTTTGTTCCCGATTCTTTTCTTCGTCCTTTGGGCGATACTGCAGAGTGCCGTAATGAGAATTAGTGATCCCTCCGGACTCGTTATTGGAGTTTTACTCGGCTTAATTATTGGGATGTTTTTTATAAAAGGAAGCTGGGACACGTACGCCAATACCATTTTTGAGGGAATGACTCAGAAAGTTGCCGCCACGGCGATTGTGGCCTGGTTGTGGGCCGGTATGTTTGCCGAAACGCTCGAAGTTGGTGGCTTTGTAAAAGGCCTGGTCTGGCTGGCCGGTACGGTTGGAGTCGGTAAGGTCGTCTTTCCCGCCGTGACGTTTCTGTTTTCGGCGTTGTTTGCCACCGGAATTGGTACGGGATACGGTACAACGATTGCGTTTGCTACGTTGTTTTTTCCCGCGGGAGTGTTACTCGGTGCCAATCCTGTTTTGATGTTTGGTGCGATCCTTTCGGGGGCGGTTTTTGGGGATAATCTTGCGCCGGTCAGTGATACGACAATTGTGAGTGCGGTGACGCAGGACGCGGATATTGGAGGAGTTGTTGCCAGCCGTTTCAAGTACGCTTTCATAGCTGCTTTTCTCGCATTCGGAGGATATATCGTGGCTTCCACCTGGATGGAAGGAATAGCCATCTCCGGTGAAGCACGGACGATTTTTCTCAACAATAGTAATCCGTTTGGACTCGTACACATCGTGTCCATGGGAGTCGTTATAGTTTTGGCGGTCCGGGGTCGCCATATTATTGAAGCGATCTCTTGGGGGATAATCGTTGCGTTCTTGTCCAATCTCATCCTGGGTCTATCGTCGTTTTCGGATATGCTCGTGTTTAAGGTTTCAAAACAGCTTGGATGGTCCAATTACTTTGCGGGCTGGCCATTTGTGGAACTGGTTAAGCCGAAAAACGTTGGGCCCGACGGTAGTTTGTACGCCGGTGCCACGGGCTTCTTTCCAATGATTGTGCTCGTGTTGTTAATTGTGGCCGCCGGTCAGATTATGATACGCGGGGGAGGATTTCAGGCCCTGCAGGAATGGATTTTACGAACGGTTGCCACCACCGTAAGGGGGGCCGAAATGTCGATGGTTGCGGGAACGGCTTTGGTTAACGGGATGATTACGATTAATACCGCGGCAGAAATTGCAATTGCTCCGTACATCGCCAATATTGGGAAACAGTACAACATTAATGGATATCGACGAGCGAATATTCTCGATGCGAACACGGCCGCTCTGGGATATATTTTCCCGTGGTCGGGTGGCGTACTAATTGGTTATTCGACGCTCGTGGATGTCATGCCAGGGTACGAGTGGTATACCCGGGAACTTATTGTTTCGCCCGTGGAAGTGTGGCCGTATGTGTTTCACGGCTGGATTTTACTGATTGTGTTTCTGGTTTCAGCGTGGACGGGTTTTGGCCGTGAATATACCTGTGATCGCGTACCGGAGGAGGTGGCCCGGGTTTGAATTTTTTGAAAAAATTTGTTCGAGGATTGAGTTTTCGAACGAGCACACCATCGTTTGAAAATGGTGAACAATACT
>JBDGPJ010000244.1:3900-4778 GCA_042219695.1 bacterium
CGAGAACTCGCTATATCACGAGTGGGGGACACCGTACTTTATCTCACAAACGGTTCGCAGGATGACGTAGGGAATCAAGTGTGTGTGGAAATCGAATCGTTTGACAACGCGGAATACAACGGACAAGCCAGGATCGTTACCGTGGAAAAAACGGAATCAAAAACCTCTATTTAAAAGGTTATCGGAATTAATCCCACTATACTGACCGGAATCGCAATTTGAAGAGGAAGGCGGTTAATACTGACGGCCAGGTAGCCAACGAGAAAAGCGCCGTGGAAACAGGCAAAGTAAGGCCCGACAATAGGTACCATGTACCATATATTGGTAATCATGGAAGCGGCCGCAATACTCATAGCGATTTTTGGTTCCGTGAATACAACATCATCACCGAGTACCTGATAAATCCCCATAATGATCAGCGATTTAATAAGCCATACAAAAACGACTATGAGACCGGTTATGATAAAAAACAGAGCCATTTTTAAGATGAAAGGAAATCCCTGGATAGCGTCGTTGTATTCAACAATTTGGGCGATCCCCCAGAAAATCCAGCTAATGGAGGTTCTTGAGCCAGATACTATGATCCGGATGATCGAGGCAAACAGGGAAAGTAACAGTCCCCATTTTAAAAATAGTGTAACCTCGCGCCAGTTCCGGACAGGATACGTCTTAAAAATACCGGGCGGATAAAAAAGCAGATAAAAGGGGATCATACCCATCACTTTTCATGACAAATATTTATGAGTGCTCACTTTGTAAGTTTCGCCGATTGTAAATGGTTTTTTAAGAAAAATTAACGTTGATCTCGTGATATTTATTAAAAACATGATATTTTGAACCACTTTTGGTGGTTAATTACCACTTCAAGCAATGTTTAC
>JBDGPJ010000245.1:0-10165 GCA_042219695.1 bacterium
GGGATTTCAACAACTCCGATCGTAATATACAAAAACTTTATAATGCGCGATAACTAAAATTAGCGGGGGTCAAATCACTTTGAGTCAAGTAACAAAGTAACCATAGTTGTTAAACGCAAATTCCCCGTGAATGAATCATCAATTTACCAGGTCCCCGAGAATTGCTGAATTTAAGATTTTGAGAAGTTCCACGGCTGAATAGACACCACGACTAAAGAAACGCTTCCATGCACCACCGTATCCATTCAGCAGCTACGATCCCCCATATTAGATTAGCCATGACAACCAACAACGGAGTAAAATTACCGAGGGATAACCCCAAAATCCCATGGCCAAGTTGAAAGGGAAACACGTATAACAGTTGATTTAAAGCAGGAAGCAGTCCAATAACTACCCCGGCTATAATTGGTTTTTGGTCCGCTCTATAAATTAGTGGAAGAAAAAAACATCCCCATATCCCCCCCCAGATTAACCGTGGACGTAACCAGGACCAGGACCATTCGGGACGTATGGCTATTCCCAGCAACTCATTTATACCCCCGTATCCCATTCCCCAGACAAATAGCGAGTTAAACACAGCCCCTATGACACCGCCTCCAAAACATATACTTAAAAAAATCGGAAACCGTGAACGGCGACTTTTAGAAACGGGGGACATGGAAAATTACATAAACTCGGAAAGCAATTCGTCACGGGAATACGGACTCAAGTCAGCCGGCTGTATTTCCAGGATGGTTCGCGCCCCATCTTCGCCACGCTCGCTCATCCGGGAGGCCGCTCGAGCGTGAGCAATCAAAATATTGGCTGTCGCCTCCGGGTTGCTGTCCCAATCACAGTTGTATTCAATCAGGGCTTTATTTCCTTCGCTCCCCGTTTTCCCGGAAGCCATCACAAATCCTCCGTGCGGGTACTCGTCGTGGTTCCTTTCCATCTCGTCTTCACTAATGAATTCGACGGTTGTATCGTATGGTTCGAAATAATTCGGCATTTCAACAATTTCACGCTCGATACGATCCTTGTCAGCTCCGTCCTCGATAACAACGTACACCTCACGGGTGTGTTTCTCACTCGTTTCCAGTTCGGGTCGTTCACCGTTACGTACACGTTCAATGGCTTCATCGATAGGAAGGGTATACTGCCGAGCATCCTTCACACCCTCGATTTGTCGGGCAGCATCGGAATGCCCCTGACTTACCCCGGGACCCCAGAACGTATAATGATCCGCTCCCGGGATAAAAGCATCGGCCAGGACTCTTTCCAGTGAAAAAGTCCCGGGATCCCATCCAGTCGACACCACCGCCAGTTGGTCATTCTCCGAACTGATTTTATCCATTTCGTCGTAGTAATCGGGTATATCAGCATGGGTGTCAAAACTGTCTACTACGTTGTAATGTTTTGCGAACTTTGGGCCCTGGACGGGTAAGTCATCCTTGGAACCCCCACATAAAATGGCAACATCAGCTGGTAGTTCCTGTCCAAAATCCATGGTTTTACTTGCGTCAACAATAGGAGGTGTCCTGTCCGGGGCATCACTTAATTCCTCCCGTACTCTTTTAGGTCCCCTGGTAAGAATTCCCGAGAGTTCCATGTCGTCGTTTCGTTTAATGGATTCGTGAACCCCGCGTCCGATATTTCCATATCCCACGATCGCAATTGATGTAGAATTCATCCTGTGAATCCTCCTGGAATTTACAAACATTAGTTTTATTTAAATTTTTGACCGCTCAAAAAATTTTAACGTTGCCTATAAAATAATAGCTCAAGAGTATAAATATTCCTTGCCAAATGAAAATGATTCCCTGCTTAGCGGATAGGTGCAACAATGAATTTTCAGTTAGTTTCCTACCTATTTTCTGGAAAAGACAACCGGATTTACCGATCCACGGATTACTTCGCCGGGGGAAGTTCCTTTTAAGTAACGATCCAGGTCCTTTTTCTGTTCGGTATTTTGGGGTTCGATGGCGCGGGCACCGTCTTCGAAATATACGATTTTCATTGTTTTTCGTGTTTCCTCCGTTTTATTGGCCGGTGTGCGATGCAACACCCAACCCGAATGAAAAGTTGCGTCACCAGTTTTCATGCCGTGGGGGCCTTGAACTGTAAAATCCTGCTCATCGATGTAATTTGAAAATACTGTATCAGCTCGATTCGACGTTGGAATATGGCCGAGAAAACCGTCCCGGTGTGAACCGGACGCAAACATCATTGCCCCCATTTCCGGCGCGGTTCGCTCAAGAGATAGCCACATCGTAATGACGTTCTCCGTATCTATTGGCCAGTGATGCTTGTCCTGGTGCCATGGTACCGGGGGGGCACCGGATTGCTTGAATATGGCACAGTCCTGGTAGATTCGCACCCCGTCAACTCCCATTAAATGAGCTGCAATGTGTCCGAACCTCTTTCCCAGTATAAATTGTTCTAACAGCGGTATTTTTACTCGCATATTGGCCGTTTTTACCACGTTTCCTTGCTCCGAATCAATCGACTGGCTGTGATTTTGTTTCTTTTTGATCACCGCCTCAATAATCGGCTTGTAACGCTGAATTTTTTCGGGTGTGGCAACTTCACGAAGATAAATGTGCCCATTTTTACGATACTGTCGAATTTGTTCTCCAGCTAACTTGTAACTTCGCTTAAACTCGGGAAACCGGGGATGTCGAGTTTGTTCCATGACCATCAATCAAACCTCCCGTAACCGTTGAACAAGGATTTGATGGATAAACTCGTTAGGTAAGCAAAACAAAAACGACGTACTTTTATTACTAATACGGGGACCAATTTGTAACCAGGGAAACAACGATATACGGGTAAACTCTTCACCCGTGGAAAGCAATTACAAGACGTGAGTTTTGAAAGAAAACCGCACTTCGATAACGTCATAAAGAACAAGGCGATAATCCTCGTCGAACAAACTGGGTACCAATCGCCTCTTTCCAACCAATTCCAGTATAATACACGGAGGTCCCGTTATTCAATTTTTGTTCACTATTTCTTTTTTAAGCTCGATTAAGTGTATTGAATCTTTTTGATAACAAAGGTGGTAGGAACTACCACGGCCAAACCCGCCATAAGATAACAAAAAATTCCCATCAACAACGTGAAGTTAAATCCAAAATGAACTAAAAACAAACGGGCCATAACTGCCCCCGTCACGGAAAGACAGCCGTTTATAGCCCATGCCCAGGGCACGGCCCCGGGCCGATCGATACGAATGTACTGTAATCCCATGGCAAAGGGAAATCCCATCACGAAAGCCACTGGAAAAATAATAAGTAACGATAACAAAATTCGCAGGATAACCGGTAAACCTCCGGTGAGGGTAAGAACAGGAGGCAAAAAGAAGATACACACCATCAAATACACAGCTATAAATCCAACCGACATTCCTATCCAAGTCGGGTTCAGATTGAAATAAGAGGTGGTATAGCTACCCATACCGGAACTTAACAAAAATCCCGTTATAACTACGGATATTGAGTAAATTGGGTACTGCAGTATCCTCATCAATCCCTGGATAAATGAAATTTCGATGAACATATAACCCAGGCCAATTCCCCCGAAATACATGAAAATCAGAAACAAATAAGAAAATTCGCCTTTCAACGAACGACTCCCCACAAGTGGTAATCCCACGAGTGGAACACTTACAACAATCCCCTGTAACAGAGTGACCCATAGAACGAGGTATCCCCAGCTTACTTTTCGATACCATTTATTACCATAATTACGACGTAAAAAATCGTAGGTGCTCCACTTAAAATACCGTGAAGAGTAAGGACGATCATCGGTCGCAGGTCGTACGTAAAATGGATACTCCCGGTAAAAATTTTGTCGTTTACCGGAAAGAATTTTTCGTGCACTCAAGTTATAGATCGGTACCTCCAATTCGATAAATTGATTGGTCTCCGAACGACTAATCCCTGGATAATACACAAGGTCGAACCAGCGGTTTTCAGCAAAGGTTTTTAACTCCTTGATTTGCCGTTGAGATACCGGTGATCGAGTGAGTACATACGTGGCTGAGTTCCAGGATCGTATAACCAAGAGATGGCGCGATGGATTCGACAAACCGTATTTTCGTGCTCCTTCAACGAGTAAAGCAAATGTTTTAATCCCGTCTCGTGCCGGGGTTCTTAACCATCGCGATATAGAAATAGCCCCGTCTTGTTCTATCCTCCGCAAATACAGTTCAATTGCTTCAACAGTTAACGAAAAATCTTCCGTGGTACCTTTTGCTCCGGACAATGATCCCGTTAATCCCCCCACTACCCCAAGGTTTACGAGATCGTATCGATCCCGATTGTAATCCAGGTAGGAACGTCCGGTGGAGTGTACAATATTCACGCGGTTTCTCCCGTACAAATCACCCGAAAACTGGCGAAACCGTCCCCTCATCAGTTCAATTACGGCGGGGTCCATTTCTATTCCCGTAACTGTTTTGGATCCGTGCATAAGTGCATTCAAAATAGGCGTGCCCCCACCCGGTCCGATGATAAGCACCGAATCCGGTCGTACCACTCTGTATGGCAAAGCCGTAGTCACATAATCCAGATAAGGGACCTGTTTGGTCAATGAATCACCTGAATTTATATGATTAATCACCGAAGGACCTTCCCCGTCAAAATAAAGACCCACCTGATCCGGCAGGGGGCCTTTTTCACGGTAAGGGTAATTCGATACCTGTCCCGGAGTTTCACGAATGAGCGAAGATCGTACGGCATGAACGTATGAAAGCGGGCTTTGATCTTCAGTAACAACGTTAGCCTGACCCGAATTCAAGATGTACGAAAGCGGTTTATAAGGAGAAATATTCATCGTGGGCAGATCCACAATAACGATCGTAAATAGCAGAACCAAGCCTGCCAGAAACGAAAATAAGACCGGCTTCACTTCCCACCGAATCGAGAATAAGAGGGCCAAGTACACGGGAACCAATAGCCACGTAATCAAATTGATCGGGGAAACGTGATAAATTAGATAAACGATAATCGCGGCCCCCAGGCCCGATCCCGCCATATTCAATCCGTAGACAATCCCCACCCGTTCTTCAACCACGTTGAAACCGATCGCTACAACCACTGAAATAAACAAAAATGGAATGGCGTACAAAATGTATACGAGTAAAAGGTACAAAAATTGCCGGGGGCTCTGGGTTAATTCAAACGTTTCAAACGGAATGATTTGTCCCAGCCAACGGGCCCCAAATATGCTGAAGCCCAGCCCAATTAAACTGAACCGGATAACGACCCATTCGGAACCGTCAATCCAATCCGAAAACTGTGATACCGCGGTCCCCCCCGCTCCAAACCCCAGCAAGGCCAGACTGATAACCATGTAGGCAAAATGGTGCCACTCGGTAATACTCAGCACCCGCATCAACGTCAACTCAAAAGCGAGACTGACAAACCCACTGAAAAAAACAACCGGAAATATTCTCCAGTTGTTGTTCAAAGGGATTAGAACCTCATTGATCCGCCGTACGGCGGAAAGGAACAAAGCGAACCGTGGCAAGACTGCGTTGTTGAACGTCTCCCTGTTTGCCCTTCTCCAACAACATCAAACGCTGAAGCCGAAACGGCGGACCCACCGGTATAATCATGTTCCCTCCGGGTTTTAACTGCTCTATTAATGGGGGTGGATTATGACTGGCCGCCGCTGTCACAATAATTCCGTCAAAGGGAGCTTGTTTTGACCATCCGTAATAACCATCACCATGTCGGGTTGTAACGTTGTCGTACCCGAGCTTGTTCAATCGCTTCTGTGCTTTCTGATGAAGTTCGGGAATAATCTCTATTGTGAACACCCGATCGACAATTTGGGCGAGTACGGCCGCCTGGTAGCCCGATCCCGTCCCCACTTCGAGCACGGTGTCCCCTTCTCCCACCTCCAACAGTTGAGTCATGTACGCAACAATGTAGGGTTGGGAAATAGTCTGCCCGTATCCAATGGGAAGCGGTCTATTTTCATAGGCTTTTGAACGTAAGTCCGCCGGAACAAATCGATGTCGTGGAACGGTCATCATAGCGTTTAATACCGAGGTGTCATTAATAACACCCGTTTTCGTTCGAGCGTTTCGGATGTGCTGTTCAACCAGATTGTGTCTCTTTTTTTTGTATGATGAACGGGCCTCAAGCGTGGTTACTGCCACCAGCAAGACCAAACCGATAACGAGCCCGCAGAAACAACGATTACGAAATCGTATCATCTGTCAGTATCTCCTGTTTCTACTCAGAAAGGGCGTGATCAGCCAGATATCATTCACTCATTAACCATAAATGATTGCACCACGTTAAAATGTGCCAATACAATGAATATTTCATCAATCTTCAAAGGCTCCGGGATGTCATTTTTACACTAAATTCGAAACAGCGGTCCGGGACTATAATGCAAGCCCCGATGTATTAGGCTTCCCACTCGGGAATACAGATTCGTAGAGGGTACACCTCCATACGAGAAAAACTGGACCCACCATGAGCAGAATCCATTATTGACACGTCATATTGTCCCCTCAACCAAATAATCACACCATGACTCGGATCAGTTTTTTGGAAACAATTCTGCTCAAGCTGATTCCAGCAGGCAGACGGTTCCCAGTCCCCCGTTAGCACAGATGCTCACAATTGCCCGGGTTCCGGCTTGCTTCTCAGCCAGTTCCTTAACGGTCTGGCTTAAGATTCGGGCGCCCGTCGCCGCGAACGGATGTCCCAGTGCAATACTTCCCCCATTTGGGTTTATTCGTTCCCGTGGGAATTCACCAAACTCACGATCAATACCTACTCGTTCACGTAAAAATGAATCCGATTCAAGGGCTTTGATATGACAGGCGACCTGGGCTCCGAATGCTTCGTGAATTTCCCAGATGTCAATATCCTCGTAGTGGAAATCATGGCGATCCAGCAATCGAGGAATAGCGTACGCCGGAGCCATCAACAACCCCTCGTTAAAAATATCAACAGCGGCCGTTTCCCAGTCGACCAACCGTACACTACGGTGGGAATCGTCAAAACGATTCCGGCCTGAATCGGTCGCCAGCCATACCCCGGCCGCACCATCGGTCAACGGGGAGGAATTCCCGGCGGTAAGAGTCCCGTCACCCGGATCGAACGCGGGGGAAAGACCGGCCAGGACCTCTTTTGAAGTGTCCGGTCTTGGAAAAGCGTCACTGGATACATCATCAACTCCCACAATTAATTCTTCGAAGAAATTATTATCCCGACCAGCCACGGCTTTTTGGTGACTTCCAAGTGCCAGCTCATCCTGGGTATCCCGCGATACGTCCCAGGTTTTAGCCATCTCCTCACAGTGCTCTCCCATGCTTTTACCCGTGGTTCGGTTCTTTACTCCCGGTATGTCCAATCCCATCTGGGTAATTGGAGCGTCTGCGAGCGTACCCAGGGCTTCACCCGGACCAGAGCTCTGGGTAATCCGGCGCATCCACTTGGACAGGCCCATGGTCAAACCGACCTGGACGTTACTCATCGACTCAGCTCCACCACACAGGGCTACGTTACGTGACCCGTTGAGGTAACCAACCGCGTCAAATACCGCCGCCATGCTGGTACTGCAGGCCATGCGGGTCGACAGGGCCGTCACACTCGGGTCCAGGTCAGCGTCCAGCCAGGTCTCCCGGGCAATGTTACTGTACTGGAGGGTTGGAGCCACCTCACCCCAGACCACGGTTCCCGGTGACCCGGTCAGTTCCTCTACCATGGACTGGACCACCGGTACCCCGAGATCGATTGCGTTTCTATCCGAAAGATCACCATCCACCTTACAAAATGGCGTTCTTAACCCCTGAAACAGCCATAAATCCTCGTTTTGCATCCTCTATCAGAGCTCCCCTTATCAACGAATTTAGGAACGTTCTCAGTTGATTACGCGGTTATTTGGAACATTGTTACTTATACCATCATGGCACGTTCGTACGTATATCCAACCTCCTCACAACACGATTGTAATGAGTACACGGATAAGTTTTAACTCCTGATTTATCCCCTGACCCAGTCTATTCATAACAGTGGTGCTGTACTAAATAAACTGTCCGAAGAACATTTGTCAATGGTACGAAAAAGTACCTGGACAACTGGGTTAACCCAGCCGGCAAGCTGTGAGAATGTGTACTATACAATTACACTGTGTGAACTCTTTCACGGTGTTACGGCTTGATTTATGGATTCATTCGGGCTTGACGACTATTTCGTAGAGATGAATGATTCAGGCTAAAAAAAGTTCAAGAATGGTTCATGTACTGTAGTTGTAGTCGTAGAAAACAAATTTGCAACCACTTTAAAAGAGCTCCGAGAAATTTAGGTATATAAAATATCCAAAGATCAATATCGGCTCCACTGCGATACACTTGACCGAGGGAAAACGAAGGAGGTTTGGTCAAAACACAAGAATCCACACGACTGTAACGAAACACCCTATACGAGGGGCTTCATGCATTACAAATACCTCAGGACTGTAGAAAAACCGTTACGAAGAAATGGATTACGGAGTGATCGGTTCGGTCGCGAGGGCGGCAGTTCCCCGACGGTATCATAGGAACCCGTTTATATTTCCCGGATCAGCCTCCGAATACTATATTGTCCTATGTACTGCGACCCGGATCATCCAAAGATAAATAACCACCGGTTTCGTGGGTTCAGCTGGCAGATGTTTACAGCAACCGGTTGGGAACTAATTCCAAATTATCCCCATCACCATTTTATTTTCGGTATAAATTGTCCTTTAAGCACCTATTAAGATTGAAGTTTACGATAAGTATCAGGACATTTGATCGGGAGGAATGATATGAACGTACCGAACGTTCCAATCCTTCAATCGCTGGATATCCTCCGCATTGAGTTCGTGTCCCTGGCTGAAAAGGTGGGAATCGTCGGGTGTGTATACATCACGGGCCACCACGTGACCCGTTTCCAGATCCTTCACGCGTTTTCGTAGAGCAGGACTCTCCTCTTGTTTTCCCATGTCTCCTCACCTGATGCTAATTTAAGACATGTATTACCGCATGTCATCCATAAATTTTTAATTCATCGTTTGGATGCTTTGCACTGTTTCAGATAAATCAAACAGTTTCTTCAAATCCCTTTTTAGAAATCTACTAAGAAGAAATGATGATATTTGAACCGTAAGAAGAAAGTTCATCACTATACTTTTGCATACTTTACTTTTGCGCTTTTTTTGGCGAGGCGACCGTGAATTAATCTAACCCTTTTCGAATTCCATCCATTGTGTTCTTCGAAGTCAGTCATTACGATATCCACACAACGTCTTGACGATTCCCCATATGGTCATGCACCGTGGTCCATCAAATATCATGCAATATGAATTTGCGTATGGGGGCGTTAATTCCCAAACATGGTCGATACCGGCTGTCATCGAAACTCGGGTCCCCTAATCGACATGTTTCTTCCGGTATGGGGGCTCCGTGGTAAACGATCGAGTTTACTCCACACGTTTCATTGTGGAGATCGATGAATTATGTAACCAAAAAAATTTGTCAAAAAGTTACACAAAATCATTTTTTGCTGAGTTTTACCGTCAAATGTCGTATGTTCTAAATAGAGTCAGGATAGAATGCATTCGACATTTGTACTCCGTTTGGATCCTTGGGGAGTACGTCATGAAAACTGTTCGTGCAGGTCTCGTGAAATTTAACGGAATCGAGAATATATTTTGGACTTACTCGACTCCGACAACCTCGAGGGGGGGCATCATAACCACAAAACCGACCGTTGCATCTGTTTTAAAGAAATTGCGTAATTGTTAAACCCTTGCATAGTCGTTCTATATCACGTAAAAGTTGTTCCAGGTCATATCAGATTACGTTCCAAATAGATTAGTTTTAGGGAGGATACACTACGTTTCAAAGGTAATATTTTAATCTTTTGAATTTGGGACGGCCTCTTTATGAAAAAGACAATGGCCCGTGAGCTGGGCTTGTTTGCCGTATTTTCCATTGGCTGTGGTGCCATGCTGGGTCCCGGGTTGTTCGTACTTCCGGGGCTGGCGGTCACCATTGGTGGGGCGGCCGCTATTTTAGCGTACACCGTGGCCGGGCTACTCGTCGTCCCCACGGCCCTCAGCAAATCCGAACTGGCCACGGCCCTTCCTGAATCCGGTGGCTCCCACGGACAAAGCCAAGCGTTTCGTAAACCGGTAT
>JBDGPJ010000246.1:0-4793 GCA_042219695.1 bacterium
CTCAACGCGCAATCGGGTACGTTCCAATATGGTGACAGGAAACCAGACCGGGATCTTAATTGACAGCAGTAACGGCAAAAACCGATTCGTTCAAAATCTGATACGAAATAACAGTCAATGGGGCGTAAGTATACAGGGAACGTCTTCGGGCGATACGATCATACGAAACAACATTTACCCGAGTACAACCAACCCCGACAGCGGGCTGGAAAATACCAGCGGAAACAACCACAGAATCACTCGCAACTACTGGGGCGTCACCGACGAGGACACGCTTGGTATTCGCGTTGATGACCCGATCAATGACTTTCGTCCCTATCGCTTCGGTAAAGTGGATACCGGAATCAATGGAGATTCCATTGCTCCGGCTACACCGGGATCCGACACGGTTATCTCAAAAATTTCCGAGCGGATGGACGTACGGTGGAAAGAGGTTACCGAGGACGAGGACAGCTCCACGCTTAATTTCTTGACCTATCGTGTGTATCGGGCACACGCCGACTCCTTGCCCATGTCGGACTGGAAGAACAACGCCACGCTGGTCACCAATACGGACAACGACGGTGACGCCAATAATTCTCCCACTGATACCGGAATCATTGACACCAACGTCGTGGCCGGGGATACCTACCATTACCGCATCACGGCGGTAGACAACAAATCCCCTGAAAACGAGTCCTTCTTCAGCGACACGGTCACCGCCGTGGCCAAGTTCTGGGATACGGGTGCCGTAACATTATCTTCCAACCATTCCGCCGGGGCCGACGTAACGATGCCTAATTCCGATACTCACTACCTGGTTGGAGGATATATTGACACCACCAATGAAACGAATGCGGTTTTGGCGTACTCGGACACAACAGGATGGACTTCCTCCTCAAAACCCAATCCATTCCCTGGAAAGGGCTTACGCAACTTGAGCGCAGCGGTCACCCCGAACGGAGACACAATGTTTACTGTTGGAGGGCGCAGTTCAACCGGTGATACATCCTCGGTGAAAGCTTATGATTTCAACACGGAACAGTGGGTCCATTATCCAAACTTGCCGGTAACATTCGAACGGGGACAGGCCGTAATCATAAGTGACACTCTTTACGCCCTGGGAGGTAGACAGGACGGTAACTACGGAGGTGACACGGTATACACTTATCAAATTACACAGGGAACGAATGGGTCCTGGGATACGTTTGCCGTAAGTAAGATGAACACGGGGCGGGATGACTTTGAAGCGGTCGTGGCTAACGGTGGGATATACGTCTTTGGTGGTCAGGACCCCAGTTTTAACGAATTAAGCTCCGTTGAATTTTACGATCCCGCCACGAATTCCTGGACATTGCAAACAAGTATGCCGGTTACCCGGTCCCTATTTGCCGCCGTTAAGAAAAACGGAAACGTGTACGCAATCTCTGGTAAGGCAGGAGGGTCCCTGGACTCTACTGTCGATATTTATAACATCTCAGGGGATTCGTGGAGTTCCGGAATCTCTAAACCAGGTATCGGCAAACAGGATCTTGCGGGTGGAGTCTCCGGAAATACAATTATCGTCTCTGGTGGAGGGGTAAAAACAGTTAATCGCGCAAAACCATAACTCCTTTTCTACGCGGGTGCAACTGAACCGGATACTTAGTTATTTAGTAACTCTCCTGCCTCCCCTTTTCTGATGCAAACAGCGATTCGATTGCCGGCTTCCTTGCAGAGCATGGCGCATAGCGTTAAGCGCATGGCGTGAAAACAAAAATACGAAGAAATATTGATTGGGCAGGGGAAAATGTGGCATAATATAAATGCCCCGGTGGGGCTGAGTCCCACCGGAGCCAATTTGGCTTTAGTCGCCTGGTAGCCTACGGTGCAGGTAGACTATCAGGAAGACTAACGCGACTGCGAGTACCAGTTGCGTTAATCCATCCATTACGACCACCTCCCTTCACGTCGAGATCACTTGAGTATAATGACCTCTTCGTTCAGGGAGGTCCCAACAAACACCAAATCATTAAATGATAGTTGTTCACCCTTAAACCGACAATTCGTTCGTGTCTTCGTACCTATACATCGTGTTACGATTTCGATGCTCCCCTAAAGTTGGAATCTGAGTAATATGATAGTGAAGTTGGAAGGAGACCCGGAGGTTTATAATGAGGCCTTTACGACCGGTGAAAATTACCGATGAGACCATGAGACATACCCATACACACCCGGGCCGAGGACATATAACTCGCCAAGAGATTGTTGAAGTAGTTCAGAACAAGACGAGTATGGTGCCGGATAAAAAATCCACTCAGGGAGATTACCTGGTGCGTGGCGTGTCAAATAATGGAAAAGGACTCGTCGTTTGTGTTTAAACTATTGAGTGAAGAAGATTATATATTCGAAGTATTAACGGCCTGGTGTCAAGCATGAGTGATATTACTCCGGAAGACCGTCGGGAAGCCGACGAATCCATACAACACTATTTAGAACATCCCGAAGACTACGAAGATGTTACCGACGATTTTCTACCATCTAATGTTGAGGATTTGTTTGTCGATTTCATTCAAGGAGAACTTGATGTGGAGTCGCTGGACGATCTTTCCACGGACGAAAAGGAAATATTTTTCCAGGCCCTCCAGGAGCATTTCAAACGTATTCAGCACAAAAAATCCGCATAAATAGACAATACTCCCACACCTCAACTGAACCGGATATTTAGTTATTTTGTAACTAGCCTGCAACCTCTTCTTACTCAAATACCGATTCGAGCACCGGTTTCCCTATAGAGCATGGAGCAGAGCGATAAGCGCATGAATCTAAGCAGGGATTCCTAATTTGCCTTGTTCGGTATTCTACAGAATTCAAGCTCAGGATGAGCTGTGTTGAATTCTGTAGCCCTCGGAGTGGACAAGAGGTCCACGAGAATGAGAACAAGGCTTATTAGGAATCGCTGAAATCTAAGACAAAAGTACGAAGAAATATTGATGGGAGAGGGGAGAATGTGGCATAATATATATGTCTCGCCGGGGATAGGTCCCGACGGGGTTTACCCTTCCCCAGTTAGGTTAGTCCATCACTGGCTTGCCAGAAGCCAGATGATGAACAGGAGATGAGCGGCTGTGGTCAGCAGCCGCACGATCTCCGCCACATCTAAATACATGGCTCCCACCTCCTTTCATAATGAAGTCACTTATGTATTCGTGACTCCATCAATCCGGGAGGCCCTATCAATCAGGGAAGGGATTTTCATCCTATCAGAAACCCAATAAGCGGTGTCAAATGAGCATCACAGTTATTTTTGATTTCTTGTACAAAAAGTGATATTTTGTACAAGAGGTGGTATTATGGCCAAGGAAATTTCTATTAGTGAAGCTCGCAAGAAGTTAAATAAGCTTTTGAAAGACGTTAAACAGGATCCGGATACCGTCTATAAACTTACGATCAATGACGTTGTGATGGGGGAATTGCGCTCGCCCGAGGCGGACAGACAAGACGTATTACCCGGCCGATCCTTAACTGAGTCCTTGGACGATATGCCCGATCCAACATCGAAAGACGCTGATTCGAAATCCGTTGCCAGAGAGCACGATCGTTTTCTCTATGGCTCATCCTGAGTACGAACGCTTGTTTTGTGACACCTCGTATTTTTATGCTCTCCTTGATTCCAGAGACGAGTTTCACTCACAAGCGTTAGGATTGAGCAAAGAAATTGAAGAGTACCAGATCCCCCTTTTTGCGTCCTGGGAAGTTGTGCAGGAAACGATCACCTTGCTTCGTTATCGTCACAGTTATGAGGGATGCCGGATTTTTATCGATCAACTCCTTCCTAATATTAATGTTATTGTTATGACCAACGAGGAACGACAGCAAGCCATTGACCGATTTAAGGAACGTGCTACTGAGAAAGAGTTATCGCTGTGTGACGTTTTATCCCGGGTTCTCGTTAAGAATCGCCTGGGGAATCCACCCTGTCTCACTTTTGATGATGATTTTGAGGCGATGGGTCTGACCGTTGTGCGTACGCTTTAACAAGTTCTTTGATGGCAAGCGTCCTTCTCCCCCTCATCCGTGTAACCAAATGTGAATATTTTCACGTCCAAATTCCCTTCGGAAAATTTGTAGTCTACTCCAAAAACTTATATTCTTAGGTATAGGAAAGCATCCAGTACAATCGATCATTCTGGCCCCAGACCCATTTGTTATTACAGACTGACGGGGCTCGGATTACAATACATCGTTTCACTCAAGTGATTCCATTGAATATACACCGGCTTTACACGGTCCTGATTTGTTCGGGACTCGTCCTTCTGCTGGCCACTGCCGGTTTAGGGGCTCCCTCCTACGCCTCCAGTCAACCGCGAAAATCCGAATACACTGATTATTCTTCTTCTGCCCCCCAAACTCCACCCTCCCCTGAACTGTTCACGGTCTTGGACACGGGCCCAAAGAAGATGGCGGGCATCCACTTCGGGCCCATCGACGCGGTGGAGGAGAAGGTCGAGGAGTTAGACAAGAAGGCCAACGAGCACTGGAAGAACATATGGGATCCGTCCGTATGTGGGGTGGGAGACACGACGGTGCAGGGGATGCAATCGACCCCGGACTGCAACCTGGGGATCCCTTCGAAGGTGCTGACGTACTGGAGGAACCACCCTCCCAACTCACCGGACCAAACGGCGTTTGCCGGGATTGCGACGGCCGCCCACACCAAAGACTCCTCCGGACCCGAAGCGGACACGGTGGCCACCACCAAAGACGCCACCTGGAGCGTATCCATCGGGGACGCAATCACCTCCTCTCCGTCGATCGACGACTCGGGGACGGTG
>JBDGPJ010000247.1:0-966 GCA_042219695.1 bacterium
GTGCCTACCCCCGGGAAATCCCCTTTGAAACGTTTCGGGAAATTGCTGATGAACACGACGCTTACTTCGTGGTGGATATAGCCCACATTGCCGGTCTCGTGGCCGTGGATGAACATTCGAGTCCTTTTCCCGAAGCCGATGTTGTCACAACGACCACCCATAAAACCCTGAGAGGGGCCCGGGGTGGTATGATCCTAACCAACGACGCGGAACTATCGGATGAAATTAACAAGAAGATTTTTCCCGGGATACAGGGTGGCCCCTTGATGCATATCATTGCTGCTAAAGCGGTGGCCTTTAAAGAAGCCCTTCAACCGGAATTTAAACAGTACCAGCAACAGATCAAGCGCAACGCGAAACGTCTCGGGGAAGTCCTCGACGAAAAAGGCTACCACGTAGTTTCCGGCGGTACGGATAATCACCTCCTGCTGGTGGATCTTCGCCCCAAGGGTTTAACGGGTAAAGAAGCTGAGGAGGCCCTGGATGAAGTCGATATTACCACCAATAAGAATACGGTTCCCGGAGAAACGGAATCACCCTTTGTCACAAGTGGATTGCGACTTGGTACGCCGGCGTTAACCACGCGAGGAATGGAAGAAGAAGAAATGGAAATTGTCGGTAATTTAATTGATAAATTACTCGTCAACATTGACGATGAATCGGTATACGATGAAGTGCAGCAGGAAGTACACGAACTAACGGAACAATTTCCCCTGTATCCGTTTATTAAGACAACCGGGTACGAAGCGGTTGGGATAGATTAGTTGATAGTTGTTAGTTGAAAGTTATCAGTAGTTAGTAGTTGGTAATTTATCACGTGACGTTCAATGTACTTGAGAATTTGATTTCCAAAATACTTTTCAGGAGGTCTTGAAATGACGGGACTTAGCGAAAACATTCAGCAAAAAGGACAGGAATATAAGGACGATATGGTGAAGCTTTTACAGGATTTAATTGCTATCCCTT
>JBDGPJ010000247.1:1026-5460 GCA_042219695.1 bacterium
GTAAGTGGAGAAGAAGAAGGGGTGGTGGAACGAATAAAAGACGAGTTTAACAAGCTTGATTACGATGAGGTGTTTACCGACGAAATGGGGAACGTCTACGGTCGGATTGGAGACGGTCCCCGTGCTATAGCCATTGATGCTCACATCGATACGGTGGATGTCACCGATCCCGATGCCTGGGATTACGACCCGTACGGTGGTGAAATTGAGGACGGAAACATTTTTGGTCGTGGGTCCACCGATCAGACCTCCGGGATGGTTTCAGGAATATACGGAGGACAGATTATACGGGACCTCGATTTATTACCCGACGAAATAAGTTTATACATCGTGGGAACCGTTCAGGAAGAGGATTGTGACGGTCTTTGCTGGGATTACATTCTTAGTGAGGATGTACTCAACCCTGAGGCCGTAGTGGTAACGGAACCTACGGAATTGGACGTGAAACGAGGACACCGGGGTCGCATGGAAATGCAGATTGATACGCACGGTGTCTCATGCCATGGTAGCGCCCCCGAACGCGGGGAAAACGCCATCTACAAGATGGGCCCTCTTGTCAATGAAATCGAGGATCTGAATGAACGTCTTCGCGATCACGACTTCCTGGGGAAAGGTACAATTGTGCTCTCTCAGATCTGGTCTCGTGGACCGTCTCAATGTGCCGTACCGGACAAATGTTCTGCTTACATCGACCGGCGACTTACCGTTGGAGAAACCATGGAATCATCGCTGGAGGAAATCCGTAACCTTCCGAGTTTTGATGAAGAACAGCACGAAGTTTTCGTACCGACGTACCGGAAACCGAGTTGGACTGGTTTTGAATACGACTTCCTAAAGTACTATCCCACCTGGTGCCTGGAAGAGGATCACCCCGTTATTCGGAGTGGTGTTGGGGCTTACAGGGACGCTTTCGACAGCGACCCGGTTGTGACTAACTGGACCTTTTCGACCAACGGTGTGTCTATTGCCGGAAAGCATAACGTACCGGTTGTCGGATTTGGACCGGGAATTGAAGAATACGCTCATGCTCCTAACGAACGGGTCCCCATTAAACACCTAACGGGAGCGGCTGAATTTTTCGCGGCATGGCCAAAAGCTTTCGTACAAACGAATGCCACGTCACCAAAAATGGAAGCCGAAGCTGTTAAGTAACGTAGCTAATTGGTTTTTTGGCTGTTGGCTAGTTAGCTTTTAGCCGGTTACCATCAGTTGTAGCTTGCCCTACATTTTGATTTTAACGTTGTGAAGTAACTCTACTGGTTACCAAAATACTATTATAGGAGGAATGAATCATGACGACGGCGACGAAGTCCGTTGATTTGAAAGGGAAAGATTACATTGAAACACAGGATCTAACGAAGGAGGAACTTCAGTACCTGATTGATTTGTCCTCACAATTAAAACAGGACTACAATCGAGAGGAATACAAGGATTACCTGTACAATCGCACGTTTTTTATGATGTTTTTCGACAAATCCACTCGAACCCGAAACGCGTTTGAATGTGGTACCACACAGCTCGGCGGACACGCCAATCACCTTCTTCCTGAGAATTTACAGGTAAGTCACGGTGAGACTGCCAAGGAAACCGGCAAGATACTGGATCGAATGGGGCACGGAATTGGTATTCGTCATGACCTGATCCCCGGTGCCGGGAACCCTTACATACGTTCAGTGGCTGAAGGTGCTGACATACCTGTAGTAAACATGCAGTGTGACGTGGATCATCCCACTCAAACCCTGGCCGATCTCATGACAATTCAGGAAAAGTTCGACAAACCCGTCGACGAGTTGAAAATTGCCGTATCCTGGGCGTTTTCACCAAGTTATGCAAAACCTCTTAGTGTTCCCCAGGGACTTATCACATTGATGACCCGGTTTGGTATGGACGTTTCGCTGGCACATCCCCCCGAATACGAGTTGATGGATCGATGCCTTGAGGACGCCAGGAGCAACGCCCAGGAAAACGGGGGTTCATTCGAACAGGTTGGCGAAATGGAAGCTGCCTTTGAGGACGCCGATATTGTTTATCCAAAATCGTGGGGAAACCTCGAGATGATGGCTGCCAAACAGGAAGCGGCCGACGAAGCCGAGGTCGAACAGATTGAGAAGAAGTGCCTCGCCCAAAACGCGGAGCACCGGGACTGGATTTGTGACCGAGACATGATGGACCTCGCCAGGGACGATGCTCGCTACATGCATTGTCTTCCGGCCGACCGTGGTGATGAGGTAACGGACGAAGTGTTTGATTCCGATCAATCCGTTGTGATCGATGAAGCAGAAAATCGACTACACACGGCCAAAGGAATTATGCTGGCTACGATGGGAGAGAAGAACGGTTCCCTTGATTACGAAATCACCAATCCTCATGCTCAATAGAATTTTATAAGGACGTCGATGCCACTTCCGAATCCTCGACAATTATTCAGTGGTGAAACGAATCGCCTAACGGTTACTTTAATGGAGGTTTACGTTAATGAGTTTTTTGGCCGGACTGTACAGTCCATCCGCGGATAAGCTTTACGAAGCAGAGTACGGTCGTTACCTATGTGATGAAACGGGAGAAAACCTCAAAGTCGTTTACGATTACGAAATGATCGCCGATACGATCGATATGGAGAGTTCGTTTCATCGTGAAGGCGAACAAGGTATAGAACGTTACATAGACCTACTCCCCCTTGAAAGTTCCCAGAATCTTCCGCCGTTATTGGTTGGAGAGACTCCAATGGTGGAAGCCCCACGTCTATGGGCGAAGTACGATCATCCCAATCTACATCTAAAAGACGACAGTCGGCTTCCTTCAGCCTCCTTCAAGGACCGGGCCTCGGCCGTTGCTATTGCACACGCTCGTGAAAACGATCAGAATTTAATCACCGGTGCGTCTACCGGAAATGCAGCTTCATCACTGGCCTGCCTTACGGCTTCGATGGGAATGACTTCGGTGATTTTTGTTCCGGCCTCCGCTCCCGAGGGGAAAATTGCTCAACTCTTGTTGTACGGGGCGAACGTATTCGCCGTGGAAGGATCGTACGATGATGCCTTTGACCTCTGTACGGAAGTAGCCGACGAATTTGACTGGTACAACCGCAACACGGGATACAACCCGTACACACGCGAAGGGAAGAAAACCGTTGCCTTTGAAATTGTACTCGACCTCGGCCATGCTCCCGATTACGTGTTTGTATCCGTGGGAGACGGGAACATCATTAGTGGTACATACAAGGGCTTTGACGAACTGGAGACTCTCGGATGGATTGATGAAATGCCAAAAATTATCGGTGTTCAATCCGAGAACAGCAATGCCATTGCGAAGGCCTTCCGGGAACACAATGACATTGAATCCGTTCACGCGGACACGGTAGCTGACAGTATTGCCGTCGATATGCCGTCGGATGGAAAGTTTGCTCTTGAAGCGGCACGTGATAGTGATGGTGATTACGTAGAAGTAAGTGATCAGGATATCCTGGATGCCCAGAGTGAATTGGCCAGTATGTCGGGAATCTTTACCGAACCGGCATCCGCTGCCGCCTTCGCTGGTTACCAGTCATATCGTAATGAACTCAAGCAGGATGAAGAGGCCGTCGTGCTGTTAACGGGACACGGTCTTAAAGACGTCGATACGGCCATGGAATCCGCCGGGGATCCAATACACGTGGAACCTGACCTTGGAAAAACAGCCGATCAGCTCAAGCGACTTGATCTTGTTTGAAACAAACTCAATAAGGCGGCTGATTGCAGCAAGTTTTGAAGAAACCGGATAACCAAGTTGATTTCCGACTACCTCTTTATCATCCCCATTATCGTTGAGAATCACGTTCAACATAATTCAAATCCGGCCTATTCATGACAGTAAATCTGTTAGTGAATAGTTGTTCGGAGAACCGCCATTTGAGCAGTCAATTACATGGTTGAACGAATTAAATCCCCTGATTGATAACTCATAATTGTTGAATGACTCCTCGGCCAGCCGGGTTGCCCGGCCGACAAGCTGTGAGACGGTATTTCGTCAATTACACTCCGTAACTTCATTTGGTCGTATTACGGATTGATGTATGAGCCCATTCGAGCTTGATGGCTGACTCACACAAATGAATGATTCACGATGATTACATTCGTCGTGAATCATTCAGGCTAAAACCCTCCCGGGCGAGTTCTAATTCCATTCAATTTATCGCTGAATTCGCTATGGTTTACTCTAAGCAATGGTTTTTCGGCCTATACTTGACGGTTATTAAGTACAAAGTGCTATAAACAAACCACATACAAACCTTTGTTTACTTAGAAATCGATTGAATCAAATGACGCCGGAATAATATTCAATTGTTAGGTCCGGAAGTTATCGTAATAACCTGGGTCACACACCACGCTTTTTAGAAAATGAGGGGTTGTTGAAATCCCTAGCTTATAGAATATTAAATCCGTTAATCGATGAACT
>JBDGPJ010000248.1:0-4412 GCA_042219695.1 bacterium
GGGATGGATTGCCGGGTCGAGCCCGGCAATGACAACCTTTTTAGAGTGGACTCATCTATTTAAACCAAAAAATTAGGAAGAATTCGGTAATATGTATCAATATAAACAAACCCTCGCTCTCCTCTTCAATTCCCGGCGAACTTTTTGTATATTGATAGGCATTTCTCAAACAAGATAAGGAGAGATCATCATGACATATCAGGAATCGGACGTGGTGGATATCGTCGATCGAGTGGATGGAATTCTCGACGAAGATCATTCACCGGAACTCAAACTTCAACTTATCCAGGAAACCATCAACCTGTATCATAAAGTCCCTCTCTACCCGGGGATAGCCGAGATGGTTTCACATAATCTACTCGAGGAAACGAGTTTTGATGAACTTAACCTGGAAGAATACGTATCGATCTCGTCCAATGGAGAGGTCCACTCGGGGGTTATCAATGAGATTGATAACGGGGAGATTCACGTAAAAAATATTTATTCAGAGGATAATAAAATCGTCAGGATCAGCAAATCCGATATCGACCAAATTCGAAAAATCAACGAAGAAGCGCTGGCAGATGACTGGCCGGAGCTCGATTTCAGTGAGGAGACCACAAGCCAATGAATACAATTACATTTGAAGAAAAAGACGTATATCTTCTGTCGGGACCCGCTACAATTGAAGTTGACGACGGTGAAATTGACGTAGTGGGAGCTCGATTACAAAACGGGGATAAGATTGATATCCCTACCGGTAAGACATTGCCGGTTGAGGCTCTGTCGGCCTCCTCCATCAATCTTCACCAAGAAAACGGGGAAGAACCCGAGAAACTCGGGGAACGAACCATCCCCGACGACTGGGATGAACTCGTTAACGAAATGAAACAGAACCCCCCCGAAGTCGTATTAATGCTTGGAGAGATGGACTCCGGAAAAACATTCTTCAGTACGTACGTTACCAATCAGCTACTGGAAGTGGACGATAGCGTGTCTGTTATGGATTGTGACCTGGGACAGACCGATATTGGTACTCCGGGTACAGTCGGGTTAGCCACGGTCGAAACTCCCACTACGGCGCTGGATAACGTTGGATGGGATGTACTTTCCTTTGTGGGGTCTCATTCACCGGGTCTACACATGGTCCCTTTCCTGAGCAGTATTCGAAGCCTGGCCGATCACGCCCTGGAACACACGGACTCCTTAATGGTGGATACCACCGGATGGGTCCAGGGAGATGGTGGGCGAGCCGTCAAACAGGGTAAAATAGATATGTTGGATCCGGACTACGTAGTTCTTCTCCAGAAAGACCGTGAGCTTGAACACCTGGTTAAGACCGTCCCCGACGATCGCATTCGTCGTGTAACGGTCTCCGACAAGGTCCAGGCCACCCCTCCCTCGGAACGACAGTCCCTGCGGGAGCGTAACATGAAGCAGTACATGAAGGATGCCAAACAGCACACCATAAATCTTCGGGAAACTGCTACAGAACGTATTTTCTTCAATACCGGCGAACCCCTCGAGCTCGATCAACCCGGCGTACTCCGGGCGGAAAACCTCTCTGGTTTCGAAGGTATCCTTGTCATAAAAGACACGGACTTTAATTCCGAGGTAATGAGGGAATTGGCCGAGGAATACGGCAATGTACGGACCGTCGAACCGGGGTTTGAAAAGGGTATACTGGTTGGATTTGCGGATGATCGCAACCGCTGTTACGGAGTCGGAGTCGTCGAGGAGATCGATTACGAGGACCTTACAATAAGCGTTCATACTCCCCTTGAGAACCCGGGAGACTTCGCACGAGTCCAGTTTGGCTCGTTACGATACACACCGACCGGGGAAGAACACGGATTTGTGGAACCCGGCTCCATGTAGATTACATGGATCAAGTACGCTCCATCCATGATGTTCCTATACGCCTTACGGAAGAACGTTGGCAGCATATAACCACAAGTCATCCCGAAATGGCGGAATATTACCACGACATCCTTAAAACTGTAGACTCACCAAAACAAGTTTTCAAAGGTGAAAATGGCACCATTGTGGCACTCCGAAAAATTGAATCCAACCATCATATTGTGGTAATATATAAAGAGGTATCTTCAGATGACGGGTTTATCATAACTGCGTTTATTACCTCTAAACCGGAAAGTTTTCGAGAAGGTGAAAAAATATGGCCGCGCCCGACTTGAAAAAATACACTAAACTTGCTCCCTATTTAGAGGAGCACGAGGATATTTGGCTTTCCTATGATCGGGAGGCGGACGTGATTTATATTTCCTTTGAAAAACCCTTAAAGGCGGATGACTCCGAACAAATGGAAGAAGGAATTATTGCCAGAAAACGCAACGGCGACGTCGTTGGTATTACTCTACTTAACGGATCACAATGGATGTGACTCCAACCTGCTCACGCCAATAGAAACTGTCAAAAGATCGTCAAATAAAGATTAAGTACTCGGTTCTTCGGCTTCTAATCAGCTTATAACGCTATATATAAGCTTGATGTCCGCCGAACTACGACAATGAACTCACCTAAAGTGGTTAATTCCGCCTTTTAGTGGACAGTGGCTTCGTCCTCTTCCTCGAGGTATTTAAGTCCGAGCTTAACGGCTCTCTCACGCTCGTCCTCGGAAAGCTCGCCGCGGTTGTCACTTTCAGCAAACTCCTTCAGTTCATCAAGCTGACTCATGAGCAATCGAAGAGGGCCCAGCGGTCGAATTCCATCCGTTCGAAGGGTCAATTCCGCAGCGGGGGGATGTCCTCCACCCGTGTTTTTGCCGGGATCGCCATAGCGCTCAACCACCCGGTCGGCCAGTTCACTGGCAATATTCCCCATGTGAGTACCACCTCCGGTACTCCGGAAGGAAACGTGAACATTGACGTCATCCCCTTGTCCGGGCTTCCAGTTCAGCATGATAATAGCTGCTTTGCCTTGCTCGTTTTTTTCCGCTAACTTACCGAGTTTCACGCTTCCAACCATCGGCATCAAAGGCGTGTCTTCACCGGTGTAAAGGTGAAAATCAACCGGCCCAATTTCGTCTAAAAGGATGGTTTTATCGAGGCGTTCCATGCCTTCTTTCCAGTCATTTAAGTACTCGTCGAACACGGCCTGGACCGTGTCAGATTCGGGAAGTGCCGAAATGAATTCATCCAGCGTTCCCACGGACGATGCGTCAAATCCATCCCCCCCGTATTCCATGAGCACATCGTATCCAAACTTCGTTTGGTCACGATTTTCCAGGGCGGGAATACGATCGTTGTAGAAGTACTGAAATCCTCCACCCGTAAGGGCAAAGTACAGTTCGGAAACCTGGTTGATCAAAAGGGTTTCGTCACGCTGATCGATCTCCATCCAGGTCGGTCGGGACTCGATCGGCTCTATCCAGTCGGGCCACTGCTGTTTGATTTTTTCGTAAAAAGGCTTCACGAAATCGGGTATAACACCACGGAGCGGTTGAATGGTCCAGTCCGATCGTAACGATAACAGGGCAAGAAAATCATCAAATGAATCGATGCCATCGGGATCGGCAATCGATATAATCTGGTGCATCTGGTGGCCTCCGCAAGTGGCATCGGCCGGATTGTAGGTGTAGCACTCATCAGGGTAGTCATCAGAGGGGTGATGATCGACAACCACAACCGGTTTCATAACCTCACGCAGGTCATTGTATTGAGAAAATGTTCCTTTATCTGTAATAAACAGGTAATCAAACTCGCCTTCACGGTCGATGACATCGCGTACTTCATCCGGTGTCAGATCAAAACGATGGGGAAATTCCACGTAGCACTCAATCCCTCTGCGTTCAAGGTACCGATGTAAAATCCCCGCGGCACCGAGTCCGTCGGGATCGTCGTGAGAAAATATCAGAACCCGTTCATCCGGTTGAATTCCCTGGAGCAGTTCCACGATTTCCTGTACCTCGGGAAACTCCTCCACCACGTTCGTTAATGATTCCTCGTACGTCGTCATCATCAATCACCT
This sequence comes from bacterium, assembly GCA_042219695.1. Lineage (GTDB taxonomy): Bacteria > T1Sed10-126 > T1Sed10-126 > T1Sed10-126 > JBDGPJ01 > JBDGPJ01. The sequence goes on from JBDGPJ010000248.1 coordinate 3,967, forward strand.
CAAAAGATTTTATGCAAATTGATAACCAAAATCAGTATCGATTGTATCAACCTATTGTCGTTGCGGTTATTCTCGTTCACACGTATTCCGGTAAATTTTCCAATGGATTACCAATATATTTGCGGTACATTTTTATTGTAGATAAATCACTCTGAAGTGACATGAAGTCGGCCACAAGATCGGGACTGTCAATCGACTCCAGGTAAGGCAACTTTTGGTACATCTTTTCAGGATTGTCCGCAAAAAAGTGATACAGTTCGGAAAACACCTCGTAAGCCTCGAGATCAATCGGGGATTCTCCCAGCTTTAGGTACAAATTTTCAAACATAAAGTTCCGGAGAGTATCCGTGGCTTCACGAACCTCCCTAGACAACCGGATTTCCTGGTTATTGCGGCTCTGCTCGATCATGTCACGAACCGTGTGATCAATACGGTCCCCACCATGT
>JBDGPJ010000248.1:4422-5787 GCA_042219695.1 bacterium
GATGGGCTCCTCGGGTAGATCCTCCAATGAAAGGTACCCCCCTTTAACCGCGTCGTCTATATCATGGTTAAGGTAAGCCACGCTGTCACAGTACCGTAGAATCATACCTTCAGCGGTATCCGGTTCATCGCCGGAGACCGATTCGAACATACTCCCCTGGGACTTGGAATGTTTTGCCATACCATCCCGAACTTCCCGGGTGAGATTGAGTCCCTTTCCCTGTTTTTCAAGTACATCGGCCACTCGAACCGACTGTTTGCTGTGATGAAACCCGTGGTCCGTTAATTCATCGAGGGCGGATTCCCCCACGTGGGCAAACGGTGTATGGCCGATGTCATGGCCCAGGGCCATCGCCTCGACAAGGTCCTCATTTAATTGGAGCGCGCGGGCAATAGTACGTGATATTTGCATCACTTCGAGAGTATGGGTTAAGCGGGTGCGAGTATCATCGTTGATTGGCTCAATGAAAACCTGTGTTTTAAACTTCATTCGTCGGAAAGAACGTGAGTAAAGTATCCGGTCCCGATCCCGCTGATAACAGGTCCGGATATCATCCTCCGGCTCCTCCTCTAACCGTCCCGCACTATCGTTAGTCCGTTGAGCCCACTCACAAAGAGTCGAATCCTGGTGTGATTCCGTCTGTTCACGAACGTCCAATGATTTCACCCCGGATTCAATAGACCGTTAAACGCGTTCCGTTAGTTGTTCACGTATTTCGTCAAAAGCCCGTTCGACTTCCCTTTCTAATTTATCGAGCGACGGCTCGTCATTATCAATGCGTACCGCGGGAACCGGGGGGTTTTCAAGCAGTTCCTCGTGATCGTCGTTCCCGTAGGTTTCTTCCATTTCTTCCCGGGACACGAGGTGGTCATCCGTCCCCTCCTCCACGGCTTCCTCGTGACGTTCAACGTTCCTACGCCATGCTTCTTCAAACGGACAGTAAATATAAATTAACAAACTGTTATCCAAAATTTCATCGGAAAAATTTTCCAGTGCTGAGCAATTATCGCCACGGGCAAACTCAATGAACGTTAAAATTCCGGGATCGGTTTTGGCACGACATTTCTTGTCGAGGTCTTTAAGTACATCGTCCCAGAGTGAATCATCCAGGATTTTATACCCTCCGTCTTCACAGGGTTCCGTCCGGGGACCGTCTTCCTGAAAATAATCCCAGAGAATCGGGTAATCATCGAACCTCTGGCAGTCATCGACAAGTCCTTCATCAATAAATCGAGACGAAAGCCGGCGATAAATTTCCGATTTACCGCATCCTGGAATCCCGAGTAAAAACAAGTACATCGGTTTGTTCAACCGAGCCATTTCAGGATGCCTTTTCCTTTTTATCGACGTATTGGCGGGCCGGCT
>JBDGPJ010000249.1:0-6534 GCA_042219695.1 bacterium
CGAGGGGGCCCTGTCTCTCACAACTTGGGTGGTTCAAATTTACGGGCGCACTTCAGATCCATTTTCTTAAATAGTATGGTAATTAAAAGGTGGATTTATTAACTTGTTGATCGCTTAACCGGAGTTTAATGATGGTGCTATAATCGATTACCCGGAGTATCCTTACATGCTTGATAAAAAGCCTACCAGTGTCTTACGAATTCGTACTCCTGGTTGTTTGTTAGTCATTGTGTTGAGTATATACACAGTCTTTCAATTTTTTGTGTTACCAGGACTGTCAATTGCCGAACAACATGGAACCAGGAAAAATGTTGAAATCGAGGAGAAGAAAGAAAAATTATTGCAAAGTGCTCGAAAACAGGTAAAACGTGGAACAAAATATAACGGGGAGGGATATCAAAATATTCGCTATCCCGGAGGGGATATATCGCGGGAAATTGGAGTATGCACGGATTTCATTATTAGAGCCTTCCGTAATGCCGGGATTGATTTACAAAAACGGCTTCACGAGGATGCTCGTGAACATTTTGATGTGTACCCTATGGATGATATTTGGGGTCAAACCCGTCCTGATCCCAACATTGATCATCGTCGTGCACCGAACTTGGAAGTGTTTTTTAGCCGCCGTGCCAAACAATTGCCCGTGACTCCTTTAACCATGTCTCATGAATCTTACTGGCCCGGAGACGTGGTGTTTTATCAGCGGAAAGGAGAATCTTATCCATGGCACGTGGCACTCGTATCCTCGCGGGTGAATGAAGGGGGAATACCGTATATCTATGATCTGTATCCTCCAAAAGCGTCCGGGAAGCGACTATTAAATCAGTTTGGCCCCCCGAGCAGTCATTTTCGTTGGACGTTTAAGGACACGGATTCGGACTCGGGCTCCTAAATGTCCATTATAAGGATTCTTCAGGTTCATCCCCTGTTACATTCCATTCTACCCGGTCTTTGTTTAATTGTGGGTGCACTATACTCGTTTTATGTATCATTCACCCGGCGGATAGGATGGGCTGTGCTGGCAGGAATTATTTTTATCTTAGGGAGCTTTCACCAGGGGGCGGAAATTATTACGTGGTTGAAAACGGGAAAACTGCCGTCTCCTGACTGGGTGATGGGGGACTCCGTGGAGACCTCAGTATACTTGCTGGCCGTAGCTTGCTTTATCATTTTTGTGGTGTACTACGACCGCTCAAAGCGTCTCTTAAAGGAGAAGGATCTTTTGCTTGAAGAGGTTCAACACAGGGTTAAAAACAATTTACAGTCCATACAGAGTCTCATTTCAATACAGGAACGTTCCGTGGGGGACGATAAGATCCAATCGATTTTTCGAAAACTTCAAGATCATATACAGTCCTTTGTTTTTCTAAACGAACAGTTACAACAGACGGATGCTATTCGGGAAGCCGATACTCAAGAGTACCTCACGAGACTCTGTCACGCGTTAGAGAGCTATGAGCCCGAGGATCAATCCGTGGAATTGAAGACAGATATCCAGTCTATCACACTATCGGTCGATCAACTTGTGAATTGCGGACTGATCGTGTCCGAACTGGTTGAGAATGCTTATGAGCATAGTTTCAACCAACAAGAATCGGGAGTCATAAGAGTATTGTTTGAGCAGGAAATGGATCATTATCGACTCGTGGTAGAGGATGATGGACAGGGGATTGAAGAAGAATCTGATTTAGATTCAGCAGGTGGATTACGGATCGTACGGTCGCTTGTTAAATACGATCTGTCCGGTCGTTTTGAAGTTCAGTCGGATGAAGGTTTAAGGGCAACTGTTACGTTTCCAAGGTAGCTTTCGATTTTTGCTCTCAAAATCTTTTGAATTGGATACATGTACGTTAAATTTAACCCTTAAAGGTGAATTTCCACGACTGTCAAATTGTGGATGAATCCCCGGGGGTTCATCCAGCTCAGCCCTTTGCCGGGAAAGAGTTAGGCAGGGGGGAGCGAATGCTACATGCACAAGCCCGTAGATGACTTCTATGGTTTTTAGTTTGTGTGGAATTAAATTTAAAAAATTTTCGATTATCTTTATGAGGAGGATCAACATTGAGCAACCGTGATAGTGATGACAATGGTCTTCAATTACCCGATGATTACGCCGAGGATACTGGAGCTTCCAAACAAGAAAGTTCGAGGGAGACAGAGTCTCTTAGTATTTTGGATCAGTACGAAATATTCCCCACCCAAATCGAGAATATGAACGAGCAGTTCGTAAAGATGACGATAAATGGATCTCTCGTAATAAAAGATATCAGTCTCCCCAGTGACAAAGTCCCCCACGTTGAGTGGCCAAGAAGTGAACAGGACCAGAAAAACGATAGCAACACAATTTGGTTCGATGAACTTGAACTTAAGGATGCACTTGCGGATTGCGTTGAATCCCGCACGACTGTCGACCGGGATACCCCCGAACTGGAAATCACGATCGATCGTTTTAACGAGTACGAACAGGACAGCATACGGGGATTTATCGATGTAACGATAAACGGTGCTATGACGATTAATGGTTTGAAACTCATGTATAATGAAAATGACGGGGAATACTGGATTGCCTGGCCGTCGCGTCAGGGAGGGGATGGGAACTGGTACGATCTTTTCTGGGCCCCGGAACACTTCACACAAACCATTATTAAGCAGGTTCAATAGAACCCATCAATCCCCGCCTGTTTCTCGTCTTCTCAGTTCCACGGGTTTTTTGTTGTCAGTTAACTGAATTCTATCCCTGACGCTTGTTCGGTTTTCTGAGATTAATCCCTTGCTTGTCCCCGGACTGCTTAATTTTCAAAAAGTATATTATTATTTCGACGAAGGGAATAAGTCCTATACAATTATGAACAAAATTAACACAATTCAAAAAAATCACCATTTATCCGGGAAGTGTTTAAGTATGAGAGCAAAAATTCGTACGATTATTCGCGTGATTTGTGTCCTTATGCTGGGAGTAATAATAACCGGTTGTGGAAGCAGTAATGTCGAAAAGGAACCCAATAACTCGATCGACAAGGCACAGAAGTTACCACTAAAAACCTCGTTTAAAACCAAAATCCAGGAAAAGAAAGACATTGATTGGTTCAAGGTGAAGGCTCCCGGACAGGGGTACCTCCGTTTGAAAGCCGAAAACATCCCGGAAAAAATCGGCTTTGTTGCTCGCTTCGCATTAAAGAAGGAATGGAAGGGGAGCAAATTGAAGCCATTAACGGACTGGAATAAAACCCCCCTGTCGATTAGAGTACCGGAAAAAGGAACGTACTACATCCAGGTGGGGGATGATTACGACGACGCGAAATCGGATCAGGCGATTTCCATCGAAGCCGAATTTCTTGAGGAGTTTGATTCCCACGAGATTAACGATTCTCCAAAACAGGCTGTTTCCGTAGAAAAGGGGAACGTCGTGAAACCGGCGATTTATCCAACCGGCGACCGTGACTGGTTCAAGATGAAAGTAAAAAAGAAAGGGTACTTAATTGCAAAAGAATCGGACGTCCCGGAGGGGATCAATCCTCAGGTTCGCTGGGTGAAATACGACGAATGGTCAACTCCCAAAACACGGGAGCTTCGTGGTTGGCACGATATTCCCGGCGCCGTGTTTGTTCCCCAGAAAGGCGAGTATTACGTCGAGTTGCAGGACGACTACAACGATGGACAATCGACGAAGAACTTTAAGATCAAGCTGGAGTCCATCAAATCAATGGATCCGGGCGAGCCCAACAATTCCGTTGAGGAAGCCTCGGAACTCAAGCCCGGGGAGACGGTGAAAGCCGCCATTTTTCCCCACAAGGATCAGGATTATTTTCGGATTTCAGGAAAAAAAAGCGGACAATTCAGATTGAGAACATCGGGTGTTGAAGGAGTAACTCCCCAGATGCGATTGCTGGTTAAAAACAACGACGGGTCCACGTCAAAAGTGACCGGCTGGACGAAACCGCCCGCCAAGTTTAGCGTGAAGTCCGATTCACAGTACATTCTACACCTGATCGATGATTACAACGATCAGCGTTCACCAAAGCCGTTTAAACTAATTACCCAGTGGAAAAAAATAAGTAAATGACGTGCATGAACGGATGATGGCGTCGGGCTATTCGTCTCGCTGTCTGTGGCTTGTATTTCGTACACTTTCGTCGGTCTGTTGTTCGATTAAGCTTTCCAGGACTTCAAGGGAACCGAGGTCACTTCCAAATCCGGTATTTGGATTAAATCGTACGGCCATGAATGATTCGTAGTTATCGTCCCAGCTATCTTCGACACGCAGAATTTTTCCTTCCGCCGGCACAAAACCGAGGTCCTGGTCCGTAAAGTAAACCGTACAGGATTCGCCTTCACATTGATCCAGCGAGGTATCCTCTTTAGCAGGGTTCAATCGAGCGCCAAGACCATTTTTGTTGATTCCAGTGGTTTCTCCCGTGAGTTCAACGTCCATGTTGTTCACGGTAATTTTTACATGCAGAGGACGCTGGACGAGACGATCTTTGATTTTTCCGTCTTTAACCTCAAATCCCACCTTTTCCACCACAGTTTCGCTTACATTAATGATACGTTCACGGTCAATAGCCGGACCAACGATTCCGTATACCGTAAGTGGGGATGAGGGAAGATCGACTTCGTAACCTTCGTCATGGAGTGCGAGGAGAAGGGGGATTGAGGAGATTTCATCGGGTACGTTAACGCCGGATTCGAGACGTTCACACATAGTTTCGGCCCCGGTATCGAGAACCATGAAATAAGGTAAAAGGTCGTAATACGATTTCGCTATATTGGAGGGGTTCGTGACAATTTCTACCCGGGAATGGAAATCATTGCGTATTACGTCCAGGATGGTTTTCATCATGGTGGACGTGGTTTCCCGCATGAGAACGAGGACTCGCAAAACTTCCGTTCGAGTATCCGTGTCGGCCAACGAAGACTACCTCCAAAAAAACTTCACGAGACTATAATCATTTTATAGGCGGATTCCCTTGAATCATAGATTAGTATTGGAGTTACTATATTCTGGTCAAATGGAACCCATGTTACAAGAACCAGTAAACAAATTTTTAAATGTGAACTATTACTAACATCCTTATATTCTAAAGAATTTATTGGATTGGTTTTGTATAACTTTATCGAAATTTTGAACTTTTATTTACGTTCATAGGATGACACATAAAAATAGATATCCTGATTGTTTTTTTGACAGTTAGTGTTAGTACAAAAAATTTTACATTCAGGATTTGTTCCTGGTTATGCATTCAAGTTCACATTCGACCGTTTCAAATGATCCGTTACCCTACGTTGGGATGGATCGGGTTAATTTATTCCGTAGTTCATCCGGCGAGTGATTCTTTAAAATACGGGCAATGGAAGCCATCAGCTCAAGGTAACGTTTCTGGTTTCCCTCGGGACCGATTATGACCACACAGGCCTCGACTCGTTCATCCTCCGAGGTGTAGGCCAGTGGTGAATCCAAAAAAACCGTCCCGAGTTTTATCTTGTTAATAGAATTCAGTACGCCATGGGGTAAGGCGAATCCCTGCTCCAGGTACGTGTGCTGAACGTTTTCCCGAACGGTGATGGCTTGATGTATGGATTCGGCCGAAGTGGAGTCCCCGGACAGCATTTGGCCAATTTTCTCAAAAAGCTCGTGTTTGTCTGCCACACGGAGTCCGGTTTGAACGGGAGCTTTTTTAAGTTTTTCCCAGATTTGTTCATCGGTCATTGAACTTTCTCGGGGGATACTTCGGGCTTCGGGAAGCTGGCTTTCTACACGTATCACACTGCAATCGACTTGCTCCGTAATGATTTCACCCCGTTTTTGGGCGGAAAATCCGGGGAATGTTTCATTGGTGAGCCCCCCAAATAACAGGAGGTCCTTATCATAGCTGAGCTCCACCACTTGATCGATCCAGTTCGACGAGGAAATGGCTTCGGCTTTGGCTGGAGCTTTACATAAATTTTTCAGTTCACGTTGATACCGGTTTACGAAACGCTTGGCTTTGTCCGTGGGAGCCACCGGATTCAGAAACAGCACGGATCCATTATTATTATGGGCAACGCGATCGGCCGCCCGTACGACTTCCCCGTCAAACGGTCCCGGTTCCGTGAGAACGATAATGTCTTCAAAACCGACACCTTCGTGAACGTCAAAAAATACCTGGTTACAGGGTAATTCTTCCATCCACCATTTTTCCTGGCCGAGTAAAAATTGCCACGGCGAAGGGGTTACCCACTTGTATACTAACCATTCGGGTTGTTTCGACTCGATGTAACTTCTTAGTGCGCCACGGGTATGATGAGTGACGACTTCTTCCAACACAATGGTTCCCTGGAACTGATTACGTATTAGTTCTACTCGGTCGTAGAGGTTTTTTGAACCGCTCTTATCCGGCTCGTAATCGCCGAGGAAGCTCTGATCCGGTACCTCGTTGAAATGGACGATTTCGAGTTGTTCCCCGGGACTGCACAGGCTTGCGGCGAGTCGAATTCGGCGCTGGACGAACCGTATGTCTTTCGGCTCCAGTTCAAACACCGGTACTACTACAGTAT
>JBDGPJ010000025.1:0-3613 GCA_042219695.1 bacterium
CGCTGCTGGCCACTTTGGAACCCGCGTACCAACCAAAACTTAAAACCAGTACGATTCCCAGTAAAAGAGAAATATTTCGAAGCGATCGAGACGAAAAGAAGTTCATTCTATTCCCTCAACCAGCTTAATATCTTTGAAAAATGCACCAATAAGTTCCCTCAACAGATTTATCCAATAAAAGTCACGCATTAAGTAGCACAAAACATTGATTTTAACACACGTTCACCGGAATTCGAGTCCTCCCCTCTCCAGACAACGAATTCCTTTCGATACAATACAATCATAATCATGAACTTGGTATCATGCTAATACGTCAAACTGGGGTTCGGGGCGCTTCAATCAAACCTCGGGAGGGGAAATTTCCTCAAACGGTCCTGCATCGATGGAAGACCCCAATTTTTTGAACGTACAATGTTCTTTTTCGGAGGCCCTAATGGTATAGATATCGTTTCCAATTACGATCTTCGTTCCCGTAAAGACCGTTCCTGAGCAGGATATTCGAGCCCCTTCACGTTCTTCGGCCCGACGCACCAGTGTTTCCTGTTCTTCACGAAAATTATCAATATTACGATTCAGGCTTTCTTCATTTTCCCGCAGAGAACGAAGTTTTTCCTCCTGATCCTCGTTTAAGTCCTCCCGTCCTTCCAGGGTTTGAATGGCTCGCTCTATTTTGTCCAGTTTTTCCTGCTGTTCCAGAATCTTAAGCTCAATTTTGGACATTTCCCGGAAAAAGACGGGATCAATTCCCACCTCAATACGAGTTTCCGAAGTGCCGATCGAGCCAATCTCTTCAGCGTATATCTCGAGGCCGGCACGCACCGTACCCCCGGTTAACAAACCTCGTCCCCCGCTGACAAAGATTGACTCCCCTGCATCAAGCTGACTGTGAAGAATCATTTCACTGACAACAATATGGTTCTGCGAAATCATCCCGGCATGTTCCACAAATTCCGTTACGATATTTCCCTGGGCATTCAATTGAGCTCGTCCCTTACCCCGGATTCCACCTTTAACAATGATATCGCCCTCCGCCTGTAAATAGGACTTTCCAACACTCCCCTCCACAATAATGTCGCCATCGGCTTTCACCTTGAACCGATCACGGACTCCCCCATCAACATGGACAGTTCCCCGAAATTCAACGTTCCCGGTGCTATAATCCACGTCTCCTTCAATGTTATGTACCTCGTGTACCTGTACGACACCATCGTCGAGAACAACTTGACCGGGAATTTCAGAAAAAAGCCGATTACCCTCTTTGCGTACATTGTCACCGTATTCCATGGTAACTTCCTCTCCGGAGGGGGCTTCAATTTTATCTCCGCGAACTGTGAGACCGGGTCGACCGGGAGAAGGCTCAATTTTTTCGGCAAGGAGATCTCCTTCATCCACATTTTCGATCAAGCCCAGTTCACGGAAATTGACCTGGGATGCCTCGGAATCAAACTGGGGATCTGATTGAGTTTTGAAATGGTACTTTATCCGGGCATCGTCACCCGATTCGGGCTCCCTCCCCCGGGCTACTTCAACAGTCTCATTGTAACGTTTTGACTCAACCATGTTCTCAACGACGTCCCAGTTAATCCCTTCGACGACTTCGGCGTGTTTTAACTGTCGACGTAGTTCCTCCATATCCGGGGGATCACCGCCAAATTTCGGGGGGCGAATTGTTAACTCGGCATGGAGAGCATCGTCCGAGATATCAATTTCGTACTGGGTATCGATATCCTCCCCCGGCGGTAATTCACCGATTTTTTCGGGGGAACCCTTTCGTTTTTTTACAACCTCGCGAACAAGGTCAAAATCACAATAGGAAAGTCCAATCTGTTTCAGGTGAGAAACCACTTCGGAGGGATCAACGGCTTCACCGGTCCCACTCGGCGGGAAAACCGTCAACATAATCTTTCGGCTCTCCACCTCAAGTTGAAAGGAACCATCCACGGATTCGGCGGCTTTCATGGCCTCTTCAAGAGTTGCGTCCCGTATCCCCTCGTCTTTCGCTTCACGGGGAAACACTTTCAACTTCCAGGGCTTACTAAAAAATCCCAGGATCCCCTTAGTTCCTTCTTCAATGACATCCGAACTCACGTCCTCGGGATGAAGCCCCAGCTCCAGGGCTCCGTTTTCCACGGCGTCTTTCCGTGATTCTCCGGTAACCACCACTGAATCCATATCTTCATTCATGGTAAATATTCAAACAACTCCGGTAATTTTTGAATGGACGGAAATTCCTCGTCAATCTCAGCATGATGAAAGTACCAGCTCTGCTCCGTTTCCCTGTGAATAGCCAGTAGACCAAGCTCAATCGCCGGCTGGATCTCTCCGCGTAGTGAATCACCAATAATCGCCGTATGTCCCACTCCATACGGAACCGTGACCTGTTCGAGGTAACGACGGTTTTTTTCGGGTACAATGTGGAGGTGTGAGAACCAGCGTTCCAGGGAATGATGCCGAATCTTTGGGACCTGAATTTCGGGGTCTCCCATGGTGTATAATACGAGATCGTACTCGTCGTCAAGCCGCTCCAGTGTATCCTCCATACCATCTATTGGTTCGGGAATTGTATCGTACACTCCCCATCCAATGGATAGACATTCGTCGAGATCATCATCGGATACTTCCCGATCGTATTTCTTGCAATACCACTTCCAGGTTCGTGCAAGCGATCGAAGAAAACGAGATTTGTCGAGTCCGAGTTCGCCCATTACTTCTCGATCCACCACTTGCTGTCGCTGCAGTACCGTTTCCACATCGTCAATCGGTTCAAATTGCTGTAAGACCTTTTCACCGAATTGGCGTAACTGGCGTCGATAATATTTCCCGGATTCAAGTAAGGTATCATCAAGATCAAATACTATCCTCGAAACCATTGAAACACTCTCCCGAATGCAGATTGACCGGGACGTTCCCAACTGTATATACCAATTCCATTCTTTTCAGCCAGTTTACGACACTCCTCACGCTGTACCCACAGCGTATTACCGGCCTCTATAAACAGCGCCGCGGCATCAATTTCCATCAGCTGCCGGACTGTTTCCACTCCTGTAACGGGAACGTCAAATCTCATGTCCTGATTACTCCGGGCGACCTTAAGCATGATACAGTTCTCCCCCGCCTGTTCACCGGCACGTCGAATGGTTTGGGAGGTCCCCTCGACGGCCTCCACAGCTACCACGGTTTCATTCTTCCCGAACACACTTTGCCCCACTTCGTAATCGGCCATCGACGTTGCCACCGGTTCCAGCACGGACAGTGTATCCTGAAACTCACCCCGGCAATCCGGGCCGGCAAGAACTCGTTCCCGAGGTATAAGGTCGTCGAAAAGATCGTCGACCCCCCGCACGTCCAGGCCCTTCATTTCGAGGTATCGCACGCCGGCACGTATTAGATTTTGGTCGCCCTTGTTATCGATCGTCGACAAGAGGTTGTCCACGGTTGAATCAACGTTATCGAGACGTGATTCATCAAAAATCTGTCGTTTGTTGACATCTCCCAGAAGATACAACTCCGTGACATCACGATCCAAAAAATAATGGGGGATCGAACCAAGATTGGTAATGTCGAGGGACTCGTACTCATCGGCCTCCGTTGGAAGGTCCTCCGGATGACCTTC
>JBDGPJ010000025.1:3623-8576 GCA_042219695.1 bacterium
CACCAAGCCCACCCACTACAACGGTCTGATTTCGTTCGTGGAGACGCCGTACGGCCATAACCGGTAACGCCCCCGTCCCCGCAATAATTCCGGTCGGACTGGATGATTCCGTCACTTCTTAAGGATGCCCCGTTCAGATCGATCTATAAACTCCAGTAAATGCTGAATGCGGTCGTTATCGGGAAGTTCATCCTTGATTTGATCGACGGCCTGAGAAGTATTGTTGCCGGAACGGAATAATATCTCAACCGCCTTTTTTAGGAGACTCAGTGTATCGGAATCCATGTCACTTCGACGCAGTCCCACCACATTAACGTCAAACACTTTTGCCGGATTCCCCGAAGCCCTTATATACGGCACGATGTCTTTGTTAATTCGTGAAAGTCCACCCACCATGGCATATTCTCCAATCCGTACGAACTGATGAACCGGGGCCAGACCTCCCATCATCACGTGATCTTCCACCTCCACGTGACCGGCCAACGTAACACCATTGGCCATATCAACGTTATCTCCAATCTTACAGTTATGGGCCACGTGACAGTAGCTCATAATCATGTTGTCGTCCCCTATTTCCGTTGCTTCTCCATGACCGGACGTGGCACGGTTGACGGTTACGTACTCTCGAATAATGTTTCTTTTTCCGATCCGTACCTTCGTGGGCTCCCCGTCGTAGGCACGATCCTGCGGTGGAGACCCCAATATCGCTCCGGAGGCCACGGTGGTATCTTCACCAATCGTTACGTCACCTTCCAGGGAAACTCGAGGACCCAGTTCCACACCATCGGCGAGAGTGGAGTCCGAGGACACAACCGTATAGGCACCGATTTTTACGTTATCACCAAGGGTGGCTCCGTCCTCAATGACGGCTGTCTCATGAATATCCGACATCTGTATCAAATCCTCACCTTGATTATTAAACCTGTTGATAAGCCAACCAATAGCAACGTTTATTCATCAACAAGAGCAAATTTAAACTCTCCCTCCGCAGCCTTCTCCCCGTCGACGTAGGCCTTGCCTCCCATGATCCCCAGCCGTGAACCGGGTCGTATACGTTTACCTTCTACTTCAATTAACAGCTGGTCCCCGGGGCGGACCGCTTTTCGCCACTTGACTCCGTCAACTCCCATAAAATACGAATTTTTCCCCTCATTTTCAGGGAGGTCAAGTATGACTCCTGCCCCGAGCTGGGCCATGGCTTCCAGGACCAGTACCCCGGGCATAACGGGATCCTCCGGAAAATGCCCCTGGAAAAACGGCTCATTAACGGTCACGTTTTTAAATCCTACCGCCTCGTGATCCTCAAGATTGACCGAAATAATTCGGTCCAACAACAAAAACGGATAACGGTGTGGCAGGATCTGTTTGATGCGTTCGATATCCGCGTATCCGGGAGTTTTAACGTCGGAACCCTGTTTGCTTTTTACCTGAGGGCTACCGGACACGTGTTCGTAAATTTTACTCGTAAGATCGAGGTTTTCACGATGACCCGTTTTGACGGCATTAACATGTCCCACGACAAAGGAGTTCACCAGAGCCAGGTCACCGAGTATGTCCAGAATTTTATGTCGCACGAACTCATCTTCGTATTGAGGGTCGTCTCCCAGAAATTCTCCGTCTTCGTTTACAACCAGTGCGTTTTCCAAACTTCCTCCCTTAGCCAGTCCCTTTTCCCGGAGCTGTTCTACTTCTTCCTCGAATCCATATGTACGGGCCGGAGCAATTTCTTGTTTGAAAGCTTCCGGGCTTAAAGAAAAACTACGATACTGCTCACCGATACCCGGGTTGTCGTATTGTATTGTGCAACTGATTCGAACATCAGTCGACGGCATGAATACAATATTCCGTTCCCCCTCGCGTAAGTAAAACGGTTCATCCGGTCGTTGAAGTGATCGATTTTCCCCGAGTTCAGTGACTCCGGCGGATTCAATCGCTTCTACAAATCCATCTGCACTTCCGTCCAGTATGGGTATTTCCGGACCGTCTACATAAACGGTAACGTCACTTATACCGAGGGCATACAACGTAGCAAGGAGGTGTTCCACCGTATGGAGGGAATCATCACCACTCCCGAGAACCGTACAACGCTCGTCATCCCGAACATTGCTAACCTCCGGAGTAAACTCCACTTCCGGATCGAGGTCCTCCCGTATAAACCGAATTCCCGGGCCGGCTTCCTCCGGTTCCAATCGAAGTGAAGATTCCTCCCCGGTATGCAAACCAATTCCCTCAATTTCAGCGGTTTCCTGAAGTGTTCGACGTTCCCGGTAATAATCAGCATTCATGACGATTCACGTTCTCCCGTGATCTTGTTAACAGCTTCTTTCAAATCGTTGATTTCGTCCTTCATCTCCGGTAAACGTTTAATCAGTGCTTTTATACGAAAATCTTCCCGGCGAGGACGGGCGGGGAATCCACTCAAAACAACTCCCTCGTCCTCAACGTCATTTATAACTCCTCCACGTCCGGCAATCGTAACTTCATCCTCAATCGTGACGTGGTCTTTTATGCCGGCCTGTCCACCAAGTGTCACGTGATCTCCAAGTTCAACACTTCCGGCCAAACCGGAATACGCCACAAAAATACAGTGTTTGCCTACCTTGCAGTTGTGAGCAATTTGTACGAGGTTGTCGATCTTTGTTCCGTCCCCAATAACGGTGTCTCCAAACGTTCCGCGATCAATGGTGCTGCAGGCTCCAATCTCCACGTTTTCCCCGATATCAACTCCCCCTACCTGGGGAATCTTTTGATGCTGGCCATCACGCTCGTCGTAACCAAATCCGTCGGCACCAATTACGGAGTTGGCGTGTACAACACTGTTAGCGCCAATGCGAGCCCGGGACTCCACCCGTACACCGGAATGTAACCGAACACCGGATTCAATGGTTACTTCACCATTCACGGTTACATTGGGGCCCACCTGAACCGACCTGCCGAGCTTAACTCCCGAAGATATATAAGAATTTGGACCAATTGACACGGTTCCCGGATCGAAATCGTCCGTAAGTACTTCAGCCGAAGGATGAACGGTGGGTTCCGGTTCCGAATCAGTAAATAATTCTAAGAGGCCTGGTAACTGCTCCTTAAGGTTTTCAACAATAAGGATAGTACCGTGTTCATCACGATCGAGATCGGCATCCACAATTGCGGGATTGGTGGTGTGAACATTACGTTCGAGCCAGATTTCGGCACAGTTTTCCGTTCCTTGACCGGGTTCTGTCACATGACGTACGGAAACGTCGTCACCTTGAACCGTAGTCCCATCAAGGTGCTCGGCAATCTCGGAAAGTTTCATCAATGCAAGGGCTTACTTACTGGACGACGATTTGGATTGTTTCTTTTCGAGACGCTTGATAACCGCGTCCGTAATATTTACGTCCGGTGCAACCCAGAGAATCGAAGGTTCATTGCCACCAAATTTGTGTATAACATTATATCCCTTGGCTTTCCCGGTTTTCTTTACGGCTTCACGAACTTCCTCCAGAACCGGTTCGAGAAGCTCCTGTTTCTTTCGTTCAAACAACTTCTTACTTCGTTGAGATTTTTTCTTAAATACCTTCATCTCCTTCATTAGTTTCTGACGCTTTTTCTTCTGTTTTTGCTTGCTCAAAAACTGACTATCCTTAATTTCCCCGCGCAACTTATCAAGTTGTTTGCGATCCTTACTCATTTCTGAGCGAAGGTCCTTCTGGAATTTTTTAAGTTTTTCACGCGCATCTTGATAGGGTTTGTAATTCTTGAACACCCGCTCCAGATTGACGTATCCCATCTTAACGTTCGTGGCATTAGTGGCTTTTTGGGCAGTTACGGGTGTAATCGTGATTAAGGCGAGTAAACCAACCAAGGCCATTACTATGTTTGTGTTCTTCATAATTATACCTCCTAAAGAAAATAAAAATTCAACGATTATACTGATTCAATCCTGATAAAACTGTTCTCTCTTCAGATTAGCAAATAAAATTGTTAAAAAGGGCAGTTATGTTCCCATGTATACGGTTAATACTGTTCATTCGGACGATTTTTTTGAATTTTTGGAATTCAAACGTTTTATGACGCTATGCGTCAGGTCGGTATATTGTTCGGAGGCGTAAAGTACACTGTTTTCCGATAAAATCAGGCTGTATCCCTGTTTTATGGCCTCCTGCCGAATCGCCCGTCTTATTTTTCGATTGTATTTTTCCCGGGTTTTCCGTTGACGATCATCAATCTGTTTTAACGTATCACGGTAAATCTGGCGCATTTCGTTACTCATATTTTTGGGATTTTTTCCTTTCAACTTCTTCCCTTTCACATTGTCGTACTGTCCACGTAAAAACTCCATCATCTTAACACGACGTTGCTGTAACTTTTTGAGTTCCTGCTGGTAATCTTCGTACTGGAGAATAATTTCCTCCCAATTAACTACTCCCATCTTAATCAGGGGGGGAGCCCATCCCGCACGGGGAATAGCTAAAACCCCGATCAAAATAAACAAGCCCAGCACAATACCTGTCGCAATCGACTGAAGTTTTGTCATTCGCACTGTTCTAAAAACCCGTTCCCATGCTGAAGTCAATCTGAGTTTCCCCGACGTCGTCAGCCGTCGGAAACGATTCATCCATGCGCTTGGCCCAGCTTATGTTTATGGGTCCAATCGGTGATCGTACACGAAGACCCATACCAGTTGACCGTTTTAAATCACTAAAGCTCATCGCCCAGGGATCATCGGAAACCTGTCCCGCGTCCATAAAAATAAACATCTGCATCGTTTGTTTGACGAGCTGTTTTCTCCACTCAAGATTATAAAAATGGGCGGTTTGTCCACCACGGCAGACCTGGTCCACGTCATTACTGCAGTTTGCGCCCTGATAAATAGCAAGATCGCGAAACTCATATCCACGGACACTATTTTGTCCCCCGAGATAAAACTTTTCAAAGCTCGGTATCGGGGGATTCTCGTTGGAGGAACTCTCA
>JBDGPJ010000025.1:8618-17794 GCA_042219695.1 bacterium
GTTTATAAAATTGGGAGTTTCCCCCGAAGAAATCCTCGGCAAAGGCGGTGGAAGCCCGTAAAAAATAACCATCGCTGGGAAATCGTCGATCGTCACGCCGGTCCCTCTGAATTCCAAATTCGAGGGTGCCAATTCCACGTTCGAATTCACTATCCGACCCCGCTTCATTCTTAATATCGAGGGGAGGATCGTTGGCGTCTTCTAAATCATCCACTTGAATCGAACGAAACGAATACGACACGTCAACCTTGTTGGATAAAGCTTCACCAAATTCTTTCCCCAAACTCAGGGATCCACCTTTACGAACTTCATCGTAACCTTGATCTCGTCTGTTGATCTGGTTAAACAAACTCCATCCAAAGGAAATGGGTACATCGGGACTGGGTTTAGACGGTTCATCGAGGTCATCGTTAAACCAGGGATCGTCCCAGGAAATACTGAAATTGTCCCTCTGATCCCCGATGGATGCGGAGGCCTCTATGGATTGCCCCCGTCCCGTAAACCCGGAGGAATAATCGTATAAACTGAAATTATCCTTCTTCACGGAAAAATTGCCGAGAAATCCGGAGGAACTACTGTACCCTCCTCCAAACTGAAGTTGTCCGGTGGGGCGTTCCTTTACCTCCACTCTTACAACCTTCAAATCCTGATCCGAACCCGGGTCTACGTTAAATTTGACCTTTTCAAAATACCCCAGGTTTCGCAGTCGCCGGATCGAATTTCGTTTCTTCTTCCCGTTTAACAAACCCCCTGATTCAAGAGTAATTTCCCGCCGAATGACCTTGTCATAGGTGGCTTCGTTACCACGAATTTCGATACGTTCCACGTAAAATGGATGGCTCTCCTTAATTTGTACGTCAAAATTAACCTCCAGGTTTTCCCGATCCTTCTTCATACTAAACCGAGATGGATCAAACACACTCGCGTTGGCGTAGCCTTTGTCTTTGTACCTTTTTTCAATCTTCTGGAGACTCTTTAAAAACTGACGTTTAACGAACAAATCCCCCTTATCCAGTGTTATCATGTTCTGTAGTTGTTCGTCGGTAAACACGGAATTATTCTCAAAATTTACCGTCCCCATGGTGTAAATAGGACCTTCATCTATCACAAGCGTAAGGTCAACCCCGGGCCAGAGCGGATTGGGGGACGTTTTGGATCTAATGGAAACATCCAGGTACCCCCTGTTATGGTACCATCGGGTAATTGCTATACGAGCCTCCTTTAATTTTTGGGGGGCATACGGATCACCTTTCTTAACGGGAAGTGACCACTTCAAACTCCAGTTATGTGGAATCAGAGAAAATGCGTATTTTTCCTGTTTGTAATTAATGTAGACGTTGCGAATAATTTTTTGATTACCTTCGTCAATATTAAATGTCAGTACCACTCGCCCACTGGCCGTCTTCTCTCGTTTTACACTCACCTGAACATCCTGGTACCCCTTCGACCGATAGAAATTACGAATTTCCCGGCGGGCCGAATTGATCAGGGACTCACTGGCCGGCTGTCCCCTCTGCAGGAGGATAACGTCTTTCATTTTCTGTCGATTAAAATCTTTGTTCCCCCTGAACTTAATATTCGTTATTTTGGCCCGCTCCTCAAAATTAAAAATCAAAGTTCCTTTGTCGTACCGGGTCCGGATATCCGAGAAGAGCCCCTGTTGATAAAGACGTTCAATGGCCTGTTCGACCCGTCGTTGAAAACTTCCGGTTGAATACGACTTTCCTTTTTTTAAACCCGAAGCCTTGATAAGACTCATAACGTTCGAGCGGGACCATACTGTGATCCCTTTGAGAACAATTCGATCAATGGTTAGTTGGGAGGACTCTTCCTGGGCATACACCAAACCTGTACAGAAGAAGGTCCCCAGTACAAATATTAAAAAATAAACCGAAAAGGTACGTAAGTTAGTTGATAACATAGCGGTAGAGGATAACAGATCCATAGATTGGGTTCAAAAAATAGATGCCTCGTTCGTAAAATAAAAATATATTTTAAAATAAAAGCTAATTTAACTTTTAACGGGCCATCCAAATAGGCTCCCCCCGACATAAGTCCCTTTTAACCGTTGTTTGACAATCGAATGAAATTATTCGGAGGAACTACCCGCTTCAACGGGTTCTTCACCGGTTTCTTGGGAGGAATCGTCCCCGGATTCTTCCTCGTCCTCTTCAATTTCCTCCTCGGAAAACTTCAGTTCACCATCACGATAAGAAACATGGACTTCGGAACCTTCGGAAAACTTACCGTGAAGCAGTCCCTCGGCCAGTGAATCCTCAATGCGGCGCTGAATGGTTCTCCGTAACGGACGAGCTCCGTAATCGGGGTCGTATCCCTTGTCGATGAGGAAATCCTTGGCCGGTTTCGTAACGTGCAGCTGAAGTCCTTTCTTTGAAAGCCGTTCCTCGACTTCCACGAGCATGAGATCGATAATCTGTCGGAGGTGATCCTTTTCCAGAGCTTCGAACACAATGATCTCGTCCAACCGATTGATAAATTCCGGGTTGAAGCGGCGCTTTAACTCGGTCATGGCACGATCCTTGATATCTTCGTAATCCAGAGGCTCGTTATCGTCAGTTCGAAAACCCATCTCCCCGGCCTGAGTAATTTCCCGAGCACCGACGTTCGACGTCATAATGATAATTGTGTTCTTAAAATCGACCGTATGTCCGATGTGATCGCTAAGTACTCCGTCCTCAAAAATTTGTAAAAGGATGTTGTATACATCGTTATGTGCTTTCTCAACCTCGTCGAGTAGAATCACGGAATACGGGTTTCGGCGAACCTGCTCCGTAAGTTGCCCCCCCTCGTCGAATCCCACGTATCCCGGGGGTGCTCCGACCAGTCGTGAGACCGTGTGTTTTTCCATGAATTCGGACATGTCTACCCGAATCATCTGTTCCTCGTCCCCGAACAACAGCTCGGCTAGAGCCTTGGCACACTCCGTTTTCCCAACCCCGGTCGGCCCAAGGAACATAAAAGCCCCCATGGGCCGGCTCGGATCTTTTAAACCGGTTCTTGCCCGCCGGATAGCCCGGCTCACGGCCTCAACGGCCTTGTCCTGGTTTACGAGGCGCTCGTGAATTTCTTCTTCCATCCGAAGCAGTTTTTCCTGCTCTTTCTCGGTCAACTTAAACACCGGAATTCCGGAAATATCACTAACGAGACTGGCCACGTCCTCTTCTTCAACAACGGCACGTTCGTCCCCCTGCTCTTCTTTCCATTCGGCCTTAACCTCTTCAAGCTCATTTTTCAACTTACGCTCCTGGTCCCGTAAATCAGCAGCTCGTTCAAATTCCTGTGATGCTACGGCGTCTCCCTTCTCCTGCTGAACTTCCTCTAATTCACGTTCGAGATCACGTATATCCTTCGGTGGCATACTGGTGTTCAGCTTGGCCCGCGAGCCGGCCTCATCAACTACGTCTATGGCAATGTCGGGCAAGAAATTATCCGAGAGGTAACGGTGGGACAACTGGGCCGCCGCTTCCAGAGCCTCGTCACTAATATCAACCATATGGTGATTTTCATACTGGTAGCGAAGCCCCTTCAAAATTTCGATTGTTTGATCCACCGACGGTTCCTCCACGTTGATGATCTTGAACCGTCGTTCCAGGGCTGAATCTTTCTCGATGTACTGGCGGTACTCATCCAATGTCGTGGCACCAATACACTGGATTTCACCACGTGCCAGCGCAGGCTTTAAGATGTTAGCTGCATCAATGGCTCCCTCGGCGCTTCCAGCCCCAACGAGGGAATGCAGTTCGTCTATGAAGATGATGATATCGTCCGAATCCTGTATTTCCTCGATAATTTTCTTCATCCGCTGTTCAAACTCACCACGGTACTTCGTACCGGCTACAATGGAAGCCAAATCCAGGGCCAGGACACGCTTGCCGTAGAGTGCTTCCGGAACGTCCACACTGACAATACGCTGGGCGAGACCTTCTACGATGGCCGTTTTCCCAACCCCCGGCTCACCGATAAGTACAGGATTGTTTTTCTTACGCCGGGACAATATTTGAATAACTCGTTCAATTTCGTCGTTTCGTCCAATCACCGGATCGAGGTCGTCCTCGCGGGCAAGCTCGGTAAGGTCCCGAGCAAACGCTTCCAGGGTCGGAGTTTGTCCACTGTTTTTCTGACCCGCTTTACTCTTGGACTTCCCTTCTTCCTCGCTGGAGGGAACAACAAATCCATACTCAAATCCGTACTCATCACCAAGTATTTCCATCAAAAGCTTTTTAATTTCTCGACCGGAGACTCCCTGGTCCTCAAAGAATTCAGTTACCGGCCCCTCCCCTTCGTCCGCAAGGGCTATTAAAAGATGTTCGGTACCCACGTAATTATGTCCGAGTTCACGGGCACTACGCTCGGCCAGGGATAAGATTCGCTTAAGTCGGGGAGAAAAATCAGGCTGCATATTGCCTGACGTCCCAACGTTATCCTCCATCTGTTCCTCGAGTTCCTGGAGTAAATCCTCGTGGTCAATCCCGAGTTCGTCCAGGATATCGATGGCTATTCCACTACCAAGTTCAAGAAGAGACACAAACAGGTGTTCCGATTCCACTTCACCAAAGCCGTGTCGTCGTGCAACTTCTTTTGATTTTTTTAATGCTTTTTTCGCGCGATCCGTGTAGTTTTCAAACATCTCAGTCACCTCATTCGGAGATTAATGATTGTTGGTTGTAAATCCTACCGCTCTGATCCATTGAACGTAAGGGATCTATAATAAATTGAATCATTACTTGCCGTACCTTTGTATAACACTGATCATGAATACTTTGTTCCATTTATACAGATTGTTTCAGGGGTGACAACTTGACTACGACCCTCAAAAAAATCGAACCCTACTATCCAGCAAAGGAACAAACCTGCTGGTGTTTTAAACTCAGGGTGAAAAGGCAGGTTATTCCTCCCCCGAAAGTATCTTTATTACTTACGTTGTCCCCTCATCATCTTCGACCGAATTCAACCGTTCGCGTATTCTCCTGGCCCGGTAAAAATCACGCTGATCGGAGGATAAATCTTCTCCGAGACTATGAACCAGATGGGCCGGCTGGGTTAATAAAAGCAATCCGTCCAGAAGACTCAGTGGACATTCCGGCAACTCCCCCACGTCCACACCGAGACGATAAAAAGATATCCTCTGAAGGGACTCGTCGGAACTTATTTTCCGAGCGTGATTAAGCGCCCCATAAGATCGCCAAATCCGGTCTTCAATATCAAGGGAAGCCTTATTAAGAATTCCCTCACGGGCCGCACGCTCCTGCTCCACGATCTGCCCGGTGACTCTCTGGATCGTTTGTTTTAGTTCATCCGCCGACTGCCCCATTGTCACCTGGTTGGAAAGTTGAAAATAAAATCCTTTCGACTCACTTCCTTCCCCCTCAAATCCTCTTACCGTTAATCCCAGGTTGGACACGGCTTTTAAAACCTTGTTAATTTTTTGAACGAGCACAAGCCCCGGTAAATGTAATAAAACGGAGGCGCGCAAGCCTGTTCCCAGGTTCGTTGGACAGGCGGAAAGATACCCCCAGTCATCATCAAAAGCAAAATCTAGTTCGTCGTCCATTTGACGTTCAAATTCAGTTGCACGCTGAAAAGCACTGTTAATCCGCCCCCCGGCTTCCAGGGCCTGAATACGCAAATGATCCTCCTCATTAACCATCAACCCGAGGTTCTCGTCAGTGCGGAAAAATAAACCACCATAGGGATTCGACATCAGATCCTCACTGGCCAGGCGACGTTCACATAACAACTGGCGCTCGACGTCGGTTAACTCCTCAACGTCAATTAAACGCCAATCATCCTCGTCTTCTTCCTGACTTACAACCTGTCGAATGGTTTCTCGTACGGACTCCTGTTCATCCGGGGACGCTTTTTCGGGAAACGTATGTTCCATTAAATTCCGAGCAAACCGTACTCTGCTACTAACCACAACATCCCGGTCCGGAGCACTGTCGGTTACCCAATCACCGGTTTCGCTCGATTTAACGGGCGGATTCATGAGTCCCCTCCTTTAACTCCTGAATTTCATCACGAAGTTCCGCTGCCTTTTCGTATTGCTCCTCGTTGACGGCTCGTTCGAGTTGTTTCTCAAGAATTTGCAACTTACGGTCGTCGGAAACACGGGCCAGCCCCCCCGTTTCACTTTCCTTCCCAAGATGCTGATCGGAACCATGTATTCGATGTACGAGGGATTCAATCCTTGATCGAAACGTATCGTAACAGCGAGCACATCCCACTCTCCCGACCGTTTGAAATTCATCAAATGTCATCCCACATCGTTCACAACTAACCTTATCTTTGTCAGGAACATCAAACATTGAAGAAACGATACTTGAAACCGACTCGCCCGTTTCCGGTTCCTGGGCGGAATCATCGTCCGCACAGGTTTCACAAAGATGGGTGTGAGTGATTTGATTATCGGTAATTTTTATTTGTTGAACGGTAGCTTCGGCTTGCTGACATTGATCACAGAGCATAATTACCCCTCTCTCATAATATTATAACGTAGTTTGCATGTTTGAGGCTTTATGATTGAAAGACTGGAAAACCACTTATCTACCAATCTTCTTACGAACAAAAGGCATCAAAAAACCATTTTTATCAGCAGTCGGTATTCAGCTATCAGCCTTCAGTTAACATAGGCTGTATTTTGGGTTAGCTAACCGCCGGTGGCTGAATGCTGATAGCTACTAATTCCGGGTTTCTTTTGCTCAGCACCTTTTGGTGCCCGCGTAGCAACTTTCTTCTAGCAAAAGAAAAGTGATTGTATCGACCCGTGAGTGAAAAACCCCGAAAGTCACCCCTGAAATGTATTGATTAACGATCCCCGGCGTGCATATTACATTAAACCGGGTCTAATGTTCCAAACTTTTTGAACCGCACAGAATGGTTCACCATACAACCATTATTATATCACGGTTCCGTGTTCACCAACGAATTCTCTGAAATGCTTAATTAACGTGTCAGCGACCGGGCCCGGCTCACCACCGTGAATTTCACGTTCATCCACACTAACCACGGGAAGGGCCTCGGCCGCAGTCCCCGTTACAAAAATCTCATCGGCCACGTACAAATCGTACCGATTCAGGGGTTCTTCCCGAACTTCGTATCCTTCGGCCTCAGCAATTTTCATCATAGAATCTCGGGTTATGCCTTCCAGTACCCCCATGTGCGGGGGCGGTGTACGAATAACCTGATCCGGTTCAACAATAAAAATATTATCGCCCGTGCATTCCACTACATACCCTTCTTCGTTTAACATAATACCTTCCTCAACTCCGGCCTGTTTTGCCTCCATCTTGGCCATGATGTTATTCAGGTAATTGAGGGACTTTACCCGGGGATTGATGGCCTCCGTGGGATTTCTACGGGTGGGTACCGTCACCAGTTCCAATCCTTTCTCATAGATTTCCTCGGGATATAACTCTATGTCGGCGGCAATGATAAAAATCGTGGGGTCGGGACATTTATCGGGATCGAGTCCAAGATCTCCTATTCCCCGGGTTACGACCAGACGGATGTAACCGTCACGTACATCGTTCTTACGACAGGATTCGACACAGGCCTGAATCATTTCATCCGGCTTCATGGGGATATCGAGCTGAATCACTTTGGCCGATTTATACAATCGTTCAATGTGCTCTTCCAATTTGAAGATCACATTGTCGTACACTCGGATCCCTTCAAACACTCCATCCCCGTATAACAATCCGTGGTCGAACACACTCACCGAAGCATCGTCACGACTGACAAATTCCCCATCCAGCCAGATATCGATGTTTTCCATCATGACCTCTCCATTTCTTCGGAAACGCTTTGATCGTCATCCTGCTTGATTAATTTGCGACCTTCCATCAGATAACGTGTATCCAGTGATTGTGACAGATCACGGTCGTGTGTGGCAACAAGGATACCCACATCTTTATCCCGAGCAAGGGGAAGCAAAAGATCCATCAACCGGTCACTGGAGTTCTGATCGAGGTTTCCCGTGGGTTCATCCGCAATCAATAACTCCGGATTCGAGATCAAACTTCGTACCACGGCAATTCTTTGTCGTTCCCCCGTGGAGAACTGACTCGGACGCTCATCCCCTCGATTCGGATCCAGTTGCAAAGTCTCCATCAGTTCACGATAGTGATCCCGTACCGCAGTTAAATCCAGATTTTTATTGCTCAACACGGCTGCCATTCGACAATTTTCCCACACCGTTAAATCGGGTAGCAACAGCGCTTCTTGAAAAACGAATCCGATATATTGGCCACGGATTCGAGCACGATCGTCCAGACTTCCCTGATAAACTTCTTCCCCTTTTATCAGTACTTTGCCGGAGTCGGGCTGGCGCATCGTTCCCAATATCTCAAGCAGCGTCGTCTTTCCTACCCCGGAGGGACCTTCCACGGCAATCATATCACGCGGTCGTACTCGAAACTGTACGGACTCCAGTATCGGCTTGTCGGCTTCGTAGGCGAAACTAACATCGCGTGCCTCAAGTACCGGTCGATCACCCATAACGAAGCACCTCGGCCGGATCGATTCGTGAAGCCGTCCACGCCGGGTAAAAGGAACTAAGGAATCCCAGAGTAAGTGTAACCCCGCCAATAATAGCCATCCAGATAAGGTTTACTTCCACCGGTAACTTCGTCATTGGATATACAGGGGGGAGTTCAATCACAAACACGTTGTCCAACAGGTAACAACCCCCCAAGCCCAATGCATACCCGGCGAGTAAACCCAGAACGGTAATTGTCATTCCGGCTCCGAGAAACAGGCCGAGTACCGTACGTGGGCTGGCTCCCATGGCCATCATCATCGCTATCTGTCTTCGCCTTTGCAGAATCGATAATACCAGCATACTCAAGATATTTATCGCCGCGACAATGACAATCATGGCGAGTACAATGAACGTTACCGTCCGCTCCAGCCGGAGAGCTTCAAACAGGGTGGGATTGGCCTCCTTCCACGTTACGTAACTATACTGGTCCCCTAATTTTTCCTGCACAACCTGTTTTATCTCACTACTACGAAACCGGTTCTTGATCCAAACCTCGACGTAGGTGGCTTTCCCGTCCTCAATCTCAAACATCTTACGCGCGCGCTTCCATGTCATCACCGTGAGAACCTGGTCGATAAAACTAAACCCACTGCGAACCGTCTGCTCGACCTGCACA
>JBDGPJ010000025.1:17804-25263 GCA_042219695.1 bacterium
ACCTCCGGGTAACGGACCAAACGGCGTACTCTGAGCACGGGGACGAATCAGCGTAACAACGTCGCCTGGAAGTATCCATAGTTCACTGGCCAGTTGTTTCCCCAGGTAAACTCCATCATCCGGAGGCTTTTTTACGGGGAGCCGATCGTTTCTCCATTTCGAGAAAGCCATTGCTCGTCCGCCCTGGTACTGATCACTACCACTTTTTATTAATACGTCCCCTTTGATTACTCCAATTACCTCGGTAACGTCTTCTATCCCTTTCAAAGAAGTTTTTACGTCGGAGAAGTGAATTTGACCGGGCGAACCGGGATAGATACGCAGCGGACTATAAATGCCGACAAGCTGTTGTTGTAAAGTCGTGGAAAAACCATTCATAACGGAGAGCACAATAATCAGTGTGGCCACACCAAGTGCCACACTCAGTAAGGCAAACAGTGTTAACCAGGGGAGTACACCAATAGACTGGGAGCGAAATAAAAACCGTGTCACTACTCGAGGTAGAAAAAACCCGTCATCTTGAGTCAATAATCTTAACTCCGGTATATTGTTGTTTCCCCGTTTGCCAGACTTCAGCCAATCGTTTGGATGTTTAGTGTAACAGAAAAAAGTCCGATGGATGGACTCGTTAGCATGTATATCCACAAAGTTGGTCGCTCATCCAATGCCGCGTTCAATGCACTTATACTAATTTGTGATGTCGAAAGAATAGCTTTTTGCATTGTAAAATGAAGCCCGCAAAAGAGGAATGTATCCCCTTTTGCACGCTTCCCATTAACTCAATCCCCCCAGTTTCGATAATACTTCCCTCAGGAAACACAAATTTATACCCTGAATAACTAAATTCCCTGCCAAATAATTCACCAAAAAAGAAACGGTGGCAATTCGAATAATTCGCTTAAATTGGTATCCCTCAGTATACCTCTTGTACGTTTTACCCCTGATTGGGACGTAAAAGCGGGAATAAAATGACATCCCGAATACTTGAAGAATCCGTAATAAGCATCACAATTCGATCAATTCCAAGTCCAAGCCCTCCCGCCGGAGGCATACCGTATTCAAGGGCCTCAAGAAAATCTTCGTCAATCTCCGAGGAATCCTTCGCCTGACGTTCGAAGTTATCGCGCTGTAACATGGGATCATTAAGCTCGGAATATGCATTGCCGATTTCCAGCCCTCCACAAAACAACTCGAACCGTTCCGCGTGGTCGGGTTTATCCCGGTGAGGTTTGGCCAACGGTGAGATATCGGCGGGGAATTCCGTAACAAATGTCGGATCCGTAATATTGTTTTCCACGGCCTCGTCAAATACCTCCATGAGCTGAGCTCCGGTCGATTCACAGGGTTCCACTTTGAAGCCGTTCTCGTGAGCCCGGTCAAACACGTCCTGCTGGGACATTCCCAGACTCCATTCTAGGTCGGTGTGCTCTTCCAGGATCTCCAGCATAGGTTTTCGGTTCCAGGGAGTCGACCAGTCGATCGTCCGGTCCCCGTATTCCAATGTGGTCGACCCCACCGTACGTCGGATGGATTCACTTACCACTTCCTCGGTTAATTCCATAATTCGATGGTAATCCACGTATGATTCGTATAATTCCAGCATGGTAAATTCAGGATTGTGCTGTGTGGATATACCCTCATTTCGAAAGTTTCGATTAATCTCATACACACGCTCAAACCCTCCCACGAGAAGTCGCTTAAGAAAAAGCTCAGGGGCGATCCGTAAATACAAATCCAGATCGAGCGCATTGTGGTACGTCTCGAAGGGCTGGGCTTCCGCTCCCCCGGCAATTTTCTGCATCATCGGTGTTTCGACTTCCATGAAATCCCGGTCGGCCAGAACTTGCCTGAGGTTTAACAAGAACTCACTTCGTGTCTGAAACGTCTCCCTTACCTCGGGATTACTCAACAGATCAAGATACCGTTTCCGATACCGCAATTCCCTGTCCTGAAGTCCGTGAAATTTCTCGGGAAGTGGTCTCAGACCCTTGGAAAGGATTGTGGCCGTGCGAGCCACAACCGAAATTTCCCCTTCACCGGTTTCAAACAATTCCCCGTGAATTCCGATGAAATCTCCGATGTCCCACAAATCGACACACCGTTCGTAAACGTCCCCATCGTCCAGGTATTTCTCACTGAAGTACACCTGTATAGTCCCCGACTCATCCATTATGTCCATGAACGTCGCTCCACCGTGTTCACGTCGTGCGGTGATTCGACCACATACCGACACTTCATCCTGTAGTTCCTCGTCGGATTTGGGGTCAAATAGCTCCCGGGCTTCCGTTGCCGATTCCACCCGGTTGAATTCATAGGGATAGGGATTAATCCCCTGTTCCCGAAGATTTTCAACTTTACTGGCTCGAATTTCAAAATAATCGTCTTCTCCGTTTACCGCCTGTTCATCCTCCAAAATAATCACCTGAATCAACTGTGGAATTGGTTATTGAATATGACTCAAACTTATTCAGTCGTCATGTTGAAAGCGTTCATGATCCCATTGATAACCTATCAACCGTTATTCGAACGTCGACTCAATCAGAGCCCCGGATTATGTCATACGGTAAAGGGAGTAATCTACCGGTTTGATCTATTTCCACTTGTGCATTTATCGCTTTCTCCGAAGACTACAACTTCAAAAAAGTCTTTGTCATCTCACGGATCCGGTTAAAAACTGAAACCCGGCCCCGTGGAATCACCCGTGTTTAACCTATACTATTCACGACAGTACTACTGTCATTAATCCTATATCCCCGGCACAACCGGTTTAGAGTTTGAGAGCATTTAAATCCGTACCTCAGAGAATTGCAGGAAAAATCGGATTGCGCAGCAGCATTTCCAATGCAAACGACCGGGTTAACCCGGTCCATTTCATAAAAGAACTGTCTTTTTGATGACTCATTCATGAACGTCATGAAATAAATCCAGCCAAATATCCTTATTTTGAACTGGACACAGTGGTTGTATGACATTTACCCTACACTTTGTATAGAATGGTTATACTCCGGGAAAAGCCGGTTTTTTCACGTTCGGTTCGTTCAGTTTGGCATCATCAATCGTTTCACAACGCGGGAGTACGGACAATGACCGACTACAACGCATGGTTTCAATGTATAAAAGGTTGCGACGTACGATATGAGCTCTCCGAGGTTGTGTACGAATGTGAAGAATGCGGGGGGCTCCTTGAGGTACGTCACGACATGGAAGCTCTTGGTGAACGACCGGGTTGTGAATGGCGTTCGGAGTTTGACCGCCGGTTTGGAACCAATGAATGGCCTTATGGTAGTGGGGTATGGGGGAAAAAGGAAGTCGTTTGTCCCGGCGTCGACAACGAAAACGTGGTCTCCCTGTACGAAGGTAACACCAATCTATTCTGGGCGGACGAATGGGGGAAACAGATTGGACTCAACGATCTCTGGATCAAGCAGTGCGGTCAAAGCCATACCGGGTCTTTCAAGGACCTGGGAATGACGGTACTGGTGAGCATGGTTAACCAGATGATAGAGGATGATATTGAAATCCCCGCCATTGCCTGTGCCTCAACCGGAGATACTTCTGCCTCACTCGCAGCATATTGTGCGGCGGCCGGGTTGCAGGCCATTGTAATCCTGCCCAAGGACAAGATCACAACCGCCCAACTTATCCAGCCTATCTCCAATAATGCCATAACCCTATCACTTGAAACCGATTTCGACGGCTGTATGAAAATTGTTCAACAATTGTGCAAGGAAAATAACGTATACCTGGCCAACTCAATGAACTCGCTTCGAATTGAGGGTCAGAAAACAATCAGTTACGAAATTGCACAACAGTTCGACTGGGAACCGATCGATCACGTAATCATTCCCGGTGGTAACCTGGGGAACGTCTCGGCACTTGGAAAGGGCTTCCGGGAAATGCGTGAACTGGGCATGATTGACTGGAGACCTCGTATCACCTGCGCCCAGGCCAAACGAGCCAACCCCCTTTACCAGAGCTATAAAAATAATTTCGAGGAGTTCGATCCGGTCAAAGCCGAGAAAACCGTTGCCTCGGCCATCCAGATCGGGGACCCGGTTAGCATCAACAAGGCCATCGACGTCCTCGAGGAGTTTGACGGTATTGTTGAACAGGCCAACGCCGCCGCCTGGGCCGATCAATCCGGACTGTTTAGCTGCCCTCACACGGGCGTCGCTCTCGCTGCTCTGATCAAGTTGGTTAAAAAGAACGTCATCAACCAAGATGACCGTGTGGTTGTCATATCAACGGCCACCGGATTAAAATTTACCGACTTCAAAATCAAGTACCACAATGACGAACTTGATGGAGTTTCACCCCGCTTCCAGAACGAGCCTGTCGAATGCAAAGCGAATTACGAATCCGTTCAGGATCGGTTGTTTGATTTGTTGGAAAATCGCGATCGAAAACGAAACGCCAGCGAGGAACTACAGTTATGGGATTAGAAAACTCCGACAAGAAATCTCCCGGATTATCCACTCGTGCTATTCATACAGGCGAGGAACAACCCCGACCGAATCGGGAAATCACCACTCCCGTCAGCCTGACCTCCACCTACCAATTTGAATCCATGGATGAAGTACGTGAATACATCACCGGCAAAAAACCCCATTTCGAATACGGGCGATACGGAAACCCAACTCGAGAAGTGGCCTCACAGAAACTGGCCTCACTGGAGTCGGCCGGAGCCTGCTTAATGACTTCATCCGGCATGAACGCCATAACCACCACGCTATTTGCGTTTTTGTCCGAGGGGGATCATATTGTAGCTACTCGTGACATCTATAAGAAAACCTTCTATTTTTTGGAATATAACCTCAAGGAATACGGCGTCGAATCCACCTTTGTAGAACCGGGGGATCCCGAGGCACTGAAAGGCGCAATTCAGGACAACACCAAGGTTTTGTTCTCCGAATCTCCAACCAATCCGTTCTTGAACGTGATCGACCTGGACATGATTGCGGATCTTGGAAACGAACACGGTTTAAAAACAATTATCGATGCCACCTTTGCCACCCCTTACAATCAACGTCCGCTGGAAATGGGGATCGATCTCGTTATTCAGAGTGCCACTAAATACCTGGGAGGACACAATGATCTCATTGCCGGCGCCGTTCTTGGATCGTTCCCCCTCGTGGAACGCGTCCGGGAACTCCACCATACCCTTGGAGGACTCATCGATCCCCACTCCTGTTATATGCTAATCCGCGGTTTAAAAACGTTTGAATCCCGCATGGAAACCATTAATAAAAACGCACAGACGGTGGCCGAATTTTTGGAGGATCACTCCTCCGTTAAGGAAGTCTTTTACCCGGGACTCAAATCCCATCCCCAGCATGAAGTTGCTTCACAGCAAATGGATGGTTACGGCGCCGTAATTAGTTTCCGAATTAATGGTGAACTTGAAGAAGCCGAATCCTTTCTTAACGAACTCGAATACATTAAAATAGCCCCCAGCTTGGGAGGAGTCGAATCATTAATTACCCATCCGGCCACCGTGTCTTATTACGATTTTCCCGAGGAAGAAAGGCTGGAGCAGGGCATCACAAACAACTTAATTCGGTTATCGGTTGGATTAGAAAACGTTGACGATTTACGTAATGATTTAGACAGGGGGTTGCAAACAATCGTATGACATCCGAAATTGTCGTTGAGACCGAATCAACGGACATTGGAATCGATTTGAATGGAACCGACATTTCCTCGGAGATTCTGAATGAGATTCCATTTGAATCTCGAGTTTCCACATGGGGGGACGAAATTTATTTCGCCGTTCCCGTGGAAGCCTCCGCCGAAAAACCCACCCGTGACGTCCATGTTGGTGACGTTGCTTACTGGCCCAAAGGTAAATCGCTGGCGATCTTTTTCGGTCCCACTCCCCAGAGTGATGGCGATCAACCGGTGCCTGCCGATGACGTAAGTATCGTCGGCACCGTTTCAACGGATATTAAAGACCTGGATAACGTCGAAGCCGGAGAATCGATAACGATCCAGGAGTCGTAGACTCCTTAAAACAAGACTGCTGATATATACCAAATGTTAAGAAACTGTTACAAGTTTGTTTATTGTACTCCTTAATAATTTGATATCAGGAATGGTGACCCATGCGCGATCCCGTTATTGACGACATCATGGCCACGGAAGTCGAATCCGTCGATCCCGACATGAATATCAAAAAAGCCGCAAGTATTTTAAAAGACCTGCATATCGGAGCACTCATGGTGAAAGGCGAAGAGGGTTACGCCGGGATCCTATCCGAACGGGACCTCGTATACAAAATTACGGCGGAAGGGCGGGATCCCGATGAGACCCTCGTCCGGGAAGTAATGACTCCGGACGTCACTTACGCAGAAAGTGGAGATAGCATTCATGCTTGTTATGAATTAATGACGGAACATGGGTTTCGGCACCTTCCCATTAAAAGTGGCGACGAGGTTGTCGGCATTGTCTCAATACGATCCCTGTTTAGCATTCGGGACAACGAAAACCAATTCATGATTTCCCAGCTAAAAAACTACATCAACGACCAACACCGCTAATCTTTACAAAATAACCTCTCCATCCGGCACTTCATTTTTCTTGAAAATCCCAGCCCATGTCTCGATCCAATAACTCGTATAACTTCTCATTCCGAGGACGGTAAAACTCTTCCAAATCCTGTCTCAAGTCCTGGTCCATGGGTTGATAATCGTGCTTTGACACTTCCCGGTACGTTTCCAATTGATATTCTTTAGCCTCCACAAATTGGAGTACTTCATTGTATATTTTGTTTGTCTCCCGCCGAAATTTTTCCGATTTCAAGATCAAAAACTGGTCCCTTGAAAAATAGTCGAACCAACGCTTGAGTTGATTAACGTACACTCCCCGTGCGAGGTACGAAAACCGCCGGTGTTCTTGACTTACGTAGTTGGGATTTCGCCTGAGTTTTTCCCATTCTCCTTCCAAACGCTTCTCCTCGGTTTCAATGGCTTCCCGAAATGAAAGGTCTTCCCGATTTTTTCGGACCTGGTGTCGGTAATGGGAATATGCCCGATCAACCGGATTCCTCAACAACACAATCATCGAAATGTCCGGAAAATCCTGTGCAATTCGTTCCGGGGTCCGTGGATGAAAAATATAATACGGTGAAGCATCAAACGTACGAGCTGATTCGTCCTCATCAGCGGGGGGAATAAAAAACTGCTCATACCAGTTCAAACCACGGACATAATTTACATCAAAATAGTGAACTTCCTTCCTACGGGGAGGGTATAATTCAGGATGGCGCGCAAGGTAATCGGCGAGAGCCGTTGTCCCGCATTTCTGGGCTCCGATAATCAAAAATGAAGGTCTGTACTTCATTTCATCCATGTTGAAAACTCATTAACCTTTCTACTTTTTTGTTGTATAGACTAAGCTTTTGCGGTTTTAATGTTTTGTTCGTTTTACACAAAGAACAATGGACAACAAGCAATACCATTTT
>JBDGPJ010000250.1:0-2947 GCA_042219695.1 bacterium
GCCCCCCAGGCTTATAAAAATATCAAGGATGTCATTGATGTGTTGGCCGAAAACGATATCTCGAGGAAAGTAGCACAATTACAGCCTCTTACTACCATTAAAGGTGATTGAAAAAATCAACTCAGGCAACGTATTCAGTTTGCAGTTCCTTAATGACACACTCCCCGGCCCCGATCCATGATTACGTTGTGTTTTGGAATTATCAGACAGATATTCCGTAACCTGATTTTAGCGGGAACTTTTATTTTGGAAAACTATCACTGGTTCCCTTAGAAAACATGGTATTGGCCACCTTTAATTTTGCAGAATGGTTAAACTACGACCCATTTTTTCGAATACCGGTTTGTACGTCGGAAAATTTTCGGGAAGAGCGTAACAGTTAACCACGTAACCACTGGGTTGTTTATAATAGACGTGCGCCATGGCTTTCAATTCCTTGTTCTTGGAGATCGGTCCCTGATAAACCATTTTTTGTACGGATTTATCACCGACCGTCACCGTCTCGTTCACTGAAAAACTAACCTCCGGATACTGTTTCAGGAATTTTTGTTTAATTGATCGGCTGAAGGATTGAACGCTCCCTCCCGATTCCGGATTGTATCGCTCCACAAGTACCATACACATTTCCCTGTACGGATCCTCCGGTGATTGTTTGGGACTCATGAACATATTCTGTATCGCTTTACCTTTATGGTGGTCCCAGGATTCGGGGTGCTTTACTTTGTATAACTCCTTTTGGTGTGCGAACGTTTTATATGATTCAGGTTGTATCACCTGATTACTCGTGAGGGTAGACGAGGTCCCAAGAAAAACTTCATACCCGAAAAAACCAAGAAACATGACGACAAGCAACAGAACCCCGGTACCACAGCCGATGCCCCCCGCCTTCCAGTGAGATTGCTGACTTCCACCGGAACGCAAGTGTTTTTCGTACTCGTTCCCGTGAAGCTGGTTAGCAAGCTGATACATAACGACGGCTACGGCAGCATTCACACCCGTTCCGGCCTCACCCGGTATATAGTACATTCCCCATGCAAACAATACGAACAGTGGTACTGATAATCCAAGAATAGCCAGGGCTTTTTTATCTCGTGAAAAGGACATCTCATTCAGGGCAATCAGAACGCTACCCGCCA
Source organism: bacterium (assembly GCA_042219695.1). GTDB lineage: Bacteria > T1Sed10-126 > T1Sed10-126 > T1Sed10-126 > JBDGPJ01 > JBDGPJ01. The sequence continues at coordinate 1,137 of JBDGPJ010000250.1, forward strand.
CGAAACTACCCAGGAATGAGGCCACGCCAATCTGTTTCGGCGAATATAGCTTAGCCTCAGGGGCCCGGGAATCGACCGAGTCATTAATGGCTTCTTGAGTTTTCTCCGACATTTCAATACACCTCTATCAAATTACGTATTCCGCAGTCTTCCCGAAGATTCCATGCCTTCAGCCACCTTAACTAATCCATCCAAAATTGATTCGGGTGTTTTAAACGCATCGGAATTCCAGAGCTCTCCACTGGGTATCCCAACGGTTAGTACCTCACCATCGGAAGATAATTCTACTCCATTTGTCCCGGACAACATATTAGCGTACTCTCGAACTTCCATTCGGCTCAGGAGACTCCTGATCCTCGAGGAATCTCCCTTCTGAACCATAAATGAACTGCCACCGCCCGGACCATGAACTTCAATAATTTCTCCTCCACAGCAATTGGTAAACCAGGTTATTGGGGCATTGTGCGACGCTAACTTCCATTGGAGACCGCTACTAACTTCAACGGAAATTTTCACCTTGTTGGCATTCCCGAACATACCACTTCGTTCGAGTAAATAAAACGTTCTGCCGTTTCGATTCCCCCTCCATATTTCCCCGTGAGGCTTAGCGTTGAGTTTATCGGCCACCGATTCGAGGTTGCTGGTTTGACGAAGCCTATACAGGAGGTATCCCATGAAACCGGCTATAACCACGATAATGATCAACAAAACGATGGCACTCACATGAATCATACCTTCAACCCGCTTACTTGTTCGAGGTTAATGACTTTTTGGGATTTTTCCACGTGAAACTATTCACAATGAAGCATGGCAGTTTTACATTTCCTCTTTTGCGAAAACATGGGGATTTAACAATCTAAATTTTAGTTCTGCTTAGGGGAAACTCATATTTGGTAAAAAATTGATGACGCTATGGGGGCGGGGAATTTCGTAAAGTGTAGAGTCATAATCACCCACCCGCTGATTCGACGTTTGTACATTTAAATGTCAATTCCGCAGCCACTGTAGATGAGGGGGGAGCTTTCTTCGATTGAGCATGTAAAGTGCTTCAAGACCGTAGTAATCCCCCCATACCGTAGCGGAATTCACCCCGACACCGTCCGGAGCATGGAAACACCCTCCCCCAAAAATTCCTTCCCGGTCGTTACTACGACGAAATTGATTCCACAATGATTCCACAATGGCTTTGGCCCGTTGAAAGGAACCAGATTCCTGTCGCAAAATTCCACGGGTACATAATCCACTGGCCAAAATAGCACCGGCGGAGGTGTCGGGATGGGGATTCGCCCTGTCACGATCCAGGCTTGCGTAATCATAAGGAGGAATAGGAGTATCCGTGTTTTCACGATGGAATTCGTATAGTCTATTTGCTCTCTCCAAGCATTCCATTCGGTCCGTGTAAAGTCCGGCCACGACCAACCCCGTGTGACACCATGCCAGTCCACGGCTCCAGCATCCCCCTACTAACCCCTGGGGGGCCCCCTTACGGAGATGTCGGAAAGTCACCGGATCATAATAAATTACGTGTTCAACCCCACCGTTTCCCCGTAAAAACGTTTCCAGTGCAAAATCAAGGACACGATCGATAATTTCTTTGTAGGGCGAAGGTTCATCGGCTCTTTTATCGGCCCAGCACAACAACGGAAGATTCATTAAGCTATCGACGGGAACTTTGAGCAAGCCGGTGTCCATTTTATAAACGAGAGCACCCAGTTCAGGAACAAAACAATCCTCCAGTCGTTCGGCCGCCTCGAGTGCCCGGATGAGTGCTTTCTCCTCTCTCCGGTGTTCATAGAAGCAGCTCCACGAAT
>JBDGPJ010000251.1:0-1069 GCA_042219695.1 bacterium
AACACGGAACACTATAAAATGACCATTCAACCTGATGAACCGGAACGAATCCGTGACATGGTTCATCACCTGGACGAACCGTTCGCCGATGCCTCATTCATCCCTGCGTCCTACGTATCCGAACTGGCATCAAGACACGTGAAGACCGTAAACACGGGTGACGGTGCCGACGAATCCCTCGGAGGCTACGAGTGGTACCGGGCCTTCCGGTATGCATTGACGTACAATCAATTCCCCGGTTGGACACGGAGCTTACTGAACGTTCTCGGAAGATGCTTGCCCCATGTAGAGGCCCGGGAGGGTTGGATTCAAAACATTCGTCGATTCAAAACATTCACGGAGCGTCTTTCCGAACCCTCCGACCATCCGCTGGACCTGTTTCATAACTTAATGGGAAGTGAATCCGAGCACTACAAAACCTTTAAAAAAATCCTGAAGGACCCCGGAATGTTGAACCAAAATTACCGCGATCAAAGACGTACCATTTACGATGAATACGATGGAGACAATCCTCTCGAGGGAATTATGTACACTCAGATGCGGACCCTGCTCCCCGATCTCTTTTTTACGAAGATTGACCGCATGAGCATGATGCACTCGCTGGAAGCTCGTTCCCCGTTTGCCGATCACGAACTCCAGGAATTCCTTGCCCGACTTCCGCTCCAATATAAAAATCAGGGCCAAACCGGTAAGTATATTTTAAAGAAAGTCGCCGAACGTTATTTACCCAACAACGTCATCTATCGCCAAAAGATGGGATTTTCCATCCCAATTGGTCGATGGATGCGGGAAGGACCCTACCGGGAATTCACCCGTGACATCCTGGGAAGCCGCGCATTCAAAAACCGCGGGCTGTTTGATGTCGGGGCCGTACAGGAACTAATGGAGGAACACGAGAGCGGTAAGAAGGACCACTGGACGACCCTGTGGCCGGTGCTCTGCCTGGAACTCTGGTACCAGGAGTGTCACGATTGAACTCCAGCATCAAACAACTGGATATCGGCGAGATAGCCGAGGCCACATGTATGCACTTTTTACTTTTAGAGGTTGGCACGATTAATGGAACCTG
>JBDGPJ010000251.1:1079-3830 GCA_042219695.1 bacterium
TCCTCATTCGTCCATTCGTCCATTCCTACATTCCCCATTCCCCGGGAGGTGGCATAAATAATGGGACCTGATTTTATTGGGATCGGGGCACAGCGAGCCGGTACATCCTGGATTTACGCCTGTTTGTACGAACATCCCGAGGTTTGTGCTCCTCGCAAAGAGCTTCATTTTTTTAGCCGGGATCGAAACTGGTCCAAAGGACGGGACTGGTACGAAAAACAATTCAAGGAATGCTCAAGCAATCAAACAATTGGTGAATGGTCTACTTCCTATTTAACGGAGGCCCATACGGCCCAACGAATACGGGAGTATTATCCCGACGTTCGTATTACCGTGAGCATGCGAAACCCCGTCGACCGGGCCTTTTCCCAGTACAAAAACGATATCATGGACGGACAACTCAATCCCGAAACGTCATTTGAAGAAGCTCTGGAATCCGACAAGAAATACGTTGAGATGAGTCGTTACAAACAGCACCTGGAGAGGTACTTTGAACGTTTCGACGAGGAACAAATTGGACTGTTCATCTACGAAGACGGAAAGAACGATCCCGAAACATTTATCCGTTCCATTTACGACTTCTTAGGAGTGAACGATCGCTTCACACCGTCCATGCTACACGAACAAGTTAACCCGGGACGGGCTCCTCGGTTTAACTCCCTCGAACGATGTTTAAACAAAACGTCCGAGTGGTTTCAGAACTCGTCCTTGCTAAGACCGTTCTGGTGGTTTGCCAAAAAAAGTGGGCTCGGAACTTTATTACGAGGAGCCAACACTCAAAAGGAAGCCGTCCAACCTCCCAAGCCGAACACCCGCTCACGTCTTAGAGAAACATTCCAAGCCGATATAGAATACGTGAGCCAAAAAACGGGGCATTCCCTTACTCAATGGAAAGAAGCAAACGAAAATAAAACAAACCACATACATGGATCACAAACATGAAGGTCACGATCAAAAATAGCCTGATACGATTTCTCGGACAGTTTACCTCCCCCCCGGATATTGACGAACCGGTGTACCGGTTCGTTACTTATCACCGTATTTCTCCCGATCAGGCTACATCGTTCCGTAAACAGGTCGACCGTATCCAAAATAATTTCAACGTGGTAAGTCCCCGGCAATACAAGAACAGTGAGGGATCCACGGAGACCCTCAACGTACTGTTTACCTTCGACGACGGGTACCTAAGCTGGGAGAACACGGTATTACCGGTACTAAACGAACGTGACATAAAAGGCTTGTTTTTTGTATGTCCGGATTTTGTAGGGCTTAACGAAGACGAGGCCAGAAATTATTCGGAGCAATTTTTAAACATGAGTCCTTCGAACCCCCTCACAGAAGAAGGGATCAAAACAATAATTAAATCGGACCACACCGTGGGCAATCATCTTCTGGAACACCGGGACCTTCGAGATACCCCGCCGGGTGATCAAATTCGTAACATCATGGAACAATCACAAACTTCCTTCGAGGAGCATTTTGAAATTACTCCCGAATGGTTGGCCTATCCGTTCGCGGACTACTTTACGCATCCGGAGCGGTTAACCCGAGTAACCGGTGAATATTTCGATTACGCCGTAACGTTAATTCCCGGCTGGAATACCCCCTCCACAAATCCCCTGTTTCTCACCCGAGTTAACTCCGGGGGTTGAATCGGCCTGGTTAGCCGGGGGTTATGATCCCCTTTTTCGACTCACACACCTAAGGAGGCAAATCACTCATTAAGTTTTCCAACCTCCTCATGATCACACAGTGCGTGGACGAAGACGATCCCGGACTCGCCGTTACCGTGGAATGGATCGATGAATTTTGCCAGTACGCGGAGAACTTCCACGTTCTGGCCCTGCGAGTGGGGGAACACGATCTACCGGATCACGTCAACGTTCATTCCCTGGGCCGGGATGAAGGGGCTTCACGATTAACCGTTTTATACCGTATGTTTAATCATTTTTTTCGATTGATGGAGGAACTCGACGGGCTATTTATACACCAAGGACAAATTTACTCAATATTGCTTGGTCCCCTTTGTAATATCATGAATATACCCGTGGTAATGTGGAAGACACACGGTGAACTTCCCTGGACGATGCACATTGGGTTAAATTTCGTTAATCGAATTCTCACGGCCGACGAAAAAAGTTTCCCGATCGACACCCAAAAAAAGATTGTAAGTGGTCACGGTATCCACACGGAACGGTTCACACCAACCGATCAAGAACGGGATCCGTTTTGTAATGAAACGATACGCATCGTATCCATCGGACGAATATCTCAAACCAAACGGACCCTCGAAAAAGTACAACTTATCAAGGAAGGTTCAAAACACCTCGAACTCACATTGATTGGAGGTCCCATGACGGAGGAGGAAAGGGAGTACTGGAAAGAGGTGCAACGTTACATCTCAAAACATCAACTGTCCGATCGTGTACATCACCTCGGCGAAATTCCGTACGAACAAATTCCCGAGAAACTGGAACAGTACGATCTTTTCTTGCATTACTCCGAACCTCCCAGTATCGACAAATCCGTTCTGGAGGCCATGCTTATGAAACGCCCAGTTATTACAGCCAACAAAGGTTACAGTGATATTAAACCGCTCTCGGATTTTCCTTATTACTCCAAAACCGTGAATCCGGCACTTGTCGAGGAATTAATTAATCATTGGAAGGAATTACCAAGCCAGAAACTTCGGAATTACCAGCAAAAAGCCCGCCAGTGGGTCGAGAATAATCATTCCCTCCCTCATCTCGT
>JBDGPJ010000251.1:3840-4051 GCA_042219695.1 bacterium
GATCGAGTTTTTTATTACTATCGCTATACTTTTGTTTGATTTCATTTTTCCGATGTTCCGGTATTAAATTCATGGCCGGTAAAAAACGAACAAACAACCAATCCCACCAGAACGTCATCTTTCGTAATACCTGCCATCCACGGGAAAAACGATCCAATGATAGAACGCGAGCCAATTTGTTCATTGATTTCATAAGATGAATTCCATTCGA
>JBDGPJ010000252.1:0-6371 GCA_042219695.1 bacterium
CGGGACGTGCGATATCCCCCGTAATAACAAATTCGTCCTCCCTCTCACAATCTTTTACGTGAAGTCCGGGCCGTTGAAACGAAAGTTCCCCTTTATCGTACCGATACACTCCCCCACGGAGGCGACCGTTTACTATGGCACTTCCCTCGTGGCGACTATGAATAATGAAACAGCCCCCATGAAGGTCGGGAAAAGGGGGATCAGGGGCCTCAAAAGGCATCGGTGCTTCAATGTACGGTACCATGTGAAACAGAGAAAGCGGTATAGAACCGGCTTCTAATTGAAATCCTCCCAGGTAATGTGATTCTCCACAAAAACGAGGGTTGAGTTCACTCACGAAAACGTCTTCAAAACGACCATTGTCGTTCGTCGTGGATAAAAAGTCCGCTCCAAACCAGCCACGGTACCCCTCCCTGCCCAGCCATTCCCCAATCCTACGGGTGGCATCCAGCATATCCTTCCGAATCGACTCCTCCAGTGACACGGTAAAATCCGAACCACAGTACTGCGATCGACTCGTTGTCAGTGAGGGAGGGCCCACAATCTGGTAGTTCGGTTGACTCAAAATAACCTTACCGTCGGTCACCACTCCATTGCAATTCAAACTGGGTCCATCCAGGTACGGCGTGATTTTCACTTCGGCGGAATCGAACTGATGATCCAGTTGTTGTTTCTTGCGATCGATCATTGACTGAAAATCGGACCGGTCGTCAATGAACACGGTTCCTCGCCCGGCCGACGCCAGGGGGGATTGGACGACGAAAGGACCACCAAAACGATCGCGCAGAGTATTGTAATCCAGGGAGGACAGCGACTGTACGGAACTCCTTGGGGGAATAGGTATACCGGTTGACTCCGCGTGGTGCACCAGACGTAATTTGTAGTCAAAGTACGTATGCATCATTCGCGTATTGTTACACAATCGAAAGTCCCGTCCGTTCCCGTAATCAAACAATAACCGGTGTAAGCCTCTTCCACTCTGGTAGGGAATAAATAAAACACGATCATTCGAAAGGTAATCAAGAATGGCCTCGGCCTGTTCGTGACAAAAGCGATCGTGGAACGGTGAATGACGCGAATCCCTCGGTAACCCCATCCGCTCGGCCGAGATTACCGGTACCCCGGTATGATCGCTAATGTACTCCTGGATGTCTTCCCCGTCCTGCCGACATACTATGGCATCGAAGGGAAGGAAGGGAAAAAACTGGGCAACGTCACTACCACGTAGACCAATCCAGACGTAGGTTCGTCCGTCGTGCCAGCCGGCTTCTTTTAACTGCTCCCGAATCTCATCTATATCCACCATGGATTTCCTCCGTTAATCAGTATTTTGACAAAATTTTCCGAGGAAGACATCCACCGTCTTTTCCCTTACACCATTTACCATGTATCGAAAGAATTTCCCGTATCCGATCGAACAAACGATCCCTTGTAAAACCCCGGATATGCTTCCGATAACACCGTGATCGATCCATTGAATGCTTCGCACTACAAACCGTACACAACGCCGGATAGTGGACTCTTTTACGTTTCGAATGAAGAAGCTTCCTGTAACCCCGTTTGTAAGCTATACTATTAATCGTTGCATGTCTTCTGTGAAGTAGCAGTTGTAATTTTTTAATTACGGTTGCTGTCTTATAAGAAGTATTTTTCGTTGCAAAGGAGGTAACCGTAATGACTACCGGTACTGTTAAGTGGTTCAATGACGACAAAGGTTTTGGCTTCATTGAGCAGGAAGTCGGAGAGGACATTTTCGTCCACTACTCCGAAATCCAATCGGAAGGCTTCAAGTCCCTCGATGAGGGCACTGACGTCGAGTTCGAAATGGAAGAGACTGAAAAAGGTCTTTCCGCGACGAACGTGACGGCCGTCGAAGCCACTGTTTAATTACAGTTCATAATTAAGCTCCCGTCCTTCATGGGACGGGAGCTTTTTTTATTGGTACAGGAACTCCCCACACAATGTTACGTATCTAAATGCAATCACTTTTGTGAAAGATTCCTTCCGTCCATTCTCCTTTTTCACCCAAAACAGATCCCTTAGGCCAGTGCATTTTCATGACCGGTTCCTTTTACAAACAAACAGGGACGTCCCGTTTTTTCCACCATTCCCCGCATAAAATCAAAATCATCAAAATCCTCGGGAAATCCAACAATTTCCAGTTCCACGTCCGGAGCATCTTCAAGGGCTTCGTTGAAATCCCCCGGAATTAAGTGAATATTTGACCCGGGAAAACGAGCTTGCTTGCGGTAGTTTTCCAGGAAACGCCGGCCCACTTCCATATTTTTCTCGTCTTCAATACCACAAACTAAATTCATCTGGGCGTCCCAGTTTCGCTTTAGAACGTAGCCGGTTAACAGGGCCAGGTCCAGGCTAACCGGCAAATCCTTTGGATCCCAGCTCGGGCTCATATCGGACACCCACACGTTGATCCCACCCCCACTCCATTCGCTCCAGCCCTCCGGAGTACCGATCAGGTACATCCCCATGGAAAAGTAACGGGCCTTGTTAAGAATTTCGGAGTAATCCTCGTCCCGGGAAGAATCCTCGGGCAGATCCATGCATAATATATTGGGCCCGAAAAACCCTCCCGATAAAATCAAACTGAGAATGACACTATCCAGGAATGACTCCCGTTCAATAAGAGCGGTTCGCGTAAAAATTCCTTCGGAACGGTACCGTTCGGCCAGCGAGTTCAATTCATCCTCCCGGCTGGCCTTCGACCAATCATGTGTAAACCCGGCAAATTTCAAGGAACCTTTCGGATAGGTGAGGTCACGGAGGAATTCAAACGACCCCGGCAAATTTCGATCCAGATCCAGCGGAACCAGCAGATTGGGTTTCCAGGCACGTTCCTCCGCCGGGGGCAATTCCCGGACTTTCTGTGCCGACCACTCGGCAAAAGCCCTGAAGAGTCCACTGCGGACGTCCTCGAAGGGAGCCTCCAGGTGACGCTGGGCTAAAAATACGTAGAATCCCACCGTTACGGCAAGGGAAATCAGGCTGACCGTAGGATTAATGATAAACATCGCTATCAGGGAACCAGCCAATCCCAGCATCGACACCCAGATCGGCACCCGCAGTGTCGGTCGAAAACTCACCATATCCAGGCCCTGTTCGATCACGACGGCTGCACAGATCATGGCGTAGGTCACCAGGAAAAACATGGTGATTAACGGAGCAATGGCGTTTAAATCCCTGAGAAGGATGGAAAGTAAAATTAAACCGCCGGTCACCATCATCGCGTGGCGAGGTTCGGCGTTGTCGGACAACTCCGCCAGCCAGTCGTCCCCCGGAACAATATGATGTTCCCCCATGGCCTGCAATATTCGGGCCGCTCCTACCAGAGAAGCCAGGGCCGAGGAAAACGTTGCTCCGAGTAAACCGGCCAACACTAACTTCGGCCAGTAAGCCTCGTCCATGGCGACCGTGTAGTTATGGGTGAGTTCCGTCGGACTGGCCGACAGCGACAACCAGATGGCAAGTAATACGTATATTACAAACGATACCCCGATTGCCCACAACGTCCCGGAAGGAATACTCCGCTTGGGTTCCTTCAAATCCCCACTCATGTTGGCGCCGGCCATAATTCCGGTTGTTGCCGGGAAAAACACCGCAAACACAACCCAGAAGGTCGTCCCCTGAAAATCGTTATCAGGGGATCCCACGAAATCTCCCCAGAGCGGTACTTCCGTAATACTATACTCCATGGAACCTGTTGCCGCCGCCATGGTGATAGACACCAGCGAACCGGCAATGATCGCCATGATTAAATACTGCGTTTTTATGGCAAAATCCGCGCTTATGTACGCAATTCCATACAATAAAATGAACACGCATATATCTACCAATAAGGGGGGATGGTCCGGAAACAGGTACATCCAACCCGCCCGGAAACCAAAAATATACATCGTGACGGCAAGCGCCTGCGATAGATACCGGGGAATCCCCACGGCCCCGCCCACTTCAAGACCGAGGGACTGAGCAATCACCGCGTATGCCCCACCGGCCCCGATTCGTATATTTGTCGTTATTGATGACATTGCCAGGGCGGTACAGGTCGAAATGAGAAACCCCACGGTTATAATAAGAATTGACCCGAGCAATCCGGCATTGCCCACCACCCAACCAACCCGCAAAAACAGGATAACTCCCAGTATTGTGAGAACAGTCGGTGTAAACACTCCCCCGAACGTTCCAAACTTGTTCTGTTGTTCTTGTTCGGTTTCTTCCAGCGCCTCGGGTTTTAATGATTCCTCCGGGGACTGTTCCTCGAGAGTCGCCTTTGACGAATCCATACGAACAATCCCTTTCTATGTTGTGGAAGTTTGTTCAACCATACGTGAAGGACAACGGTCAGTTGCCTGTGGTTAACAATTCGTTCTCCAGCTTTCGAAAAAATTCTTGTGATTACACCGTTACTTCATACAAATCAATAATTACCTCTCACGATAAATTATTAGCCTGGGGGTTTGAACCCAACATCAAAAGCCCCCCACAATGAACAGACGTGTAGAAATAACGGAATCCTGAGAACTGATGCCTTAATGAAGTCACACCACGAACTATACGTCCGAGGTATCGGCGTGAACCCCACCCAGTACTATGTCCAGTAACGGGCTGGACTAAATAACCCCATGAAATTCATCCCTGACTTTACAGTCGTGGAATTCCCATGTGAGGGGTTAGACTGATAGCCTTCATTACAGTCTGACTACAGAATATTATGAATTTCGGGGGGATACGACAAACGCCTGGATGCTAACTTCATTCCCCGGCCATTTACCGGATAAAGACGTGTCCTGGTCCTCCAGGATTAGTTTCCATTGTGACCCCGGCTTCACCTGTTTCTCAATCCAGAACAGTGATCTTTCCCCGATAAAGGAAGACCGGATGACCTGATCGTGGCGATTCACCAACCGGTAGTGAATGCCGTAATCACCGGAATTGTCAGAAGCTTCTTCTATTCCCACCCTTAACAGCACATCACCATCCCAATTTTCCGGTACTTTGAACGGAAACGACATCCTCCGACTATTATCCGAATTAAATTGAATTGTTCGCCTGGAAAGTATTGGCCAGGTATCCCTTTCGTATGATCTCTCGAACGATTGATTTACGTCCCGGGGCGAAAACGTCTGATTCAGGGGGACGGACGTCGTCTTAACCGTATCAGCCGTCACTTCAACGTTCAGCAAGTGATGCAAAAACCCCTGCTTGGGACTATCGTTACGAGATTTTCCACCGGTGGTCGCTGTTGTGATGTACTCGACTCCGTTGATTTTCCGATGTGTCATCCGGTGAATGTGTCCCCCGAAAACCGCCGACACGTTCCCCGCCTTCTCGAATTCGTTTTGCACCACTTGCCAGTTTTCACCGGCCTCGACCCATTTATCCGTTTTGTGAAGCCACCGTGGATAATGCATAAAAACAAACACGTGATCCGCTCGACGAGCTTTCCAGAGTACGCTCCTTAACCAACGGATCTGTTCCGTGGAATAGGAATCCTCCCCCGGGAAAGTCAGGTTCCCCTCGACCGTGTATAGTACCACAAACCAGCTGTTTCGATGCTGGAAGGCGTACCAGAGTGGTCCAAAGTGATTTTCGTACATGCTTTCGTACTGTTTACGTCGTTTCCCTCCAATATCGTGATTGCCGGGGACCGGATACCAGGACTCATCCAGGTTCGATAATATGTCACGATAACGAATCGCCTGGTGAACCCACTGTGAAACCTGTCCCCCCTGGACCAGATCTCCCACGGTCATCACCAATTCCGGGGATAGTAAATTGGCAATTTTTACTCCTTTTTTCAGTGCCGGTATACCGGCCTCAAATCCATCCGTGCGATCACCCAGAACCACAAAGGAAAATCCACCGGACGTATCGGGTCTGTCAGGAAGGCGATAATGGTTTCGGCTCGTGGAAATGTAACGATCCGCCTGTACGGGTCCCGTGATTACAACCAGCATAAACAAGTTGAACACTATCGCAGTCCGGACATTCATGTCGATCGTTCCCAAATACGATTGAAAATCAGTTCTTCTTTTGGCTGGGTACAAAATACCGCGTAGTAATCTTCAGGGAAAGATATTTACTACAATAATAGTACTTCAACAAATCTCCACTTCCCGGGGATAAAACACCGCCCTCCGGAAAAGGAACCGGTTAACAATCCGGTCACGTCCACTCAGTCAAACGGAATTCTGATAGGTTGAATCCCCTTCATGATCTAACGGTCAAAATAGCGTTTTGAAACCGGATTTTTCCCCCTTCAACCTTTCTAATCGCAAACGAATTATTGTTTCGCATAAACTCTGTTTTAACTAAGCTTTTGCGGTTTTAATGTTTTGTTCGTTTTACACAAATAA
>JBDGPJ010000252.1:6381-7171 GCA_042219695.1 bacterium
GAAAGGACCGTGTTTCGATGTCAGCCGGTACCGACCGGATCGATGAATTCCCGCACCTTCATAAAGAGTGTATTGTCCGAAATATGTATCTTATGAGTGATTTATATGCACCTTATTGCGTACAAAAAAATATTTTCTACTGCTTGAAAAACCTTAAATCATCCGCAAACAGGGTTTTTAACCGGCCTGGAACCCCCCACAAACTGGTTAATGGACTTAGAATTTTCCATCCGTAGGTCACGTGAAAAAAATCACACGTACGCTGGTGTAGAACTTGCTCTTTAATAATGTAGTGGGATAAACGTAGGAATGGCCAGTTTCACAACACACGTACAGTGCGTGGCTCAAGCTTTTAATACAAAGGGATGGAGGGAAGTAGACTCGTGTTTATATGAACACCCTAATTTTTGTGAGGTGTTGATAACCATGAATCATCCCGAGTGGCTTCAACGCATGAAACGAGTTGTGATCAACATGAAAAAGTGCAGTAACAACGAAGAACCGGACACGATTTCCCATAGCTGGCCGAGCCGGGGTACATCCCGAAATAGCCGTATACTCAAAAAGGCTCGAAAGCAACAGCGAACATCCGAACGTATCAAGCTTAATCTGGCTGGTTGATTGAACCAGTTAATATTCATGGAAAAGGAACGATTACCTTCACTTGAGCGACATGTTGACCCTGGATATCGAGTTAGAACGTTTATACCGAATGAATTCTACCGGGGGAAACATCTGTCAATGGACATCTAAAAGTACAGTGTTTGGACACGTAAAAATACAGTTGGCA
>JBDGPJ010000253.1:0-11272 GCA_042219695.1 bacterium
GAGGAGGAAACTCATGGCAAAAAACGATTTTGATATGGTCATTATCGGTGGTGGGGTAGGTGGACTCGTGACGGCGAGTGGACTCGCCCAACTCGGTGCCGATATTTGTTTGATCGAAAAAGAAGAAGGCAAACTCGGTGGGGATTGTCTGTACTATGGATGTGTCCCGTCGAAGACATTGATCCGTTCGGCGCGACTGGCGGATGATATGCGCCACGCCGATGATTATGGACTTCCCGCCCACGATCCCGACATTGATTTTTCCGAAGTGATGGACCGGATGTGGGACGTGATCGAACACATTGAGGAACACGATGATCCCCAGCGGTTTCGAGATATGGGCGTGGACGTTCGGTTTGGTGAGGGACAGTTCGTGTCCCCGGACGAATTTGAGTTGGACGGTGAAACAATTTCCGGGAGCCGTTACATGGTGTCGACGGGTTCTTCTCCCGCTGTTCCTCCGATAGAGGGAATCGAGGACGTGGACTACCTGACCAACGTGGAAGCCCTAAGACTTGATGAACTGCCCGATTCGATGATTGTTGTTGGAGGAGGTCCGATCGGACTCGAACTCGGCCAAACATTCCATCGATTGGGTAGTGATGTTCGTATTGTTGAGACCCTACCCTGTATACTAAGCAAGGAAGACGAGGAGATCGCTTGTTTGGCCCATGATTTACTGGAGGACGACGGTCTGAAAATTTCCACTGAGGTTCGTGCCGAATCCGTTCGCCAGGACGAAGACGGAATCATTGTCGAAGCCAGTCTTGGTGAAAAAGAGGAAACTCTACGAGCCGATGAGTTGTTGATGGCCACCGGGCGGGCGCCCAATGTACAGAACCTTGGTCTGGACGCGGCCGGCGTAGAGTACGACGAGAGAAGCGGAATTAACGTGAACGATCGTATGCAAACCAGCCAATCCCATATTTATTCAGTGGGGGACGTGACAGGGCTGTATCCGTTTACCCACATGGCCGAGTATCAGGCCAAGGTTGTCATTGAAAATATTATGAAGGGGTTCGTGAAGTGGATACCGGGTATGGCCCGGAAGGCGGATTACTCGGTTGTTCCATGGTGTACCTACACGGATCCCGAGGTGGCTAGAGTGGGTATGACGGAGGAAGGGGCCGTGGAGGAATACGGTGGGGAAAGCGTGAACGTTTCACGATATCCTTTAACCGACCAGGACCGGGCGGTTATTGAAGGGGAAAACGACGGTTTGATCAAGTTGATTTTCCGTGAAAAAACCTTCAGTTTTCAGCCGGAACTGGTGGGAGCTCATATTGTTGGTCCACAGGCTGGTGAGCTCATCCACGAGTACGTTCAGGCGATGACCGCCGACGTAAGTCCGTCGACCCTGTCCGGAATGATCCACGTGTATCCCACACTGTCACAGTCCAATCAGCGTGCCGTGGGACAGTACCTCTGGGAAGGACTGTTGGACGGTTTCATTCCTTCGATGGTCCAGTCGTATTTAAACTGGACACGGTAGTTACCGTGATCATGATTCATCACGAACAATTAAGAAAAACGTTTGCGCAATTGTGCAAACGTTCAACGGTAAGGACGTAGGTAGAAATGAAAGACTATAAAAAATGGCTCAAGTGGATTGGCGCCTTTATTGGTTTGGCGGTGCTGGTTTGGCTGTTTGAGTATTTTGAACTGCGAGATCAGTTTCGTTTCTGGTTTAAGCATACCCTGACTCCCTGGCTCGACGCCAATCCTATACTGGGGCCATTTGTCTATATACTGGTATACGTTGGAGCGGTTGTTGCGTTCATGCCGGGTAGTGTGATTACGTTGGCCGGAGGGATCTTGTTCGGTCCCTTGTGGGGAACGATTTACGTTTCCGTTGCCTCTACGGGTGCTTCTGGTGTTGCGTTTTTAATCTCACGATACATAGCCGGTGACTGGGTTCAGCAAAAAGCCGAGGGGAAACTGGAAAAAATCAAGGACGGTATCGAGGACGAGGGCTGGAGGTTTGTGGCGTTTACCCGGCTGATCCCTATTTTTCCCTATAACCTTTTGAATTACATGTTTGGTTTAACCCGGATTAACTTCTGGGTGTACCTTGGGGTGACCTGGATAGCGATGATTCCCGGCACGTTCGCGTACGTGTACGCGGGATATGCCAGTAAAGCAGCGGTAGCAGGGGGACAAAGTGTTAAACGCACACTGATTATCATCAGTATTGCCCTGGGACTGTTGGTTTTTATGTCGATGCTTCCCAGTTGGATTAAGAAATGGAAAGGTGAAGACATTCCGGAAGCCGTCGAAGAGGCCGAGGAAGGATTAAAAGGGAGTTAACATGAGACGTTTACTAATTGGTGTAATAATTGGAAGTTTATTATTCACCGTGGCTTGGCCCGGTTGGGCCATTGAACACGAAAAATACGCCACGGTATTACAACGCCACGTCGTTGGGGGATATTTTGATTACAAGGAGTTCATGGGGAACGATGATTCCCGTGAAAAACTACATCAGTACCTTTCGAATATGTCGACAATTTCTCCACAATCGTTGTCGGATAAGGAGCAACTTTCATACTGGATGAATCTCTACAATGCTTCCACGATCCGGCTAATTGAAAATAACTACCCGGTCGATAGTATCCGGGATCTCGATGGCTGGGTAACCACGGCTTTTCAGAAAGAGTTTATCGAGGTTGGAAAGAAAACCTATACTCTCGATAACGTGGAACACGACATCATTAGGGAGCGATTTGACGAACCCCGTATCCATTTTGCACTGGTCTGTGCCGCGAAGAGCTGTCCTCCACTGCGACATGAGCCATACGTTGCCGACAAGTTGGATACTCAGTTGCGACACCAGACGAATGTATTTCTGAGCAGTGATAAAAACCGGTTTTCCATCCGTGAAAATACCCTGTACATGAAGGTAAGCAATATCTTGAACTGGTACGGGGAGGACTTTGGAGGGGAAAAAGGAGTAGCAAAATTCATTGGCAAATACCGTCCGGGCCAGGTTGGTAAATACGTAGTGAACGAAAATTACACGATTCAATACCAGGACTATAACTGGTCCCTTAACCAGGCGCCCGGCCCTTACAAACAAATTACCCCCTGAATCTATAACGTCCCGAGAAACTTCGCAGGATGGATATTATTACATTGTTCCATAACAATGTTCGATGAACTTAGAGCGTCACTTGCAAAGCTTCGTCTCAACTTCCACAGGTATTAAATGTACATCGATAAAAAATTCTCTAATTGGTTCAGGAATTACATTGTACGTGCTTCTTGTAAGGTTTTGGGCAGGTGTTCTTCGAGGAAATCGTTTTCCTGATCTCGGCATTCTTTCACAAGGTTGCTTCCGATTTCCGCGACCTCGGGATCGAACTGTTTACCGCTGTTTTTTTCCAGCTCCTCAATAACGACGTCGAGGCTCAGGGCATTGCGATAGGTTCGTTTGCTAAGCATGGCATCGATTGCATCGGCCACCGCCAGTATCCTCCCAAAGAGCGGGATATCGTCACCGGATAATTCCTCCGGGTAGCCATCACCATCGTAACGTTCGTGGTGGTATCGTATGCCGTGAATCACTCGGTCCGAAATATTGCTGAATTGAATGATTTGTCCGCCACGTACGGGATGTTGTTCAATTTCTTGAAATTCTTCCTCGGTTAATGAACCTTCTTTATTAAGGATTTGATCGGGAACTCCAATTTTGCCAATGTCATGCAAGGTTCCCGAGTAATGGAGGTCCTCACAGGTATCGTGTTTCAATTCAAGTTTTCGCCCCAGTAATTCACCCAGCATGCCTACGCGTCGGCTGTGACCTTCCGTGTAACGGTCTTTTGCGTCGACCGCTTCACATAGCGTTTCAAGGGCATCCTCACTGTAAAGACTGTTGATGGCATCCAACATATTGTTCCGGGATTTCATCAGGGTTCCCATTTCATCGTCCGGTATTCGATCTTCAGGGATCATTTCCACTTCCCCCTCACGGCTTTTCTGGTTAAATTCGAGCACCGTTTCAATTGGACTAAGGAACCAGTCTCGTACGACGAAATACAAACCGGACAGTACAACTGTTAATATTACCCCGACCATCAGTGTGATATTGCGGGCATAGGTCCACAAGAAATCCTCAATTTGTGAGGGGGGGAGGATCATTTTTTTAACCTTGGTGGACACGGGAGGAATGGTATGGATGACAAGACTGCGAATGTGGAGCAAACGTGAGTTCATACCGTAAATGGACATTACAAGTAAAAATGACTCAATAATCAAAATAAACACAGCAGTACTGGAAAGAAATTTAAATGTAAGACTTTTATAAATTGGAGTTTCGTCTTCCATGGTTACCGTGCCCGAATTTGATCAAGAATTTTTGTAAATAAACAAATTTTGCGAATAAAACATAATGATCCAGTACATCTACCCGGACAAATTTTATCGTGATGATCGTTGAATGAATGTAAACACTGTTACAAAAGATATCATTTGATGATTGTTCATTCAGTGGGGGCTCTTCAATTTGCCCCTGTGAAGTGATGTGGAAATCAGTCTCGTTTCCATCTGTTATTTATACGCGGCAAAGATTCAAACCAAAGAAATTGTATCATTTGTAGTTATCATGTGATTTCTTTCCTTAAAGTGATAAAGTGACCCATTAAAACATTACTACGAGTATTGAATCGTAGAGGAATGGTTACAGTTGGGATGGCTTCCTCAAAGTTCGTTATCCAGTGGCGATGAACGATCATTTTCCACCCACCTGGGTAACCTTACTGTCTCGTTTGATTCCGGGAGACTCGATTATTCTCGACCGGGTTTTCTTGAGTCCGACGAGGAGAACGAAGTTCAGAAGACCATTTTAATGGAAGACGTCGAAGGTTCGGTTCACCTTGAATTTCTTCCAATCTACCCGGATCGCCCTCTTGTATTTGCCCTGGAGGAACCACTGTCGATTCCCGAGGACAACAATGGATTTTTTTGTGTAACCCTTACACTGGGCGTGGGAATCCGAATTAAGCAAACCGATACATTGATTGAAGAAATCCTGGAACATCCCCGTAAGAATACCTATTGGGGACCTCCCAATAACGGGATTCTGTCCTATCAGGTTCGGTCTTCGGTATACACCAACCCCCGGGAGATAAGTGAGGAAACGGGGGAGGAAGTGGCTATCGTGCCGATATATTACCGGAATAGACGCGACGAAGGGGATCAAGTAAACAAATGTTTGATTCCTCTCAGAGAGCTGGACTTATATGAAACGGAGGCCGGGGACCTCATATTTGAAGTGGTTGAGTTATCTCACCAGGAAGAACATTACCAGGAGCCCACACCGATCAAGCGACCCCCGCGAGAAATGCGACAGGACCTCGATTTGTTAATGGGAGGTCCTGAAAAAGCTGATTCACTGTTCGACAAAGTTCGTAACCTTCCCAAAATGGATACGCTCACGAGCGTGTTTATGAACCGATGATGGCAAGTGCGCGAGAGGTATTGTTAAGTGTCAATTGGCTAAATATTGGGCTTGTAGCCCTGACGGGAATCATTGGATTTTTAATAGCTCAGACCGTTAGTAAATTGGTCGGCCGGCAGGTCGAGAAAAAATGGGATAGTACCACCGGTATGATCAGTCAAAAAATCGTTTTCTACGGACTCCTGGTGTTTGCATTTGCGGTGGTACTTCATGAAATGGATGTCAGTTTAGGAGCTTTGCTCGCCACCGGGGGATTATTTGGGGTTGCACTTGGTTTTGCTTCTCAAACGGCCGTCTCCAATATAATAAGTGGGGTATTTTTGATCTTTGAGCGTCCGTTTGACGTGGGTGACGTTATTAAAGTCGGGGATAAGTTCGGTGGGGTTCAGAGTATAGACCTGTTGTCCACAAAAATTCGAACGTTCGATAATTTGTACTGGCGCATGCCTAACGAACAATTGTTGAAAAGCGACATCATCACGATTACGAAATACGATATTCGGCGCATGGATATCGTGACCAGTATCTCCTACGAAGACGATATACAGGTCGGGCGGGAAACCTTGCTGGAAGTCGCTGAAGATAATCCCCTTGTCATGGCCGATCCGGAACCGATTGTTTTGGTAGGTAAAATGGGGGACTCGGGAATTGAGCTAACCTTGAGATGCTGGTTTTATAAGACCGACTACATACAACTCCTTTCCGAATTGACCGAGCAGGCCAAAGTTGCTCTGGAAGAAGCCGGTTGCACGATTCCTTTTCCCCATCGAACCCTGTACGTTCGTAACGAAGAGATTTGGCAAACTGCTGACGCTCTGGGGCAAGAAATCCCGGGAAAATCCGATACTTCTGAGTGAGATTGCCCGGGTAAATGATATTGCCGAAATTACGTAATAAATCCGGCTTGGTATATTTTTGATCGGGAAACTTTTAGGAATCGTTTCACAAGTTGACATTTTTCAGGACCGGCTTGCCGGGCAATTTATAAAGTTGATTATGGAAAGTAAGCGTTGAGGGCTGTTAAATCCTCTTACTGTTTATCTTGATTACACCCATCACTCCGGTGCAACCTTCCAGTCCCAGGTAGGTAGAGTTTGTCCATTTTTCAAAACAATACCCGGATCGGATTTAAGGACTCGTTCCTTTTCTGCTGTAGGGTGGACAGCGATCGCTACAATCCCGGATTTTGTAACGGATACGATCTCCTCAGGTTGCGAATCGCCGTCCTGGTTGCGATCGAACCATAATGAAAGGGAGAGTAATTCTTTTTCACGAAGCCAGCCGTCGTTGTTTTGATCCAGTACCGCCAGTGGTTGGTACCCGTGTTTCCAGAACATCCACCAGGTAACGGAACCGAACAATTGTTTTCCGCTTGAAATCGTGGGGTTATCACCGGGAGTCCATACCAAAAAGCCGGTGCCTGGTTTGACCCATTTCCACCGGTGAGGCCTGCCGTTTCCAGTCATGTCAAACTTGACTCTTACGTTGGAGTCAATTAATTGCTCCCAGGAATCGACCGGTTTTAGTGACAAAATAAGAGGTGTGACCGTTCCCTGTACTTTCTCGCGCATATCCCGGAGTTTGTGATCGACTTCCACATACCGCCGGTCCCAGCGATCGCCTACACCGAGCAGTCGGCCCGCCCAACCCATGTACCAGGTATCCATGGTTTGTAGTGCCGAATGTTCTCGATCTCTATCAATCAATTCGAGTGCTTGTTGGAAATTTTTGCCTGCTTCATGGCTGACCGTGTTTGATATGTCATCAGGGATGGTAATTCTTTCCAGGTCTTTGATTACCGCCCCTTTGAATGCTTTCCAGTAATGATAGGTTGCCAATCCCAACCAGCGTTTACGAAGCGATGTATCACCACGTAGTAACTCCGATTGAACGGAGGTGGGGAGGTTGAGTGAAACGTGTTTCCTGATACTGTTTGCATCTTGTCTGCCCTGTTGAAGAATACTGGCAAACCCAAGGTGGAATAGGGGCTTATTTTTGATTTTTATTGCTCTTTGATGGTGCTTAATTCCATTGATTAAATGATTGAGTGCCGAGCTATCCGGAATAGGTTTCCGATCGTTGAATTCCCAGATTCGATTTCGATTGATTGAACTACGGAAGTTTGCAATACGTGGTAGTGTATCCTGTGAAGTAGTATCGGGCCGGAACCCGTAAATTTCGCGTGATTTCAAGTAATAGGCAAAGTAATGGGTCCGTCCCAGCCGGTAGTGTGCAATGGCATTGTTCGGTTGATCACGTAGCGTTGATTGAAAGGTTTTAATTAACTCTTTGACCGGAATTCGGCTCGGCTCATTTCCCCGGGCCACCATTGCATGAGACAAATTTCCGGAGAGAACGATCAATAGTGCAATGAATAAAGTTAGGATCCAAAAATGGCGTTTACGAGTTTTACGTTCCAAATATAAGCTCCCCTTGGTGCTGATCCTCTTGTTTTCACTCAGGACAAGATCCTGTTGAAAACATATTCTGTGATTGTGGCGATCAGTTGGAGGTTGATCGTTTGTACGTTATAACTTGAAGGTTCGAAGTAAAATCGGGTTCAACTTACAATAGGGGCTGGATTTACCAGGTAACAATGTACCGATTAATTTTATGCTCTGTTCACGGTTTTTAAAAACTGGATTAAGTCATGCATCTAAACTATAAATTAATGAATGGTGAGGAAAGGGATTGTCGTGTACCCGCGAGGTCAGCTTGATATTGAATTCGAGGATCTGGCGTACGGTTTAGGGCAATGTTTGTCATCATCAGGGTCCGATACCAATAAAATCTTATCAAATCACTCCAATACTTTCCCCTGTTTTTCCGTACGTTCGGGCTGGGATTTACTGCTCCAGTACCTTAATTTTCCGGTGGGGACCGAGGTCTTGGTCTCCGCTGTAACAATTCCGGACATGATCGACATACTGGAGTTCCATGGGCTGGTTCCGGTTCCGATCGATCTACACCCCGATACTCTCAACCTGGACGTAAGTCAGATTAAAAAGGCAGTTTCACCGAATACCAAAATGATTCTCGTAGCACATCTGTTTGGCAGTCGTTCGGACATGGGGGAAGTGGGAGACCTGGCTCGTGAACACGATTTATTGATCGTCGAAGACTGTGCACAGTCCTACGACGGAAAATCACTGAGGTGGTCGGATCAAACAGACGGGGCCATGTACAGTTTTGGTCCGATTAAGACGGCCACGGGACTTGGTGGGGCTGTGTTCCGAGTTAGAGATACCGAACTTATGAATGAGTTAAAGGAAATCCAGAGCGAGTACTCCTCTCAATCGATTCGGTCGTACGCGTTACGGATATTGAAATACACCGGTTTAAACCTCCTGTCACAACCGGTTTGTTTTGGTTTGTTTGCGTGGCTATGTCGCCTCGCGGGTTCAAACCACGATCGGGTGATAAGTAGTTCCACCAGAGGGTTTCCGGGGGGAGAAGACATGGACGTATTCAGAAAAACTCCCTGCAAAGCCCTCTTGAGATTGCTCGAACGGCGATTACAACAGGACCACGATGACACGATTCGTCAGCGAATACAGTATGCCGAGAAATTCATCGAACTCGTTCCGGACTCCCGCGTTCCCGGTTCGAGTTCAAGTGATCACGTCCACTGGGTTCTTCCGTTTCGGAGCTCGAATCCGGATTCTCTTGTGAAGAAACTCTGGAAACAGGGATACGACGCTACTCGCCGGGGCTCCTCACTGGTGGTTGTGCCTCCCGAGGATACGAAACCTGATATCACTCCGGAAAGAGCCCGTGAAATGATTGAAAATCTGGTTTATTTACCGATGTATCCTCCAATGAAAATGAAGGACCTTGAAAAACTCGCTCGTTGTGTTCGCGATCACGAAACGAACGGTTGTTAAATCGGTCGATTCGCTAATAGTTAAGGGGTTTTGGAGATTTTTCTGATTGGGAACAAGCGTGGTTCATCCATGGTAGATGTAGCGTTGTAACCCCCTGGCTTCCGAAAAATTTTATTTTTACGGGAGACCGTCCAAATCAGATTCCTCTAAATTGTCCCCCGAAGTTAATTGCCTTTGGTAGTTTTGTTTTATGAAGGACCAGACCGTTCAGGTGAGTGAAAGTGAAAGATACTCAGTCCTTACCAAAATACTTCGAATAAAACCGCGAAAATAAACATCTAACCTGAACAGGGAGTATGAATTTTTCTATTACGGGGATGACCTATTCCATGTATCCGAGACCTTTTAATCGTTCTTTTTCGCGTGCATCAAACGTGATTGTTTCCGGGTTGTAAGACTGACTTCGCTTACGCTTGAACCACTGTTCCAAATTTGTCCGTAAACGGGAAAAGGTATCCGATTGTGTGGTTATCAGGTTGTTTTGTTCCTTATAATCCTGATTTAAGTTGTACAACCGCCATGCCGTTTTTTGACCGTGGTCAATTCTTATCAGTTTGTAAGGCCATTTGTAAACGGATCGGAACTGATTGTTTTTTGTACGTCCAAGATTGGTGGCGTAGAACTGCCTGTTTGTCGTTGGAGTATCAGCCGAGGGGAAACCGGGTAAAGTCATGCTTTTTTGTTGGTTACGCGTTTTCATATTCATGAATTGTAAGATGCTTTTACGCAAATCGAGGTGGGTCACAGGATGGGATACGCGTTGTTTCTTAGGTTTGTGATTGCCGGGTAAACGTACGATAAGGGGGACGTGAAGCTGTTCGTTAAACAGGGAGTGCCCGTGTTCCCAATTGCCGTGCTGGAAAAACTCCTCTCCATGGTCGGAGGTTACGACGATAAGGGTATTGTTAAATTGATTGCTTGAACGTAAAAAGTCGATTAATCGACCGAATTGATGGTCCCAGTACCGAATTTCGGAATGGTGTCGGTACTGTACCTGGCGTAGTATCTCCGGAGCCGGGATTTCATGATTATAGAACGGGTAAGGTTCTTTATACGGCGAACCAAACTCATAAATATGCTTTGAGGCGTACTTGTAAAACGTAAAGTTTGGATTAATTGTTCGATCACCAAGATAATCTTTTGGGGGACGGTAAGGTTGGTGGGGATCCATGTAATGGAGATACATAAAGAAGGGGGATTGATGTTGTTTGTTCTTTTGGAGCCATTTTATGGCAAGGTCGTTGGTTTTCCGGGCCGACGTCATTTTTACGTCTCGGGACAGCATGAGATGTTCAAAATAGGTTCCCTTGAGTAACTGATATATTTGTCCGCGCTGTTGGGGATGGGGATAGGTTCGTTCGTAGAATTGATTGAAACCACGGTGAAAACCACTACGTTTTCGAATGAAGGAATTCGTGGTTATGCCCATGGTTCGGTAACCATGTTTATCAAAAATACCGGGGAGGGTGCGGATATTTTGTGGAAGTTTGGTGTGTCGGGAGACGGTCCCATGCACGGGGGGATATAAACCGGTGAACAGGGTTGCGATGGAAGGTTTTGTCCAGGATGAATGGGAGAAAGCGTTTTCGTATGTAAGGGAATGTTTGGCGAACTGTGTTAATTCGGGTGAAGTTTGTTTTTCGAATCCATAGGTGGATAACCGCCTGGCATGGACCGTATCTACCAGCAGTACCAGCACGTTATACTGGTTTTGATGTGCACTGCCCTCCGTTTTAGACGTGATGTCGTGGGAATAAAACCAGGGGAGTGCCACGTAACAGAGCAGTAAGGAAGTTGTTACTGCGGTAAAAAGTTTTCTTAAGATTGTTTTCGTCAACAACCACATTAATAAATATACTAAACAGGAAATTACCAGGATCGTTATGACAGCCTCTAACATTAATTGAGGAGGGCGCCAGGAACGCTTTCTCCA
>JBDGPJ010000254.1:0-969 GCA_042219695.1 bacterium
GCTTCATGGGCCAGCGCAACCTTGAAAACGCCGCGAATCTCACTCAAACACTTAGCAAACATACCCTGGAAACCACTCACTTCGGAGATTCCATATAAGCCTTATTTTCCTTACCCCTTACGTACTTAACTCAATAATCTCCCTGAAAAAGCGTCAATTTAAATTGACGCTTTTTCAGTCGTTTTGTCGGTCGACAAATTACCGATATTATTGCTGTGATTGGGTCTTCACTTCCGTGGAAGCAATCGACCAACCTTTTTTTTCGATTAGCGAGTGTTTCCGCCAATCCTCCCTGGTTCCCGGGTAATCCGTTCTGAAATGAGCTCCCCGGGACTCCTCTCGATTGAGAGCCGCTTCCACTATTGCTCGACCCAGTAACATCATATTTTTTAATTCAAACTGATCCTGACTTTTCGCCTGTTGATTGGACAATAACTGTAGCCAGCGCTCCAGTTTATTGCGGGCCTCCTCCAGTTTTTCACGCTCACGTAAAATACCTGCCTGACGCCACATCAAACTCTTGAGGGATTGTCTCAGATCCTCCCAGTCAAGGTCACGGTCCGGGGCATCAATTTCGTGGCTGAATCGCATTTGTTTCAGTTCCGGCAAATGACTCTTCAAAGCTTTTACTACTTCAACCCCCATAACAAGTCCTTCCAGAAGTGAATTCGAAGCAAGACGATTGGCCCCGTGCACACCACTGCAGGCCGTTTCCCCGATCACGTAGAGGTTTTCCTTTGACGTGGAACCACTTAAGTCCGTATGGACTCCTCCCATACAATAATGGGCACACGGTCGGACCGGTATATAATCACTGGTGATATCAATATCGTAATCTTCACAGACATCAATAATTGTCGGAAATCGCTCGTGTAACGTAGTGGAATCAATGTGAGTTACATCGAGGTACATACAGGAGGAGTCCATCTCAATCATCCTCCGCAAAATGGCTCGACTCACCACGTCCCG
>JBDGPJ010000254.1:1020-1750 GCA_042219695.1 bacterium
ACGGCTTCTGAAATAAGAAAACGGGGCCCTCCGGCCACGTACAGGGTGGTGGGATGAAACTGGATGAATTCCATGTCTCTCAGGCAAACTCCAGCTCGGAAAGCAGTTGCCATACCGTCTCCGGTTACTACCGGGTGGTTGGTTGTCTCGCGGAATACCTGACCAAGCCCACCGGTTCCAAGCACCACTCCACGCGACCAGGTTACCTCCAACTGCTCATCCCGGTACAAAAGTGCACCGTATACACGGCGTTCATCGGTTAACAAATCAACCATAAAGGTATTTTCAAGAACGGTAATACGAGGATGGAGCCGAACCTGTTTAACGAGAACTTCTTCAACCAGTTCCCCGGTAGCATCTCCGCGTCCGTGAATAACCCGGTCATGGTGATGTCCCCCTTCCCTCGTGTACGACAATTCGCCGTTTTCCTTGTCAAACTGGGCCCCCCACTCTATTAACTGGTCGACCTGGCGTGGACCTTCCTCGACGAGTTTTCGGACCTCAGACACGTCACATAATCCGTCACCGGCGTCTAACGTATCACTTACGTGGGATTCGACCGTGTCTCCCTCATTCTTTACAACGGCAATTCCTCCCTGGGCCCAGTTCGTATTGGAGGCTTTGATTTCCGACTTCGTAACAACGGTAATCGTGTACTCCTCGGCTAATTCGAGAGCCGCTCTCAAACCGGACACTCCACTCCCAACCACCATGACTTCACTGGAATGCT
>JBDGPJ010000254.1:1760-3313 GCA_042219695.1 bacterium
CGAATCCGTGTCAAAATTGGTTAAGTATCTCACTGGAGTAAATCCTCTTCACCACGTCGGCCAAGTTCGTTCTCGACCTTCTCAACATCCTCCGGCCGGTCGACACCCACCGTAGGTTCTTCCAGTTCGACGATCTTGTACGTTTTTCCCTTTTGCATTAACCGCAGTTGTTCAAGGTCCTCACTTGTCTCCAACGGTGCTGACTGAGATTCCGTGAATTCTATTAAGGCTTCGTAACGATAAATGTAAATCCCGATATGCACGAGTACAGTTTCCGGAACGGACTCGTTATGGGGTATTGGAGAGCGACTAAAGTACAGGGCTCGATCGTTATGATCACGGACAATTTTAACGTTATCGGGGTTGTGGTACTCGGTTTTACCTCCCTGGTACGCAAACGTCGTAACGTCGGCCTCAGGATCTCTTTTGAGAGCTCGAATACCCCGGTCCAGTCCCCGGGAGGAGGTCAGCGGTTCATCCCCCTGTACGTTTACCACAATGTCCGCGGAATGATCACGTGCTACTTCCGCTACCCGGTCACTTCCACTTGTATGATCCTTCGAGGTGATAATCCCCTCGGCCGGTCCAGGTTCGACAGCATCCAGGATACGCTCGTCGTCGGTGGCCACGTATACGGCATCAATTTCCTCGGCTTCCATAGCCCGGCGGACCACCCACTGAATCATCGGGGAACCTTCAATCTCCGCTATCGCCTTGCCCGGAAACCGTGTGGAACCCCAGCGAGCGGGAATAACACAAATAACGTCTTCGGTGGTGGGAATATCCATCAATTTCACCACTGAGGATGACATTAATAATTTCCGATGTACCGTAACCTTCCCGTAGTTCTACCCGATGAACTTCTCCCCCACTATCAAGTACCACGTCGGCTCCTACAATTTCCTCCACCTCGTAGTCAGCCCCTTTTACCAGCACATCGGGCTCAAGGGCCTGGATCAACTCCAGGGGGGTCTCTTCGTCAAACAGCACAACGTCGTCGACCGATTCCAGGGCATTGATAACGTATGCTCGGTCGGTCTCTTCCATAATGGGACGATTATTCGATTTTATCGCCTTCACTGAACGATCGCTGTTTAGCCCCACGATTAAGTAGCCGCCCCGGGATCGTGCTTCTTTTAATAAATGAACGTGACCGGGGTGAATTAGGTCAAAACACCCGTTCGTAAATACCACATCAGCTTCACTTTGTCGAAGGGCGGTTCGACGTTCCACGGCCTCTTCCCGGGAAAGTAAAGTCATTCTTCGAGGGCCTCCTTCAGTTCATCGGGTTCCACGGCAACCGTTCCCATTTTGCCGACAACCATACCAGCAGCCGTGTTGGCGATTTTAATGACGTTTTCACGATCCAGCCCCAGGGCTTCTCCCAGGGTCATAATTCCCGAGACCGTATCTCCCGCACCGGTTACGTCGTACACGTCCCGCGCCCGGGTATCCAGGTGAATCGAATCCCCGGGTGAACGGTAGAGAGTCATACCTTCCTCACCACGTGTCACCAGTAAAGCCGACGGTGAAAGTATCTCCAGCGCTTCGTT
>JBDGPJ010000254.1:3323-10729 GCA_042219695.1 bacterium
ATCCCCTCCAGGGAGGTTTCATCGGAGGACACGATCCCAAGTCCTTCCCGTAATTCACTCTTATTAGGAGTCAGCAGGGAAACGTCCCTGTATTCTTTGAAATGCCTCACATGGGGATCGACGACAACCTTAACGCTGGCTTCATTACAAATTTCTAACCAGATCGGTAAATTATTGCGGGAAAATACCCCCTTTGCGTAATCGGAAAGCAGTACTGCATCCAAAGGATTCAGCGCCTGCACAATCGACTCCCTGGATTGATTCAGGCCCTCCTCGGGAAGTGCCGTTCTGTCCTCTTCATCAACTCTTAAAACATGCTGACTTCCGGCAATAAACCGGGTCTTTCGTATCGTGGGAAATTCATCATGGTTGGGGATTTCTATTAACTCTATTCCCTTTTGATCCATCATGGAACGTATACGCTCCCCGGCTCGGTCATCGCCGAGACGTCCCAGGACGGTTGCCTGAGCCCCTATTTTCGAGATCGTCTGGGCGGCATTCCCCGCTCCCCCGAGTTTGCGACTTTCCCGGTCAACGTTCATTACCGGTACCGGTGCCTCTGGGCTAATCCGATCGACCGAGCCCCAGGTATACCGGTCCAGAATTAAATCACCGATCACACCCACTTTTGCCGTTTTGAATGATTCCACAAGTTCCTTCAACTCAATCGCTCCTTTAACTGGTTCCAGAATCGTTCGGGATATGGTTCACCACTAACGTACGCCATCAACATATAAATTATGGCCCCAAATGCACTCCCTCCAAGGGCCCGAAAAGCGGACGTTGTGACCACCTGGAGGTATCCCCATAAACATATCGCCATCATTGCCGTTAGCACACAATGTTTCCCCAGCGATTTCCAGGGAACGAGTGCAACGTCCGGGAGGTGGCGACGGAGCCGTAACCGCAGTACATACGCCTGCCCCCATACGGCAAAACTTCCCGCCAGGGTCAGACCACACACGGCGTAACGGTACGACGGCCAGTAGTATACAAAGAGCACGTCCAGACATGAATTGATTACCAAGGAGACAAACGCGGCCTTAACCGGACCCATTGTGTCCTCGAATGAATACTGCAGAGAAACAAAAATCCTAATAAATCCATACGCCACGAGTCCGAATAATGCAAAAAATAGTACCCAGAACGTCACGGTCTGGTCGGCCGCGGAAAATTCCTGACTTCTAAACAATAAACCAATCAAGGGATATCCAATCATCCATAGCCCTACCATGGATGGAATCATAAGGAAACTCATCATACCAATGGAATATCGTGCGGTATCCGTAACTTCATCAATGTTTTCACTGGTTACGTGATCGGAGGATTCCGGTAACACCACGGTCCCAACGGCAATTCCGACAAGGGCAAAAGGAAACTGAAACAATCGGTTGGAGTAATAAAGGTGGGAAACGTTTCCCTCACGTAATAACGTAGCGATCAAGCTGTCCACGTAGACAATCAACTGAGATATTGATAATCCAAATGTCATCGGGGCCATCATCCGAACCACTCTTTTGAGCCCTTTCGTACGCCAGTCCAGCTCAAGGGAAAGACGTTGCCCCCCTTGCTTTAAACTCAACCACTGTACAAAAAACTGAAAAAACCCTCCTACCAAAACCCCGACAGCCAGTGCCCATATCTGTTGTTCCGGCGTGGCCCCTAAATTAGGGGCCAGGTACAAAATCGATAGAATTAAAAACACATTGAGCATCGCCGGAGCAAATGCCGAAGGTGCGTAACGTTTCCGGGCATGTAAAATTCCCATAACAACCGAAGCCGCTCCCATGCATATGAGAAATGGAAACATGACACGGGTTAGGGTAACCGTTTGGTCAAAATACGGGGTGTTCCAGAACCCCGGCGCAGTTATCGTCACCAGGGGGCCCGCAAAGACAATTCCCAGAATCGTTAGACACGTTATAAGGATGATCCCCCAGGTGAAAGCAGCGTTTCCCAACTTCTTAGCCTTTTGTTCGTCCTCCTTACGCAAATCCGTGTATACGGGTACCAGTGAGGAAGATAGTGCTCCTTCCCCCAGCAATTTACGAAATATGGATGGGATTTTATAAGCCATGAAAAATACATCCGTTACACGACTTGCTCCGAACACCGTTGCTATAGCTATGTCTCGTACCAGTCCCAGTATTCGACTGCTAAGGGTACCAATCGAAACCACGATAGCTGAAAATTCCATACCTCCATCCTCGTGGTTTCCCTGGGACGTCGGGGATTCGTCTACTGGTTCTTCATTATTCACGACCGGTTTCACTCCAACGGGATGCTAAATACGGGCCTGTAATGTTATGCCAGACACTGAATAACACGGCCGGTATAGCCACAAATGGAAGGTATTTGTAAGTTGCGGTACCTCCACTGCCTAAGGTACTCCTCAAAATTTCCGCAAGAGCTGCGGCAAGTCCCGAATTTTGCATTCCTACTTCAAAACTTAACGCACGCCGGGACCCCTCCGGAATCTGCCAGAACCGTCCTGCAAAATACCCCAGGAACAAACCACCTGCATTGTGTAGTACCACGGGCCCACTCAACCACAGCACGATATACGGAGCCGTAGACAGATCGGCCGAAGCAACGACGTATGCAACAATGATCGCAATAACCACAACGGATACCAGTGTGAATACACGTTCCATGGTTGGTACGGGCTGTTCACCCCAGGCGAATTTTTTTATCAGGAGACCCAACACAATCGGAAGTACAACAACTACAATTGCCTTCATCAACAGAGCGACTGGAACTTCAATCGTCTTCCCGGTATAGGTTCCCATTAATTTCTGCACGTACAACCACATTAACCACGGAGTCAACAGGGGAGCCAGAAATGTGCTAAGTAAAGTCACCGACACGGAGAGGGGGACGTCGGCGTCGGCGAGAAACGTTATTACGTTAGAAGCGGTTCCCCCGGGACAGCACCCCACCAAAATTACACCGGCGGCAAGAACTTCATTCAACCCAAATACCAGGGACAGAAGAAATGCCAATAAAGGCATGATTAAATATTGAGCCACAACTCCAAGTCCAACCAGAGCGGGATTCGACAGTGCCCGGCGAACCTCTTTCCAGGATAAAGTCATTCCCATGCCAAACATAATGATTCCCAGACCGACCAACAATAAACTAAACGAACCAGCATAGGGAATGTTGAATGAGATCCCCGCCCAGGTGAATAATTCCGGAAACATAAAACCCAGTAAAGCCGCCAGAATAACGACATACACAAATCGGCGATGGCAAAAATCACTAATCTTCTTCAACATCCGCATCCTATCTCCTCAATTACCGACACCTTGGTCCGTAACCCTTTTCGTTCACGGCCAACACATCTTACAATCTTCAGCTTCTTTTGTTGATTAACCATTTTTATTACATTCCCTGTGACTCGTATACGGTAATATTACGGAGTTATATGGACTTGGTTTGTTTCAGTACACTTATGTGTGGAAAGGTCGCTCTATGTCAGGTACTGTAGAAATACACACTTGAGACTAATGCGGGAACTGTTTCAAAGCAAAAAGTTCCTGGATTCAAAAGACGCGGATTACAGGAAATCAATACTTCCGATCAACCGGACCGGATACAAGAAATGATTGAGAGAACAGGAGGACGCCGTACGTTTACCCCGACCTTACTTGGTGATCGACATATCGGGGGTTCGACGAAAGGCACGAACTGGGAACAACGTAAGAAAATTTTCACGGATTTTGGTGATCAAGACAATGAATGATGAAGTTAGGAACGTAATTATTTTGGGATCGGGACCCGCCGGCTTAACGGCCGCTTTGTATAACTCCCGAGCGGACCTCGAGCCCCTTGTTGTCGAGGGCGAACAGCCCGGGGGACAACTCACAATTACCACCGACGTTGAAAACTACCCCGGCTTTCCGGAGGGAATTCAGGGTCCCGAACTGATGGATAAAATGAAGGATCAGGCCGAGCGGTTCGGCACGGACTACGTTTCCGGAAACGCCACGGACATCGATGTTTCAAGCCGTCCTTTTGATGTGGAAGTTGGTGACGAACAGTTTCAGACAAAGTCTCTTATTTTAGCAACGGGAGCTTCGGCCAAGTGGCTCGGCCTCGAATCCGAGAAATATTACCGGGGTAACGGAGTATCGGCCTGTGCAACCTGTGACGGATTCTTTTTCCAGGACCAGGAAGTTCTCGTCATTGGAGGGGGGGACACGGCCATGGAAGAAGCTCTTTTCTTAACCAAGTTTGCCGACCGGGTGCGAATTCTCCACCGCCGCGACGAACTAAGAGCATCCGAAATCCTTGCCAAACGAGCCAAAAACCACGACAAAATTGAATTTTTGTGGAACACGGAGCTGGTAGAAGTACTCGGGGACGGCGATCAGGTAACCGGAGCACGTATCGTACAACACCCGGAGGGCCACCCGAAGGAAAAATGGGAAAATGACCAATCAGACGTTAAAGAGGAAGACCTGGAGTGTGAGGGAGTATTTTTAGGAATTGGGCACAAACCCAATACAGATATCTTTGAAGGACAAATTGAGATGGACGAAGATGGTTACTTAATAACTGAAAATGGTGTCTTTACGAACGTGGACGGAGTGTTTGCGGCAGGGGACGTGTATGACCACCGCTATCGGCAGGCCGTTACCGCAGCAGGCAGTGGTTGTAAAGCTGCCATGGAAGCAGAAGCGTACCTGGAAAAATTGGAACTGGAAGATTAAACCCGGTTACGATTCCTCGGGTTGTTTTGATCGGGCTTCCAATTCAACTTGCTCCCCTTCATCAACTTTATCGTTATACTTCTTGATCACATTACGACGGATTTGCTCGCGACACTGATTCGTAATGGGATGAGCAATATCACGAAAATCCCCTCGTGAATACTCGTTGGGCATAGCCACAATCACCCGGCTATCCGCTTGAACGAGTCTCATGTTGTGTACAACAAATTCTTCATCAAATACCACGGACGCAAAAGCAATTAAGCGATCCTTGTCCGCTTCTACCGGATAGATTCGTACTGACGTTACGTCCACCAAGGGCAACCTCCCGTAACTGATACGACCAGAATATCATGATGTGCGGGTTACAATGAATTCAACACCTTCCCATTTCGATTCAAGTTTTTGTTTCCCCCGGCTAACGTCTTCCTCACAATCGAACAAACCATACAACGTAGATCCACTTCCGCTTGTTCCCACCCACTGTGTTTGCGTCATTATATCATGTTTCAAAGTATTGTGAATTTTAAACCGGTCCAATAATACGGGTTCAAAATCATTTTCGAGTTCTATCTTTTTCCAAAGTTTTGCCGGTTCTTCCAACCTTTCCGTTAGATGAACTATATTCGGTTTATAATCAGTGCGCAATGTAAAATTTTTCACACTATCATAAGCTTCCTCCGTTGATACGGAATGCGGGGGATAGGCTAACAAAACATGCGCTTTCTGATGGGGGAGTTGGGTTAACTGTTCTCCAATACCTTCTCCGATACAGGTCCCTCCCACACGGAAAAACGGTACGTCAGCCCCCAGTTCAAAAGCCAGTTCGTTGTCCGTTATCGTACTGGTCTCAATGTTAAATAACTGCTCGGCGGCTTTGATGAGCGCCGCGGCATCACTGCTACCTCCACCCAGACCTGAACCGGTTGGAATATTTTTTTCCAGCTCCACCCTAACCGGTGGAATTGAAATTCCTCGTTCGCGCAAAAAATCCAATGTCTGAAATACAAGGTTGTCAGGAGTTACGTCTAACTGTACGGGGCCGTCAATATAAAGTTCATCGTCCTCGGCGTTGTCCAGGACCCGTACCGTCAGCTGATCCGAGAATTTGACCTCCTGGAAAATAGTCTGAATCGCGTGGTAGCCTTTCGGTCCATCCGGGTCAAGGTGTAATCCGAGGTTGATTTTTGCTGGTGCATCAATCGTAATTATTTGATCGGACATCGTGCCTCAAACCTCGGTTCCCGCTCGAGAATGTTTATCCACAGCTAATTTAACAAATGGTGCTATAGATCATCCAATTGCTGCAACCCGCGAAACCCCAAAATGAAATCATTCCAACAAAAAGTTATAACTTAAAAATTCTTAATGTAAATTAGCACGAGGTATCAAAACTTACTTGAACTATCGATATTACTCATTTGTAATTCCACAAATCTAACCAAATTTATTTATTCGAAGGTATTTAGAATCGTATTCAGTGTTAAACGATCGCCCAGGGGATCGCTAAAAGTTCTTATGGACAACTTTATCATGGTTAAACAAAGTAATTACAAATTTCCAACTACGTCAAAACGGATTTTTGAAGTATTTTTTCGTTACACACAAGGCCAATTAGTTGAATTTCCGGTTTGGGATATTTCTATATTTGGACATCTGAGTCATCTCACGAAAATAGGTGAATCAAAATCGTGCATTATGTAGCCGGGAGCCCAATAGCAATAACTTTTGTTAATTAATGGTCTTCTCCAATGAAAAGTACGTTACTCAAGAAGGAATGTAACCCTCTATACTAATTCCCTCATGGAATGAGCCATATAGAGGTGCTTTGAGAAAATAGTGTGATAACTTTTACTTTAACTGAACTCCTCTTCTAGCGAATCTTACCGGCTGATTTGTGGGGCGGCACGGTCGTGAGTGTTGCAAAGTAATTCGAAATTCCGTTGCTAAACAGTAGAAACTTATGATGCCACTTTACGAGCAAAAGTCACCAGGTGCAGCTTCAATCCAGCTTATTGCAAAAAATGAACTAAATAATCTGACAAATAAATTCAGGAGATCAGAGTTTTAAAAAAGTTTTCCGTGGATTAACTATGAGCGATTTATGGGAAAGTTAGTGGGAATGCGTTTCTAATTTCGAAAGATATTTATTCCTCGACTATAGCCAATCGATTTTCGGCCCTTTCCAGGGCTTGGCGTGCTCGGGCTTCATCAATTTCGGAAGTATCATCCTTTTCGAGTCGCTCAAGAGCGCGTTCACGGGCCTCTTTGGCACGCTCAACATCAATCTCTTCCTCGAGTTCAGCGGTTTCCGCAAGAACCGTGGTCACGTTATCGGAAATCTCGACAAATTCACCACTGCAAGCTACGTACATGGTTTCATCCTTCTGCTCGACCTTGATTTCACCAATATCCAGCGTGGATAAATACGGCGTATGACCCGTAAGCACCCCAAACTGTCCCTCCGCCCCGGGCAG
This sequence comes from bacterium, assembly GCA_042219695.1. GTDB lineage: Bacteria > T1Sed10-126 > T1Sed10-126 > T1Sed10-126 > JBDGPJ01 > JBDGPJ01. Next base: position 10,516 of record JBDGPJ010000254.1, read on the forward strand.
AACCACTCCCTGCACAGTACCGTTAAACACTTCCCGCTCCGGGGTGATCACTTTACAGTGAAATGATTTGTCCTCGGCCATGAATATTTACTCCTCTTCGGACTCGGCCTTTTCGATAACGTCGTCAATCGTACCAACCATGTAGAAAGCCTGTTCGGGAATGTGGTCGAGATTTCCTTTGATAATTTCCTTAAATCCTTGAACCGTTTTATCA
>JBDGPJ010000254.1:10739-14410 GCA_042219695.1 bacterium
CCCGTGAACTGCTCGGCCACGAAGAACGGCTGTGATAGAAATCGTTGTATTTTACGTGCACGATTTACCGTTAATTTGTCTTCCTCGGACAACTCTTCCATACCGAGAATAGCGATGATGTCCTGGAGGTCCTCGTAGCGCTGTAGGATCTCCTGTACCTCACGAGCAGTGTCATAATGCTCCTGACCGACGACGTTCGGATCCAATAAGTTCGACGTGGAATCCAGCGGATCAACGGCGGGATAAATTCCCTGCTCGGACAATTTACGGGAAAGTACCGTGGTAGCATCGAGGTGGGCGAAGACCGTTGCAGGAGCCGGGTCCGTCAGGTCGTCGGCCGGTACGTACACGGCCTGAATCGACGTAATGGATCCCTTGTCGGTCGACGTGATCCGTTCCTGAAGTTCACCCATGTCGGTTCCAAGAGTGGGCTGATATCCAACCGCACTGGGCATACGACCGAGTAAAGTCGATACCTCGGAACCCGCCTGAACAAATCGAAAAATGTTATCGATAAATAACAGGACGTCCTGGTGTTTTTCGTCACGGAAATACTCGGCCTGCGTAAGTCCCGTTAACCCAACTCGAAAACGTACTCCGGGCGGTTCATTCATCTGACCAAACACAAGCGCCGCCTGGTCGAGAACACCGGATTCTTCCATTTCAAGGTAAAGGTCGTTTCCTTCACGAGTACGTTCTCCAACCCCCGTGAACACCGACGTACCTTCGTGTTCAATTCCAACGTTTCGAATCAATTCCATAATCAGTACCGTTTTACCAACTCCGGCACCACCAAACAACCCTGTTTTCCCACCTTCACGGTAAGGAGCTAACAGGTCGATAACCTTGATACCGGTTTCGAAGGTCTCCGGGGTGGTGGATTGTTCGTCAAAGTCCGGGTCTTCCCGGTGTATCGGCCAGTGTTCGGAATCTTCGAGGGACGGTCCTTCGTCGAGAGGCTCACCAAGGACGTTCATAATCCGTCCCAGAGCATCCTCACCGACCGGAACGTCGATCGAATCGCCGGTTCCCACCGCCTCGGTACCTCGCTGTAATCCGTCCGTGGATCCCATGGCTACACAGCGTACCCTGTTATTACCAAGATGTTGCATAACCTCCGTAACCAGCGTTTGATCGGCAAATTCAATTTCCACGGCATCGTACAGATCGGGGAGTTCTTCTTCGGGGAATTCAACGTCAACAACGGGACCTTTCACTTCCACAACTTGACCATTGGAAGTAGCAACGCCCCCGGCTCCATTTCCTTGACTCATGTTCGAAAACCTCCGGTTTTCGGTGTTCAGTAATCAGTTTTCGGTATTCAGTAATCAGTGTTCAGTGTTCAGTTTTCGGTGTTCAGTGTTCAGTTTTCGGTGTTCGGTTGCAAGTAAAAAATATTCAATAAAATTTGAATCTATTCATTACAAAACCTTTCCGATTTTTCAATCATTGACTGAATCATACGACCAATTTTTTGACATCGATCTATCAATAATTTCCTCTTTTCTTCTTGTATGTAACCACAATCAAAGGCTATATCTACCCAATGCTGTGTTTCTAATTGTTCAGAGTCGGAATCCGTGAGTTTACTGACAAAATGTCTCTCGTACCGTCGTTTTCCCCAGGACTCCGCAATTTGAGCTCCAATTGAACGAGATGATCTTCGAATTTGATCTATTAATGAATACGTTTCTTCGTCAGGAAAATCTCTTGTTATTTCATAAACCTCATTAGCAAGTTGTCTTGATAATTTATAAACTTCCAACTCTTTAAAGTCATTCACATAATCCAAAACAATCACTCAATTGTTCTCACGACAGGCTAACAGTCCGGAAAATACACAACCAAGTCTTGAAGAGTTGCATACTGGATACCGATTACCGAAAACCGAATACCGCCAATTACCCCTTAAGCGCCTCCGCACCCCCAACAATTTCCGCAATTTCCTTGGTAATCGTTGCCTGACGTAGCTGATTGTACTCCAGCGTAAGGTCTTCGATCATTTCGTTGGCATTTTCCGTTGCGTTGTCCATGGCCACCATTCGGGCCCCCTGTTCGGAGGCAAACGATTCCAGCATAGACACGTATACCTGGGTGCGTACATGTCGTGGAAACAACCTGTTAATTACGGAATCGGGATCCGGTTCATACTTAAAATCAACTTGCTGTGAAGATCCGTCCTGGTCGTCCAAGTTGTAAAAATCCTCACGATCGAGGGGCAACAATGGATACTCGACCACGTTTTGAACCATCGCCGATTCAAACTCGTTAAATACAATCGTTACCGAGGACGCGTCACTCAGTTCAAACTCGTCCACGAGTTCATGAGTAAGACGAGTTGCTACCCCATAATCGAGGTCATCCCAGATATTCTGTTTGTTTTCGATAACCCGGCTGGAAAAGTTATTTCCAGCGTAGGAAACTCCCCGTTTACCGATGACGTAAAACCGCGGATCATCTTCACGCTCGATAATTTCCTCGGCGCGGGAAAGAATATTTGAATTAAACGATCCACAAAGTCCACGATCGGCCGTTAGTAACAGGTATAACGAAAATTTGTCGGAATCATCTTGTTCTTCGTTACCGTCCTCGGATCGATAAAAATAGGAATGTTTCAAATCGGGGTGGCGTGCCAGGACGTGTTTTATCGTTTCTTCGATCGTGTTTCCGTAGGGACGGGTACGCTCAATTCGATCCTTGGCCTTACTGAGTTTGGCCGAAGCAACGGCCTTCATCGTCCGCGTAATCGTACGTACGTTTTCTACACTGTCGATCCGACTTTTTACGTCACGGGCCGTAGTCATTTGTTCTGGTTACTACTCCTCTTCCTCGGACGTTTCTTCCGCGGAAAGATTGGCCTTGAACTGTTTGAGGGTGTCCGTGATGATCTCTTCCAGCCGCTCCTCGATGTCGTCGGTCATTTCCTTTTGTTCACGTATTTCATCCATCAGGTCGGGAGCCGTAGCCTTGACTTCCTCTAGAAGAGTCTGCTCGAAGGAAAGCACTTCCTCGGTGGGTAATTCATCAAGGTAACCATTCACCCCGGCGTAAAGAGACACAATCTGATCTTCGACGGGCATCGGATCCGTCTCATCCTGTTTGAGTATTTCCACAAGCCGTTCACCACGACGTAACTGCTGTTGGGTCTCCTCGTCGAGGTCCGTTCCAAACTGGGCAAAGGCCTCTTTTTCACGGTACTGTGCCAGGTCCAGTCGGAGTGTTCCGGCCACGTCCTTCATGGCGTCAATCTGGGCCTCACCACCGACACGACTGACCGATATACCGACGTTAATGCCGGTCGCACACCCTGGTAAAACAAATCGGGTTCAAGATAAATCTGACCGTCCGTAATCGAAATCACGTTCGTGGGAATAAACGCTGAAACGTCACCGGCCTTGGTCTCAATAATCGGCAGAGCCGTTAGACTCCCGCCACCTTCGTCAGGGTGAAACTTCGCCGCGCGCTCCAGCAAACGGGAGTGAAGATAAAAGACGTCACCCGGATACGCCTCTCGCCCGGGCGGGCGTCTGAGTAATAAACTAATTTGACGATAGGCGATGGCGTGCTTGGAAAGGTCATCGTACACAATCAGGGAATGTTCTCCACGGTCACGAAAAAACTCAGCCATGCTACAACCCGCGTACGGTGCAATGTACTGAAGAGGCGCCGGA
>JBDGPJ010000254.1:14420-14684 GCA_042219695.1 bacterium
TGGCCCCTTCACGTTTGAGCTTATCCACGACCTGAGCTACCGTGGACTTTTTTTGACCGATGGCTACGTATACACATTTTACGTCCGTGTCTTTCTGGTTAATGATCGTGTCGATTCCGACGGCTGACTTACCGGTTTGCCGGTCACCAATAATTAATTCACGCTGACCTCGTCCGATTGGGATCATCGAGTCAATAGCTTTTAGGCCTGTTTGGAGCGGTTCATCAACAGGGGTACGTTCCATGACGTTTGGTACGTCCCGTT
>JBDGPJ010000254.1:14731-15370 GCA_042219695.1 bacterium
GGAGCACCCAGGGCGTTCACAACTCGCCCCAGCATATTTTCACCGACCGGAACGTCGGCGATACGTCCCGTGCGTTTTACCTGGTCCCCTTCGTGGATATCTCGGTCCGAACCCATGATAACGACACCGACGTTATTTTCCTCAAGGTTTAACGCCAGGCCTTCGACCCCACTCTCAAATTCGACAAGTTCCGAAGCCATTACGTTACGAAGTCCGTGAACGCGGGCTATCCCGTCACCAACTTCCAGGACGGAACCCACTTCACTAACATCAAGCCCCGTGTCGAGATCTTCTATTTCCTGTTTCAGAACACGACTGATTTCTTCCGGTTGAATCTGCATAAATGAACCTCCAGATGTGTCTACGAATTAATGGACTGGCTTTAAGCCATGTACCGTTTCATTTCGTTCTGATGTCACACTATCTATTAAACAAACCTGTTGAATCTTTAAATATCCAAATGAATAAATACGAGGTTGAGTGTTATTCAACCACCGGTAAACCCAAGAATCGTATCCGTCAGGTTCCCAGTTGTTGCTGCATTCGCTCCAGTCGGTCGGAGACCGAGTACTCCATCAGCGTATCCTCCACTCGCACTCGAAGTCCGGCCAGCAAATCAGAGTCAACGGATTCATCCAA
>JBDGPJ010000254.1:15380-15663 GCA_042219695.1 bacterium
AATCTGCATAAATGAACCTCCAGATGTGTCTACGAATTAATGGACTGGCTTAAAGCCATTTACAATTTAATTTCGTTCTGATGAAAAACTATTTATTAAACAAACCTATGAATCTTGAAACATCCAAATGGACGTAATGGAATTAATGCGAGGTTGAATGTTACTCAACCACCGGCAAATCTAAAAAACGAATTCGTCAGGTTCCCAGTTGTTGCTGCATTCGATTCAGGCGGTCGGAAACCGAGTACTCCATCAGCGTATCCTCCACCCGTACACGAAGACC
>JBDGPJ010000255.1:0-5979 GCA_042219695.1 bacterium
GGGAAAACGTTCCTCCACCAAACCGATTGGTAAGGAGCATGACACGCTCCTCGAAACCATGGGAATCACCAGTAACATTCACATTTCCGGTTAGCGTTAACGTTTCTTCGTTAAATGTTTCATCGCTGAAACTCGTTGAATCACCGGCCAAACTGGGATTTTCATCGAAGTCCCACGCCAGCCGAAAACGATCGTGCTGTACCGGTTTCTGATTAAACACCACTTTGATTTCTCGAACATCGGAGGGTTTTAATGTTTTACTTCCGTCCAGTATCTGCAACTTTTCCTGGCGAAGATGGGTCTGACGCGAGGGAGAATCCGCTATTGAAATACTCTCGATTTGCAGGAATGTATTGGAGCCTCCGGGAGTTGGATTCGTCGTGGTCTGCCAATCACTTTTCGAGTTGGAATCAAGAACCTGGTCAAAGGATCCCGTCTTACGGGCTATTGCGGGGGTATCCTCAAAAATTCTTCCACTCTGGGCATACGTAATGACGAAATCCCGTTTGTTGGAACCGTTCCAATTTTCGGGCACGAGTCTCGAAACATCTCCTACAACCCCGTCCTCATTCTGAGACGAGTCTCTACGATAAATCAAGGCATCCAGGGTATCCCCCTGATCGTCCATCAACACAATCTCATTTTGATTCCCTTCGGATATATCCGGTAGATTCAGCGTGAATAAATCAACGAGTCCATTTCCATTGAGATCACCGGTGGTATCCGTCTCCGTCGTACCGCTATGGGGATGAATTAGGGCCCGGTCCCCTGCCTCCAGCGTAATCGTGTCGTTGCGGAAGGAAGGATTCGAACCATCGAGGTCGGTTATTGTAAATCCACCAATATCGATAGGACCGGCCAAAGCATGAAGTTCGATAAAAGAATCCGCACCATTGTTTGAAACAAAATTTACCTCGGACAGGACGATGGCACTCTTGGCGCTCGTGGTGGTGGACACGCGATCCGTGAAGGGCCCTTCACTGCCCACTTCATTTACCGCGAGAATATTAAAGTAATAGGTAGTATTTGGTGACAAACCATCAATTGTGGTTTGAGTGGTACTGATCGCTCCCATCCCAAAATCATCGGATTTATCCCAGGACTGATCCTTGGTAGTAACCGGTGTATCCTGGCTATAATAAATTCGATACGTCTCAAAATCGGAATCCTGAGGGATGGATTTCCATCGTAGTGTAACGTCCTTTCCAGTCTGATCCTTGACGTCAAACCCTTCAACCTCATTTGAAACTCCTTCACCAATTTGAAATGCAAAGGGACCGGAATCACCGTTTTTAAACGTCTGGTCGGCTATCTGAACGACAAACTCTACCGACTTCCCGGGTTCCCATTCCTTGTCGGAACTGGGGATAATCGCCTTGAAACTGGTCGAGCTTCCGGAGGCGAGTCGTTTCCGGTCCCCGCGGTTTGTCCCTTCTTTTCCGTCGGGAGTGTCGTCGATGTCGTAGTAAATTGACACTTCCCGATCCCCGACGTCCTCGTCCGTGTTGAAGTAGACGGTGACGTCGTCATCACGCATGGTTTGGGACCCATCGAACTGTTTAATGGTATTCACACCGTCTTCAGCACGATCGACGGTAACCTTGAACCCTTTATTGGTGGTGGCTGATACTTCTTCATTGGTATCAAGTGGACTGGTGTTTCCGACGTCGTCCACGGCCCTGATATTAAAATAATACTGGGTACTATCATCGAGATCGGTCACGGTGACATCGGAAGGGTTTTGAGTTTCAAACGCCTGTTTACTGTCGTCCCTGGTAACGGGGGATTGCTTGCTGTAGAGAACCTCGTATTGCTGAAAATCATCATCCGCAATACCATCAAACGTCAATGTAACCTGATTACCCACGACCTCATCAACCACCAGACCACTCGGGGCGGAAACCTGACCATCCAACTGGAAGCGGTACATCGTCCCGAGGTTATCGACGATATTGCCGTCGATGTCCCAGAGGTAACGAAATTCAACTCCATCCTTGATTTTCGAGGAACTGCTGTTGATCGTTACTTTGTAGGTGGAATTATCCCCGTCATCGATCAACTGCGCCTGCTTGGACTCATCGGAGGTCGAGCCACCGGGACCGTCCGGGTCGTTGTCGGCATCGTAGTATATTGTGGGAGCCTCGCTGGGAGCATTCACGAGATCGATACGAATCGTAATTTTCGACTCACGTAGCTTCTCCGTAGCGTCAAACGTACTGATTGTGTTGTCCCCGTCGGTAGCTGTATGAGTTTCAAACGTCTGTTGAGACGAATTGTTATCCTTAGGGGTACCACCGTCCTCGGCACTGGCGTTCCTCCATCGTCAAAACTGGCGCGCCAGTTGTCCCCGTCCGTGGCCGGATCACCGGTATCGCGAACTTCCGGATCCCGCTTTTCAAACGTTCGTCCGGTCTCATCGGCTCCCGTACCCCAGCTCGATAAACCATCGTCGTAATTCAGTGTGACGGAATACGACCCGTCTTCACTGGTCAACGTCATCTTGTCGGCATCGTCATCCAGAAGCCAGGCCGGTCCCTGTATCGCTGACACGTCGTACTGGGTACTGAAGGACTTTCCGTCCCCGTCGCGATCGTCCACATCGTTAGCGAACACTAAAAATCCTGACGCTCCAACGGAGGTCCCATCTTCAACCTGGAATGTTTCCCCGTCCACGGTTATCGTCCAGCCACTGATATCGATACTACTGTTGGTGTTCAGGTTGAACAACTCAACCCACTCGTAGTCATCGTCCGTGCCCGTGGGACTGTACATAAATTCATTAAACACAATGGCCTGACTGGCTTTTACATTGAGAGTGCCAACCGGGGTATCGGAAATCGTATTTCCCTGATCGTCATCAACCGTAATTGTAAAAGTATCGGAGACCCCTTCTTCACTCGGATTGCGCATATTAAACACAAAATCGAGCGATTCACCGGCACTGATTTCAGCATCCGTATTATCGGCGGATACCGTGGCACTGGATGAACCAATACTGTCCACACTCCAATCGGTGGGGAGAGTATTTGCCGTGAGGAACTGAAATGAGTTTGACTGGGAACCGGCGTCAAATGTAATGGTCGTTATATCGGCTCCAGCACCGGATTCATTGGAAATTGTAAAGGTTGCGTTGGATTCACGACCCGCACGGGTATCCTCCGAATTTGTTGTGTATGCCACGGAACCCTTGGGCTCCGATTTTTTAGGTTCAATCGTCAGTGTACCAATCAAAATATTTCGAATGGATACATTGTTACGGTCGGTCGTCGTCCCACGAATTTCAGCCGATTCCCCGTCCACGCCCGGATTATCCACGTTCACAAAGAACGTCACGGTTTCACCGGCACTGATGTAATCACCGGTGGTTTTAGCGGAATAAGTTATCTTGGGCTTACTCACGGTATAACTCCATCCGTTCGGAGGAGCCTGAGTTGCTTTGGGTTCAAATGAATTATTTAACTCCTGGAAATCCACCGTCCATTTTTTGATCGGTTCCGCGGCTGAGGCGTCGTTGTGCAGATCAATGCGAAGCGTCGAATTGGCACCGGCTTTCTTACTGGCACCTTCCTTAAAATCGAGGGTAAACGAGGGATCGGCACCGGGGATGGCCGATTCACTCTGGGCCGGCCCAAAGAACTTGGGATCGGACTCGTTCCCGAGCCGATCAACCCCAACTACCCCAACCCAGATATCGGTCTGGTTGGGTAACTGCTCACCGTAGTTAATCGTATCGAGGACCGCACTCGTGTCCGCGGTGGGATCAAGGGTTTTTACCTGTGCTTCCGGAAACATAAAGGGATCTTCGTCACAGTCACCGTCACCATCGTCATCACAGCTTGTCTGACTATCAACGCTAAAACCGGCCGGGAAACCAGTCTGGTTCCCCACGGGATCCTCATCAATGTACTTGTCGGAGTCATCGTCCTTGAAGTCACCAATCTGATTTGCCGAACTTAATTTATCGGTACTCGCAAAAACATAGTACCGGGAAAAATCACCGGGATCTGCCGGAGGATCCCATGTCACTCGAAGCGAGTTCCCTTCCCCTTCAATGTTCTCCGCCTTGAGATTGGTTACAGGATTTGGAGGAGTGGTTTCAAACGAATCAGTCGGGCCATCGGAATCCTCCGGGACTTTTTGCATTAGCCTGCGGTACTCCTGGTGAAACCTTCGGGCTAACCGGAAATCATCAATCACAACAAGAAATTCCTGGTTCCCACTCGATGGTGAATTATCCATGGCCGAGGCCGTGTGATTGGCCGAACCAAAGGCGATCGTCTCCAGGTCGAATAACATGGTTTTGTGATGCATCTGAGTGGAACTGGCAAATTCATCCCAGTCCCGTGCCGTGTGATCCCCGCGAAGTTGATCACGTATACTACTTGTCGTTTCATCAATTAAACCCTGAATGAAAATATCATTGGAACGCGATTCGAGGTTGTTTGCCAGGGTGTTCAACCGAAAGCGATTGATCAGGTAGAGAACCGATTCATTGGCGTCGTCGATTTCCCGGTTAAGCACACCTTCTATTCCGGTATATTGCCTTTTACATCCGGGTAAAAATATAGCTCAATGTTTTCACCGTTCGGCCCCGTGTTATCCACGGTCCACTGGATATCATTATCCCAATTCGTACCGTTAAATATTTCCTTGATTTCACTCATCGCCCCCGAACACACCCCGGAATGGTTCATGTGCATGATGACGTTTGGCTGTGCCGTGTATCCTCCGGTCGTCCAGTTGGATGTACTCAAAATACACTCGCGTTCGGCCAGTGAAATAATCTTGGTATGAGTAATTCGATCGGAATCTTCGGGGGCAAAATTAGCCCTGTTGATTAAATCGGCGTCGGCGGGATCCTCGAAATCAACCTGGTTTCCACCATCTCCCGTGGGAAACGTAAGAGCGGGGTCCAGGGAGTTTAAGCCGGCGTCACTATTACCAAAGAATCCGTTGATCACATCGTTGTTCCCCGTGCCCCAGGTGAAGGAGACTATTCCAACTTCGTCGTTATTTTGCTTGGAGTAATGAACAAAAGAAGCCAGCCATTGTTCAATATTGGAGGAGGTTTGAAAGTCCGCGTCTCCATCGGAAAAGTTCGGCCAGGCGTACGGTTTAGCGTGTGCACCCTGTAGGGACCAGAACATCCCGAGCACAAACAACAAACCTACAAATACGATGAATAATTCAACGGTGCGTTGTGAAATCAAACGTTTACTCCCATGGGGAATTCATAACGAACAAACGACTACGTTCAAGCACACAAAAAATTAATCGGGACAGGCGGTTTCCCGCTGTGCACTCCGATACACTCAAGTTGTGACCAATGATTGTACGGCGAATGTCTTTTTTTCAGACATAAAGGCACTTTTCAATCACGAATCCGAAGCCAATTGGGAACCCACTATGCATAAAGCAATAATCATGCCCGGTACTCAGTTGGTCCCGGTTCTTCCTTTGATCGGAGGTGTAAGGAAGGACCCTGGTGTATATCAAACCACATCCAAGTAGTTTATCCAATGTGATATCTCGATGAATCGTCCACTAAATATTCATGCCACCTATAGAAGTAGGAGTATAGGGAATGAGTTAAACGTTGTTAAGAAAAATAGAAGTGCGATCATGCCCCCTAAGTCCTCGAAGAGACCTTCGGACGAAAGACCCTTACCCTCAAGGTACGATAGTTTACCCAATCGTACACACCTACTGGAATAAATAGAAGTAGTGAATTGCCCGACAAACGATTGAGAGAATTAAGTCGTAAAAAGATTGGAAATATTTAATTCTTACGCTGGTAGATAATCTCCATCGCGCCCGTGTCCGAACCCGTCAAGGGTCGGCGATCAACGATCACTTCGACCTGTGATTCGGCAATGGAATCCCCGCTGTCGTTGACGGTGACTCCCTTCACAACACCTCGGAAGATACCGTCACTTCCCGCCTTGGCATGGCTGGTAAAGGTCGAACAACTAAAGTTGG
>JBDGPJ010000255.1:6065-6714 GCA_042219695.1 bacterium
CGTTTGATTATCGCATCAGCCATGGCCTCGGTAACAAAGTTCGGGGAGGTAGATTCATCGAAGTTTGATTCACTTCGAATGGGAATCATCATCAACGTTTCCTTGGAAGCCGTGTTGATATTGATTTTTTTACGGGAAGATCCTTTACGGAAGCCGGAATACAGGTGGCGGTACTGTTCCCAATTGTCAATACTCGACGTAACCAGCCTATTTCCGCTCGAATCCCGAGTAAAGTACTCCCCGGGAGTCAGCCATTCCGTATCCCCAATTGTACCATTGGCATACTTGATAACTTCTTCCGTTTTGGAACTGGTCATATCTCGAAAATCACTGCTACCATCCTCCACTTTCAACTGAAGCTCATCAAACTGATCGGCCGAACCATTATCATTCGTGGTTCGACCTGAGTCCAGGAGATTCACTTTCCCGGATTCATCCTCGATGTATTCCATCTTGAAGTACCCTATATCACCATCGTTACAGCCAGTTTGATCGGAGTACACCGCCTGAGACGGTAAACAAACCTTCTTGTCCATGGGCGTTCCCTCAATAATCTCCCCGCCCCAACCCCACAACTCGTCGTAGTTGTCTCCTCCGGACACGATACCGGGCGTTTTTCCACCGTGATACCAGTTGTCACGGGCGTTAC
>JBDGPJ010000256.1:0-295 GCA_042219695.1 bacterium
TTTGGAGACATCAGCTCACATTAACCATCGAAGAGGGGTCCTCCAACCGATTGACCTGTTCAATCGCTGTATGTCCATAGAAACAAGCCTCGACAAAAGACAAGATAAACTGTCTTTGACTTTTCAAAGGGATATTTCTTAAGAAAATAGAGATCTCATTTGCAATTTTTTGTCATAACAGGGTGGCTAATAAATATAAAAATAGCAGTTCTGCTCGTATAGATGGCCGTAGGCGGGAATTTAAGTATGAGCCGGGAGGGATTTGAACCCTCGACACCCGGATTAAAAGTCCGAT
>JBDGPJ010000256.1:305-799 GCA_042219695.1 bacterium
CTACCGGCTCGTTTCCTTGATGAATGAGTGGTATAGGGTAAATGATTTGTGTTTTTTTGGAAACATGGAATTCGCGTTAACGTTGTAAAGATTTTTTATCTGAAGTTTGTCATGGCTTATTTCCGATGGTTCGGGGACATTTCCACCTATCCTTCACGCGCTTAAACTCCTATGAATTGTTAGGGGGATTTTAATCAGCTCGGGGTGGTGATTGGCGATTGGTGAGATTGTATTATATGGTCTAACCTTAACTTCAATGATATGTGGATGTGAGATTGGTGGAACGTAACTGTATTGTTTTTGTCGTGGATTCGCTTCGGTTCGACGCTTACAGTGGTACGGAGAAGCAGGGATTACTGGAGCGCTGGGGTCTGGCAAAAAACCTGGACACTCCGAACATGGATCGACTGGCGGGGAAGGGAGTCGAGGTTCCCAATCTACATGCCCCGGCTCCGTTTACGCCTCCGTCCGTGGCGACGATCGTAAGCGGATTG
>JBDGPJ010000256.1:809-4080 GCA_042219695.1 bacterium
CCGTCCCATGCACCCGGACGTGAAGACCCTGCCCGACTGGTTCTCCGAGGCCGGGTTCCATACGCTGTACATGAATGGAATGGGTATGCTGGAGCATAACGGTGTCGTGGGCCGGTTCGATGAGTCCACAAAAGGGCCTATTCCCACGTTGATCGATAAAATTCGACGTTGCAACGAACAGGGGAAGCCCGTATTTGCATATTACCACACCTTCGACGTGCACCATCCCTACCAGATGTCAAAATACCCTCCCGAAAAAGAGTATCAACAAAAGGCCGTGGACCGTGCCAACCGGCTCAGTGAGTTCTTCGGTGACGAACGGGAGTTTACGCTGGAGGACGCGGTGGAGGAAGTCGATCACGATGATTACCGATGGAATGCACACGGTCAAATACCGGTCTGGGAGTACTTAAACACCGTGTTTGAACAGTACGTAAAACGTGAAAAACGGGTGGAGAATCCGAGCCGGTTTTTAGCGTCGGATTACGTGGAAGGAGTTAACCACTTCGATCAGAATCATTTGAATTACCTAACGGAATTTTTAATGGACACCGATTTAGGTTTGAATACAACGCTGTTATTTACGGCCGATCACGGGGAGAGCAAGCGTATTATTCAACCGGAGTCGGGTGGGGAACAACGGATTAGTTTCGACCACAACCGTCACCCGGACCAGGACTTGATTCGTATTCCGGGTTTTATCGTGAATGCCCGTCAATCCCTGGAATCAGTAAAGAACTGGAATCTCACGAGCCTGGTTGACGTGACACCGACGTTATTGTCCGATTTTGAAATTGATTTTGATTCCGAAAAATTATCCGGGTACGATCTATTTAAGGAAACACCCGAAAAGCGGTACGTCTACAGCCAGTGGAGCAATACCGTATCGAAGGACGAACGTACGTTTCCCCGGCTGGCATTTTTGATCTGGCAAACGGTCCTGGACTCGAATGGGTTTAAGTACTGGCGAAAGGGAGTTCGACTGGACGAGGATGTTTTTGATTTACCGCTGGACAAGTTTGTCCGCAAAGTACTGGTGAATACCCAGTTTCGATACATGATGGACGACGACCTGGAAAACTTCGTAAGTAGTATGGAGGATACCCGGGAAGTACGGGAGCAGTTCCTGGAAGAGGCGTTCCAGCAGGCACCCGACTGGACACCCAAGCTATATCGCTGGGACCGGGATCATTTCGAGGAAAACAACCTGCTGGACGAGGAGGATGAAACTCACCTCAAACTGGCGCAGGTCATGGACGCCCGGCTGGAGGAACGGTTCCGGGATACGCTGGATATCGAGGACCCCGAGCAGGAGGACATGAGCCAGCAGGAGGAAGAGGAGCTGACGGAGGGGTTGAAGGACCTCGGATATCTCTAAGAGTTGCGAGTTGATAGTTTCGAGTTACTAGTTTTTAGCAGTTAGCAGTCAGCATTCAGCTATCAGAAATCAGCGGTCAGCACTCAGCTATCAGCATTCAGCATTCAGCATTCAGCAGTCAGCGTTCAGCAGTCAGCGTTCAGCCTTCAGCTATCAGCAGTCAGTACTCGGCATTCAGCGAACAGCTATCAGCTAATTGGTTAAATGCTATTATCAGCTGGCTGTTTCAAGGTGTTGTTTTTGTGGATTAGTGTTGAGGGGACGTGAGTTTCTTTTCGAGAATAAGATCCCCAAACCAGCTTGATAAGTGATTGATTCCCGCGGTTTTTTTCTTTCCGGAGCAGAAAACGAAGGCAAGGTGCTACTCGATTTTTTTACAGAGATAAGTACCGGGGAAGAGTCTTGATTTATTACGCGTCCTCCGGTTTACACACGATGGAAGGGGCCCGTGGTTTTAAGCGGGTCTGTATTATATGATTTTGTTTTGTTGAGTTTAACGTTGATAACTAAGCTTTTGCGGATTTAATTTTTGTCCGCTTCGCCAAATAACATTAGACAACCAGTGAAATCATTTTCCCCGAACAGGGGTCTAACCCCGTGTTCCAGGAAAAAAGGTCGACGCAGGCACCGTGAATTGATGAACTCATTCTCGGATCACATCATGTGATCCTCCGAGGGCGTCGCTACGATTACATCCTGTAATCGAATACGCTCCACAATCCGTTCATCAAAACACGGTACCTCCGTTATCAAAACCGCAAAAGTAAAGGTTGATAAAGTGAGAAAGCAAAGGTAATCCGTCGTGGAATACTCGAAAAATCTGACATAATTCGGAGCGGTTTTTGATTAGTTCGGATGGGCAGGTCCTTACGGGAGTACTTATTGAGTAAGAAAACACCGTTTAAAAAGAGTGATCGAGAGAATGGAATCAAATAAACAGGTTGTCGTGGGATTGGACGGGGCAACGTTTGATTTAATTGAGCCCTGGGTCGAGGAGGGGAAACTGCCCCATTTTGAGAAATTTATGTGGCAGGGAAGCTGGGGGGAACTGGAGACTACCTACCCCCCGTTAACCGCCCCGGCGTGGTCCTCCTTTATGACCGGTTGCAACCCGGGAAAACACGGAATATACGATTTTCTGTCGTCGGATCCATCGTCCGACGAGGTCGTGGATTATACGTCCATTGAGCCTCCCACATTGTGGGACCTGTTCTCCCAGAACAACCGGAAGGTAGGACTCGTTAATCTACCGGTTACGTACCCGCCCCCGGACGTGAACGGTCACGTCATTTCCGGGTTGCTCAGTTCAAACGATCGCGATGAAAGCGCCTATCCCCCCGGGCTCATACAGGAGCTGGAACAGAAAACGGGACGAACGTGGTGGCCGGAGGTTCGTGACAGTGCGGCCCCCTCAAATCCGCTCGAATTCCTCGACGCCCAGCTGGAAGCCAACGAAACCATCGCTCAGTTTTCATTGACACTGCTCGAGGAATACGACTACGACTTCTTCATGTGTATGCTGGATGCGACGGATTTCATTGCTCATTTTTTCTGGCATTACATGGAGGAGGACCATCCCTATTACGAGGATCGTGGTCAACGCTACGAAAACGCCGTACTGAGTGCCTACCAGCAGGTGGACTCCTTCCTTGAACGACTGGACGAACAGGTGGGGGAAAACACTGACGTGATGATCATGTCGGACCACGGGTTTGGCCGGATCGAGAAGATGGTGAATCTAAATAACTTCTTCGAGGAACGGGATTATTTGGTCCAGAAAAAGACCCCCATGACTCTTCTCAAACGGGGTATGCGTGCCATCGGCCTGCATCCGTCCCGCGTGATGAAGATTGTTGAGGCCCTTGGATTGGATAGCCTCGTATTTCTCGTCCA
>JBDGPJ010000257.1:0-1556 GCA_042219695.1 bacterium
GATGGTTGATTGGTCGGTGAACGGGCGGTCGAACACTCGGACACAGGTGACCCTCCCGGGCCACCTTCTTCCTATCCCAGGAAGACACCGCCTATCGTGATCCTATTCGTTTAATGGATTCACACTTTATAACGTGACTTCCGGCTCATAAAAGGTCCTTTTTGAAACGTAATTATTCAAACGGTGGTTTAAGATCTTTATTGCTGTTTTTTAAAAACTACCGTTCTTTCATTCTCATCCAATAAATTTTAAATCGTTCATTACAGCGATTACGCTTATTGCTCAATCCAACTCGTCATTTGCCTTCATTAATGCCAATCCAAATCGGATCATTCCATAGGTGAAGTCTTCGGGGAGTTCCTGTTTCAAGGGCTTTAGTTGTTCGGTTGAGCCAACCGTTTCAATCGCTGATTTTAAGGTATCCAGGTTGATATCCGGCAGGTCTTCGGGAACTTCATCCTCGGTTATGCGTTCCTCCTCGAGCAAAACGGATAGATGCTTCATGATGGTATTTTTCGCTAAATCTCGCTTTTGGGAAATCTGTTCAATCGTTCGTCCCTCCGTCACGTATTCCATGGTTTTCTCGTACGTGTCCTTTTGATCGCCGGACGTTTCTTGTTTCCCGGCCGATTTCGCTTGTTGTGTTTCATTTCGGGACGACAATTGACTTTTGTAGTTTTCAGCGGCACTTCGAACATTGTCATTGGGATCGTTCTTGCTCAGTTCTTCTAATTTCGGTTGGGCTGACTTTATATTCAGGGAAGCGACTGCCTTTGCAGTGTAACGCCTCACCTCGGGACTTTCATCGTCGAGGCGCTGAATCAAGGCTTCTTCCGGTTTACACTTTCCGATTTTCCGCAGGGCTGAAACGGCAAGTTTCCGAACGATCGTGTGATCCGACTCCAGCATTTCGACCAAATCGGGGACGTATTGTTCATCCCCGGATTCACCCATCTCAAGAACGATTTCCTTCGGAATGTCGATTCCATCATTTCTCAATGTCCGGACCAATTCGGATAATTTTGACCGTTCCTTTCCGACTGTGTGACTATATTCTGCCAAAACAAATCGGATCTCCGACTGTTTCATCGTAGAGGGAGTACGCTGTTTTAGACTTCTACGATTATTCTCGTTCAAGTTTTCAATCCGATTGCGAATCATCTCGGCTTTTGTGTCCCCGATCACTTCCTCGGCGGTTAACTCCCCTCCCCGAAGAAAGTCTTCCAGATAATACCTGATCGTCTTCGGCGATTTCCCCTGCCGGTCAGCAATTTCTTCGATAGAGCAATCCTGTTTAAATTGTTGAAGTGCCTCCTGTTTGGGACTGTTCACCTTACTTCACACCCATTACATTGAGATCGAATGAATAAACCAATGGAATCATGAATTTGAATGATGTTCATAGCGAGAGCATTTCTGACGGTGTTTGTCGTCGAGCCCACTTTCCTATCTTTCAGCACCATTCTCAACGGAGACATCATGAGCTACTCCACGGGCTTACACCCGTGGTATGAGCTTGTAAGTAGTCCATTCATTCACAAGTTCAGCCTCGCTTG
>JBDGPJ010000257.1:1566-9122 GCA_042219695.1 bacterium
TCCGGAAATAGATTGTGTCGCCGGATCAGCCTGTCTAATCGTACTCGTAAAATCCTTTCCCGGTTTTTTGGCCGAGGTTGCCCTGTACGACTTTTTGCTGGAGTAAAGAGGCCGGTTCGCAGGAATCATCGTCCACCCGCTCATTGATGATCTCCATCGTCTCGAGACACACATCAAGCCCGATGAAATCGGCCACTCTCAGGGGACCCATGGCATGTCCCATTCCATCCTCCATGATTCGATCGATCCCCTCCGGATCAGCGATGTCCCGTTCAACCATGGAAATAGCCCGGTTAATCATGGCCATCAGGAGACGATTGGATACAAACCCGGGGGAGTCTTTCACTTTTACGGGATGTTTCTCCATAGCATTAATGAGTTGTTGTGATCGATCCAATAATTCCTCCGGAGTCCCTGCGTGGTAGACGAGTTCCACCAACCCCATAACCGGCGCCGGATTCATGAAATGTAATCCCACGAGACGATCGGGTTTTTCGAGCGGTTCCGAAAGATCGGATAGAGGTATGGAACTCGTGTTGGAGGCAAGTAACTCGTCGGTTCGAGACTCTGCCTCGGTAAGCACATGGTGTTTCAGGGGGAGCCGTTCGGGGACTGCCTCTATAGAGAGATCAAACGTCCGATTCTCCGGTTGTTTTGGTTCTAATGAAAGCCTCGTTAATCCAACCTCCCGTTCATTCTTCTTAAGACCGTGCTCGATATCATCCCGAGCCTCATCGCGAGCCGATTGATCCGGTTCTACCAGCGTAACTTCCGCTCCCAGTTCCAAAAAAACCTGTGCGATTCCCCGCCCCATCGTTCCGGCTCCTATAACCTGTACCGTCTCAAGCCAATCGGGAGTCTCCACCTCATAACCACCTCAAGAAAAATCTATTCAAATCTAATCAATTGTTCAATTGAACAATTGTACAATTAATAATATGTAAATATTATGAAATTTTCATACTTTTCTACCGCTTGAATTTAACCAGTGACCGAGCAAGGTCATGACCTGTTCTGCCCTTTCTGCCCCAAATTTCTGTTCCACGTTTAGTCATGGTGAAAACGGAACTCGCTTAATAACCATGGCAATTCCGTTGCCACCGCCCATGCATATCGAGGCCAGGCCCAACTCCCCGTCCGTCTGACGCAACTGGTTCATCAATGTAAGTACGATCCGGTTTCCACTCATACCAATTGGATGTCCTAAGGCTATTGCTCCTCCCCATTGATTGATTCGTTCGGGATTGAGTTCCAAGCGGTGACAGTTGGCCAGTACTTGGGAAGCAAAAGCCTCGTTAATTTCGATACGGTCAAAATCGTCCAACGACCAATCGCTGACCTCCAGCAACATTTCAATGGCACCAGCCGGTGTTTCAAACAGGTTCCCCGGATCTTCGCCAACAACGGCGTATCCCTCAATTTCAAATGCATCCTCCCACCGAAAGTCCTCTCTGATGAAACTCTCAATCCGTCGTTCATGTGTCACGGCCACAACGGAAGCTCCGTCGTTCAACCCGGGGGCGTTTCCCGCCGTCACCACCCCATCCTCATCAAACGCCGGCTTTAATTCACCAAGTTGTTCCAGGGAAGTATCCTCTCGAACGGGCTCATCTCGATCGATCTCCGGGTAATCTATACGCTCCGACTGGAAACAATCCCGGTCCTCGGCTTGGGTAGCTCGCTGGTGACTGTTCAACGCGTATTCATCCAGTTGGTCACGGGACAATCCGTATCGATCGGCAATTCGCTCGGCGGCCGCTCCCATGTGTTCCTCCCCAATTGAGCACCATAAGCCGTCGTGCACGGCCGAATCCACGAGTTCTCCATCGCCCAATTTTTTCCCGTTACGATAATCCGTCAAAAGATGAGGAGCGTTTGACATCGACTCCACCCCACCGGCAATCACGTTGTCCGGAGCCCCTCCCCGGATCGCTTCGACTGCTTGAAGGATGGATTTAATACCACTTCCACATACTTTATTAATGGTTACGGCGGGGATTTTAGGGGACCAGTCAGCACCTAACAGAACCTGTCGGGCCGGGGCCTGACCCTGACCGGCCTGTATAACCGATCCCAGAATCACTTCGTCCACCTCTCGAGGATCGATCTTTTCCCCCATGACTTTTAGACACGTAGTGGCAAGTTCAACGGCCGAATAATCGGATAACTGTCCGGTCAAACTCCCCGTTGGCGTGCGAACACCATCAATCAACACAGGGGATGAATCATCACGAATCACTTCACGGTACATGTAAATCACTTAACCCGGAAAAATGATCGAACAATAAGTTGGTTATCATTCAATTATTACGGATTCCACTGCCAATGTGTACGCATCTGCTAAATGAAGAAGTTATTCGACCGGACATCATGCTTCCTGATTCGCAAACCAATCGCTGGTAAATTCAATCAACCGTTTTTGGATCAACCGGTCGTTGAAACTCGAACGTCGAACGAGGATAAGGTCCCGTTCGGGAACGGGATCGGTAAACGGTACAAACCGTAACTGCTCGGAATCGTAGCCATGGAGAACCATCCGAGGAACAAACGTCATTCCAAAACCCGTTTCCACAAGGTTGAGTATGGACTGAAGGTTGCTTCCCTGGAACACAACGTCGGGTTGGACGTTTTCACGCTCGCAAAATGAAACGGACTGATCACGCAAACAATGCCCTTCCTCCAACAGGAGCATGGGTTCACGATCAATCTCCTCGATGGACACACTCGTTCGCCCTGCCATATCTTCCTGATTACCCACGGCAAGATAGAACGGCTCGGTTCCGATGGTCTCCGTTTCAAAGCCTTGCTTGGGAATCGGCGGGGATAAGATCAGGTGATCCACCTCTCCCATTTTTAGGCGATCGAGCAACGTCTCCGTCTGTTGTTCCTCAATGTATAGAGTAAGTTCCGGGTGGCGACGGTGAAAAAAATTGATCATGTCCGGAAGTAAATACGGCGCAATTGTTGGTATGATACCCATTCGCAAAGTTCCGTTTAGTTTTTCTCCGTCCGGGTGCTTAATCGATTCACGGGCATCCCGGAGAGAATCCAGGGTATCTATTGCGTAGGGAAAAAACTCCTCCCCGGCGGGAGTCAACTTCACGCCGGAAGACATCCGTTCAAACAGAGTCGTTTCAAGGTTATCCTCCAACTTCTGAATCTGTTGACTCAAAGCCGGTTGAGAAACGTGAACCTGATCGGCCGCCTCACTGAAGATACCGGTTTGAGCCAGCGACACAAAGTACTTTAACTGGCGAAACTTCATATAAGTTCCCCTTATAGAAGTTATAAAAATTATTAACTTCCATTATTTTAACGATTGACGTATAGTTAAGCAATTCAAACGAAACACAATCAAACTTTGTATGGAGTGATTTTCGATGACGAGTGAGCGCGAGGGTGACATTACTGATTGTCCGGTGTTTGGTGGTACTGACAACCGGGGGGTTGAAGATTCATCCATTCGCAACCAGGAATGGTGGCCGAATAAATTGCCCCTGGGAGTGTTGGAACAACATTCTCCCCACATGAATCCGATGGAACAAGATTATGACTACGGCGAGGAATTCCAAAAAATCGATTATGATCAATTAAAATCAGACCTCGAAGACCTGATGACGAACTCAAGGGACTGGTGGCCGGCGGATTACGGTCATTACGGAGCTCTCTTCATCCGAATGGCCTGGCACGCTGCGGGAACCTACCGTACCGTTGACGGTCGAGGTGGCGCTGGAGGGGGAACACAACGCTTTGCTCCCCTGAACAGCTGGCCCGACAATGCCAACCTCGACAAAGCACGCCGACTGCTATGGCCCATAAAGAAAAAATACGGTAAAAAACTTTCCTGGGCGGACCTGATTATTCTGGCCGGTAACGTCGCCCTGGAGTCAATGGGATTTGAAACGTTCGGCTTCGGAGCCGGTCGTGAGGACGAGTGGGAACCGAACGACGTCTACTGGGGATCTGAAAAAGAATGGCTCACGAACGAGGAACGTTACAACGAGGAAGACGAAGTCGAGAAACCGCTCGGTGCTTCCGAGATCGGTCTTATCTACGTGAACCCGGAGGGACCCAACGGTGAACCGGACCCGGAATGGGCCGCCCACCGCATTCGACAGACCTTCGGTCGCATGGCCATGAACGATGAGGAAACGTTCGCACTTATCGCCGGCGGACATACATTCGGAAAGGTTCACGGTGCCGCCGACGGCGATGAATACCTCGGACCACAACCCGAAGGTGCTCCTATCGAACAGCAGGGGCTGGGATGGGAAAATGAGTTTGAGGACGAAACAGATCGAGACAAACGTGGAGCCATGATCACCAGTGGCATCGAGGGCCCCTGGACCAGCAACCCGACCCAGTGGGACATGGGTTATCTCAACAACCTGCTCGATTACGAGTGGGAACTGACGACCGGTCCGGGTGGGGCTTATCAGTGGAAACCCAAGAACGAGGATCACGTTCACACTGCTCCGGCAGCGGACGAATCCGGTGAACGGGTGACACCTATGATGCTTACCACTGACGTTGCGTTAAAACGGGACGACGACTTCCGCGAACTTGCGGAGCACTTCCGTAACAAGCCGGAGGAGTTCCAGGAAGCGTTCGCGCGGGCGTGGTTCAAGCTAATACATCGTGACATGGGACCAAAGGATCGCTACCTCGGTCCGGAAGTTCCCGACGAGGACCTGATCTGGCAGGATCCCGTCCCCGACGTCGATCACGAGCTGGTTGACGAAGGTCAGGCCGAGAAGCTTAAAAATCAAATTCTTAACTCGGACCTGGACCGCTCGGATCTCGTCAAAACCGCCTGGGGCGCTGCCAGTACCTACCGTGACAGCGACAAGCGTGGTGGAGTTAACGGAGCACGGATACGACTTGAACCGCATAGAAACTGGGAAGTAAATGAGCCGGAAACACTGTCGGAGGTCCTGGATACCCTGCAAGAAATCCAGCAGGGGTTCAACGATTCACAAAACGACGGCACAAAAATTTCACTGGCCGATCTGATTGTTTTGGGCGGTTACGCGGCCATTGAACAGGCTGCTGAGGACGCCGACCATGACGTGAATTTCGATTTCGAACCCGGCCGGACCGACGCTTCCGAGGAGCAAACTGACGAGGAATCGTTTGAATGGCTCGAACCGGACCCCGACGGATTCCGGAACTACTCCGGCGGTGACCACGAGCGATCGGTTGAGGAACTACTCGTGGACAAAGCGGAATTAATGACACTGACGGCGCCCGAAATGACGGTGCTGGTTGGTGGTATGCGTTCACTTGGAGCCAATCACGAGCAAGCATCCGAGCTCGGTGTCTTCACGGATGAACGCGGAACGTTGACGAACGACTTCTTCGTGAATCTCCTCGACATGGACTACGACTGGCAGGAATCCGACTCCGAGGGCGTTTATGAAATCCGTGACCGTGATACGGACGAGGTCAAGTGGAAAGCCACTCGCGTCGACCTCGTTTTCGGTTCCAATCCCGAACTCCGTAACATCTCGGAAGTATACGGCGCGGACGACGCCGAGGAAAAGTTCGTCCGGGATTTCGCGGACGCCTGGGAAAAGGTCATGAAGCTCGATCGCTTCGACCTGGACTAATTACCCACTCCCTATTAATTGAATTCTAACGAACACGCTCCCCGGTGATTCAAACACCGGGGAGATGAACTTATTCTTGTTTTCTGGAGGTTTACTCAGATGGCGTTGGAAGCAGGAAACAAAGCACCTGATTTTAGCTTACCTCCGTCCAATGACCCGGAGGAACGAGTTACCCTGGAAGAAACAAAAGGTTTTAAGTTTGTATTATTGTTCTTTCCACTGGCCTTTACCGAAGTCTGTACCGAGGAAGCTTGTACGATCAACGAGGACCTGACGGAGTACCGCCGAAAGCTCAAGACGGAAATCATGGGAGTCAGCGTGGACTCGCCATTTGCTTTGGAAGCCTGGAAGGAGCAGGAAGGTTTTGATCTCCCCATGTTGTCGGATTTTAACCGTGAGATGATTGAGGATTACGACGTGAAACGGGACGAACTACTCGGCCTCAAAGAGGTCGCCAACCGGGCTGCTTTTGTGATCGACGGGGACGGCATCATACAGTATAGCTGGGAAACGGACGATCCCGGACAAATCCCCCCCTTCAATGAAATCCGCAACACCGTCGAATCTCTATAAATTTTAGAGTCGGCTTGCTTACGGGTATTACTTAAGAAACCCGGACTCCTAACCTCCCTTCCGTTCCAATCTCAAGGGAGCTAACCGACGGCTACTCATTTACGACCATCAACCCACACTGATCTTCTTGAGGTAGGCGACACGTTACAACCTCCCAATCCAACGTTGTAACTCTTCATTCGAAGATAATTCGGAGGGCTTTACGCTTTGTGGGCTTAAGCCCAGTTGTAACGTAGTTAATCCCCCCTTACCTGGTTAAAAACTCCTCGTAATCCGGGAATTATTTTCCGAAAGTTTGCTTATGAAATAAAAAATGTTGCACGGCCAATCCTTGTTCTCGACACAATAACTGGTTCCTCCCCCATCTGATCGAGAAATACGAATCAGTTTACATTATGTATCCATCGATCACCGGAAGCCGATGTGATCTTTATCCCGGAAAAAGCGAGGGAATAAAACTCAGAGATTATTAATTTTCCAGGAGTTTATACTCAATAACCAATCCTAAATAATGACGGAACTTACAGCTCATCTAAACCACGATATTAACGAGTTTGTTGGGAACGACGATGACTTTCTTGGGCTCGTCACCATTGAGCCGTTCCTGGATCTTAGGTTGATCCAGGGCTCGTTTTTCAACCTCATCATCAGGGGCATCCGCCGGTATCATCGCGTGATCTCGAACTTTACCATTGATTTGAATAGCAATTTCTATCTCCTCTTGTTGAGCTTCCTCTTCCGAAAAATTCGGCCAACCCCTTTCCGTGGGTAATACATTATGGCCCAGTTTTTCGGCTAATTCATTGGTGAGGTGAGGAGCCATAGGACTCAATAGGTCGAGTAATACTGAATAACTCCAACCGACAACTTCGGAATCCTCGACCTCCCCTCCAGCCGTGTCCTTAAGCGTATTAAACAGTTCCATACAGGAGGCAATGGCCGTGTTCATCTGGAAGTTATCCTCCATGTCTTCCGTCACGTCTCCAATGGTTTCATGGGTCTTACGGTAAAGCTCCTGTACTTGGTCACTGTCGAAGGAAGTCTGTTCGGGTTGAAAACGATTATTTTTGAGTTGATTGGAGTGATTATCGGCAAACCGCCACAACCGGTTCAAAAATCGATGGGCCCCCTGAACACCGGACTCATCCCACTCCAGGTCTTTCTGTGGAGGCGCGGCAAACAGTGTAAATAAACGAACGGTGTCGGAACCGTATTGTTCCATCATTTCTTCAGGATCAACTACGTTTCCCTTCGACTTACTCATCTTGGATCCGTCCAGTAGAACCATTCCCTGGGTCAATAAACTGTCAAAGGGTTCGTCGCTATCCAGCCAACCGAAATCACGCATAGCACGGTGAAAAAATCGGCTATAAA
>JBDGPJ010000258.1:0-1688 GCA_042219695.1 bacterium
GCTATTATGGCTTCTGTAATGTTGGAGTGAACGTCGGTTAACCGGACGGGAATGTATTTTTGATTGTTCTCATCCAAATACGCTTTTAATAAAGTCCCATCACGTGCGCGTACGTTTGTATATTTTGGGGGTTCCAGTTGTTTTGGCGTAAATTGAGCCCATTGATAAAGTCCAAAACCGGTTGTTAACAGCACAACCAGTAGTACGTTGATCGACCAAAACAAGTATTTTTTCATAAGCAAATACACTTTCTGATCTTCAATAAGATTAACGTTATTCTAAAACATGAACTTGCTACCCAAAACAGTGTGTGACGTAATACTCCATCCCGGAAAATTCACGACAGCAAAAGCTGTCGGAATGATTCCGATCAGTCGATCGGCCGTCAATCGTACGGAAACGAATAATTATTGACCGGGGGAACCCAGCCGGCTGGCTGAGAAATCGAGAAGTCTTAAATACAATCTGATAAAACGTACAGCACATTGCAGCTTGATTTATTTTCTTCTCCAAGCCTGACGGATGTCCCTTCGGGCCGAATAATCCGTAAAAGATAAACTTTTAGGAGTATTCGGGCTAATGAAATTAAGTTATGAAAGGAATTGAACCTGTATTTCGCCGATTGGGTTTTAACCGAAAAAAACAGTGGTTCCGGTTTGTTTGCCTATTTAGTTAAGTATAGATGCCAACAAGAACAACCAAGTTTTAAGCACATTTATTGCTTGTTTAAAGTTACGGATCGTCAGGGAATAAAATAAATGAAGTCGCTAAAGAAACGTGGGAGATTTTTAAAAGGATGCCCTCAAATAATTTTTAGCCATGCGTCAGAGACGTTCTATTTAAGGGGTGAAATATTGAACGGGTAGAATAGAGGTGTTTATTGCTTTACCGATATTGGTTTTAATTGCTTCACGGCTTTCATATCGGGGTCATACATGTTGCCCGCGGAGAGAGCCGGATAGGTGAACTCACCCGGGTTTACGGCGCGGACTAAGTACTTGTAGCTGTAATGGTCCTGGTTGTAATCATCCGCGTCGAAGAACACGATAATACGGTCGTCTCGGATGTCCGTGTAGTCGGGATCGATGACGTTTTTCTCGAGGAAGGGGACTTTGGACGTCCGGGTGGCCATGCGCTGGTTCTCAAGCTGGAATCCGCCCGGGATAATATCCTGCATGAAGATGTTGTCCTTTTCCGGATCGATTTCGACTGTGGATTCAAGGACGTAAAGTGTCCCTTGTTGAAATGTACGACCTTCCACTTTTTCTCCATTGAGATTATATATTTCGTGATGGACACTCATTCCGCGTTCGATATCGGAGCGATCCTCGGGCTTCGGAATACCTTCGCCCTTGATGGAAAGGTGAATTGTGCCTTCGCCTTCGCTCTTGATTTGAAAGTTATCGACGTTCCCCCCGATGTTGATGGACGATTTTTCATCCGAACTAAATTTCACGGATTCACCGCCGGCTATTAGGGTGCCGGAGAAATCGGATTCTTCCTGGCCGTGGTGTTTGAAGTATTTCCCCAGTGCGACCAGCGCCTGGGCGTTGTCGTGCGTGGTTCCCCAGTGCCCATGGACGTCGGTGTTTCGAAGTAGATCGGCGGCAAGTTTGTCCACGGCCGGCAGGTCGGGGTTGGCTTCCAGTAGGGCGTTCAGCGTAACGGCCTTGGCAATAACTTCCGAT
>JBDGPJ010000258.1:1698-2797 GCA_042219695.1 bacterium
CGGGATGTATCTCCCAGTTCCGGTGTTTTGTCGTACAGGTATTTCTTGACGTCACTGCGTTTTCCAGCCCGGACAAGTGAGGCAACCAGGTAATAACGGTGATAATCGTCCACGTCTTTGAGTAATTTCCGGGCGATGGGGACGTTATGTTTTCCAAGTATACTGAGCACATACAGGGCGTAAGACCTGATGTCCTCGTTATTATTGTTTTCAATTGTGTGTTGCAGATTTCCTTTCATACGTGAAAGGACCGGATCGGGGACCGGGTAACCGGCCCGGTGAGCTTCGGCCAAAAAGTGGGACGCGTATACAGTGCCGTAGTCGTAGGAATCGTCATCCCCCGGCCATTGACCGAATCGCCCGCTGGGAAGTGCCATGTCGAGTAAGCGTTCAATTCCTCCGTTTATGTTGCGGTCAATTTGACGCTCGTTATCCATTTCGGGGTTGGTCTGTTTTAAGAGGGTTTTTAAATAGAGTTGAGGAAACACGCTGGACGTAGTCTGTTCCACACAGCCGTAAGGGTATTTAATTAAATGGGTCAGTCCGGACAGCAATTTAACGTCCGGCATCGAGGAGACCGTGAGGGTGACATTAGCCGTATTAGCCAGGTAGGTGAAATTCAATGATTTTGTTGTCGACTTCCCGGCTTCTACGGTAGTGAACTGAGTTTTGGATTCCATCGGATAGGGGGGGCGTATGGGAATCGAGACGGATTTTTGTAACTTTTCATCGCCAGTGTGCATGGTGAGCGTAAAGGAAGCCTTCGCGATTTCCTTACCGCGTTTTACGTGGAGAATGACGTTTCCTTCGGCGCGTCCCTGGGGTCGTACGGATAACCCTGCGGGAGTTTTTACCACATCAAGGAGATCACCCGTTTTCAACCTTGGGAGAAATTTCACGGTCCACGTTACTAATCAGGCTAAACGGTATAGCCACTGTATCACCGGGGGATAAGGCACGCGGATCGGTCGTCTCCAAGATGAAGTCCTCTTTGATCTTCTTGGACTCCTCGTCGTATCCCACGGACCGGTTGGATACGGTCCAGGCACGAAACGTTAGTTCACCGCTGAATTCGGGGGAGGGAAAAGCAATTTTGGCT
>JBDGPJ010000258.1:2807-3815 GCA_042219695.1 bacterium
GTGATAATTCTTCGTACCAGTAACTAATGTTTTCGAACTCCTGCTTTTCCCCGGGACGCCGATGACGTTTAGCCTGTTCCTGCGGGGCGGCCCCGGACGGTGTTAGCCGATGGCGGATCTTTGTGTCGGGTTCACCGCTCACGAAAGAATAGATATCGGAGTTCTTCACCTGGTTGGAACGCTTACGGTAAAAATAGTCGTACGCGTTTCCAAACCAGAGGTCCGTTAATTGCAGAATACCCTGGTCCACTACGGATAGTGCGACTTCGCCATCGTCCACGGGCTGACCATTGTGGTCAGTCACGGTAATCGACACGGGTTGAGTTTCACCGGGATCAAGTTCATCCGGTGGATTAATACTGACGTTTACCATCCTGCGTGGTGCCTCAACAGTTACGGGTTTTACACCAACGGCCCGGTAGGATTCAAATTCAGCGTTTTCCGTACCTCGTAGTAACAGCACGGACACGTACATGTTGGGCACGTAAGATTCTTCGATCGGTAATGTGAAGGAACCGGTGCGATCATTAATTGTTACCCGTTTTTTGAACTGAATGTCATTGTTTTCGACAAATACGTACGCTTCACCGTCGTAGGGGGCACGTACTTTTACGCGGGCCCGATCTCCGGGAACGTATTTGTCCTGGTCCAGGGACAGTTCCAGTTGATCGAAGTTGACTTTCTGTTCAGCTCGTTTCCCGTACCACCACCAGCCGACCTCAAAATCATAGGAACTGACTACGTTTTGGTTGGGATCTTCCACGACAAGTGTGTAGTCTCCCCAGCGCCCCACTTCAAATTTGTAAGTACTTTCCCCGTTTTGAAGCTGGAAGGTGTCCTCTTGTTTGAGTACATTTTCCTTTTCCCACTCGTAATCGACTCGTCCTCGATCGTCCTCGGTAATTGTGTAATGCCATTCCTCACGGTAGAGTTTCACCTTGAGATCCTGTGTGTCAATTTTAGTGCCGTCCGGCTTTACACCAATTACCGAAAATTCCAGCTGTTCAC
>JBDGPJ010000258.1:3916-10006 GCA_042219695.1 bacterium
TTCTACGAGGGATCGTATTCCCAGGTAATACGGATACGGATGGATCGTTGTGGAGGCCCGACCGGAAACTCCCCGGGATCCCATTTCAAAGACCGTGCCCGTAAACACCATTTCGAGAGCCGAAGGAGGTTTTAAGTTGTCCGGTACGGAAACCGTGTAAGTATCGAATCCATTTTTGCTGAGTTTCCGTGCCCCCGCCCGCTCGAAGATATTTTGAAGCTTTACCCGGTTGTCCCCAAACCGGTACTGTGGATAGTCGTCCGGTGTAAAAGAAGTGGGTACGAGACTGTAAGCGCCCTTCACCTTGTTTTTCGCGGCGGGTTTCCCAAACAGGTACCGACCTTCGACACGAAAGGAAACGGAGTCTCCCGGTTTAGCCTTGTCGGATAATGCCGTGACGTTGGTTTCGATCCGGTCGGGGACGAATGTTTCGAGTTGAAATTTCCCTTGACCAATTAACTGGTTGGTCGATGGTATGGAAACTGCCACCGAGTATTTGCCGGTTACGGCTTCTCGGTAGGAAGGATAGGTGAATTCGACGGTACCGTATTGATCGAGCTGATGGGTTCGTTGATAAACCTTGTTGCCGTCGGGACCCGTAATCGTGATTTTGAGTGGTAAATCGTTGATTCGTTTCAAATCACGACCGCGGGCTAACACTTTAAGATTAACTTTTTCACCGGGACGATAGATTTCACGTTCACCATGTACGTACGCGTCCAGCTCGTTGGATTCCGTGTACGGATCACCGCTTATGTCAAAGGTCACGGTCGAGAATCGGCCTTTTTCAATGTGCAGGTAGTTCACGTCGTCCCCTTTGCGGGCCACCACGATATTGGGGGTACCCTTCTTAAAGGACACTTTGTCAAAACGGGCTACACCGTTTTCGTCCGTGCGACCACTGGCCAGTTTCTGGTTGGCCCGGGAGTAGACTTCCACCTCGGCGTTTCGGATGGGTTCCCCGTTCTTAAGCGAGCTCACCAGCGTGACGAGGGTTTGATCGATGCGTTTGTAGGAGATTCCCAGGTCACTAAGGACAAGCAGTCGCTCCTCGTAACGGTAATTACCCGGATACGTAAATTCGATAATTTTTGGCCCCTGTTGTTCATCTCCAATAAGGGGATCCAGGTCAAGGTGGGCCGTTCGGAGGACGTTCTTGGCCTCGGGTAATGAAAAGGCCGTGTCGGCAATGGAGTGGTATAGCTCTTTTCGATCCTCGTCGTATTTTTCGCTGTTGGCATAAAACACGAGGTTATTGGGATATAACTGGTGTACTTTCACGTGTAGAGTGTCGGTGTTTACGTACTGTACGGGGAGGACACGTTTCCCTTTCTTGCTCTGGAATACTCCCTTTGATTTAACCCGAAGGAAGGGATCCGGATTGGGAATTCGTTCCTCTTTCTCGTATTTTTCGGTAAGGACGTAGGGACCGACTTTTAACCCTTTTTTGATGGTGACTCGAAACCTCTCCCCAAAAGTTAGCTTGTCCGATTTGATTTTAATTTCATCGTACCCGGCGTTCAGAATCCGGGGAGATTCATCCACGTCGAGCTTGATGTATTTTTTGAGGTCACGGATACTAATTTCATCGATGGACCGGTTAAAATCGACTTCAATGTACGGTTCCGCTTCGTGCTCCCGCCCGCGAACCCGATCGATCGTGAGTTTCCCAAGGTGGTAACTTTCGGTCATTTGTTCGGTGGTTGGAGCGTTTCCTCGAGCTGTTGTTAAGCCGGGCTTGATACGAAAGTATAGTTTTTCACCGGCAAGATCATTAAATGATTTATTGGGTAGGCTTACACGGACGTCATCGTCCTCGTCATCAGGATCCTCGATTTTGTATTCAAGCTGGTAATCGTCCTCGTCGGTGACGGAAAGGTATTCTCCAACTTTTCGACCGACGACTTTGCTATTGAACTCCAGGTCAAACTCCAGGTGATCTTCAATATAATCTTTGTGGCGAACTTCATCAAAGTTCAGAGGCTTGTAATGGAAACTAAAACTGCGCTTATTGTTGAGAGTTTTTCCTGTTAAGTCACGGATTGATTTCTTGAAGGTGAATGAGGCACGGGTCCCTGGTGGAATTGGTTTTTGTGGCATAATTTTAAGCTTATTGTCCGTGGTCCACATGAAGTTTACGTTTAAATCGGGAGAGACGCTCACCGGAAAGTCTTCAAAAATTACATTTTGTGAGTCGGATTCCACCATGGACTTGTTGAAAGTTGCATTAATTTCATCGACGTCGTCCACGTTTCCCTTCGGGGAAAAACTCATGATTTTAAGAGCCTGAGGTTCAGAATCGCTAATGCTCGGAACACCGGACTTGTCGATGGACTGGGTAAGCGTATATAAGGACACCCCGGCTCCCGTAAGAAAAAGAATAAGGCCAATAACGACGATAAGTACGATTCCTGATTTGAAGGGAAGAGGATCCCGAAGAGTGCGGTATTGCTGATCGGAAAGATTCCCTTCTTTTTTAAGATCGAGCAGGGTTTTCTCCCGATTCGACATCAACCAGGCCTTGAGTCCACTTTCTTCCCCGGGCGATTCGGAGTCGCCCGTAAGCCAATTGGTTATCGATTGGCGTAACTTCCCAAAAAACTTTTTCACGAGGACACCTCAACATTGAATACGGAATCGAAAAACAGGATATAGAATTACGGGAAATGTTAAAGGGATGGGGACAGTATAGTTTTTAGCGAAGGAAAACGGAAGCAAATAATAGGTAATGATCCGTGATAAACGAAGAATTTGCTAACCTGGTGATTCATGAATGTCATGAATTTATCACCTGAAAGGAAGCCCAATTATGAATGGGCTCAGTTAACCCAGGGGACAAGTTATGAAATTGTGTGACATGCAATCAAACTGGGGATATTTTTTCATGGGATTACGACTTGATAGAACTTGTTCAATACTGGATGGCTGACTCACACAGTCAAATGATTCATGACAAATGAAATTGTAAGGGATACTTTGGGCTAATTCCTTTCAAGGACATAAAGCCGATACGTTTTGTCATTTTTGAACTGTTCGGGATCGATCGTTTTCATCTCGGATGTTGTTTGGTCTTTTAACGTGTTCATTTCTTCCCGGCTAAAATCATAGACCACGGGGTATTTCGTACTGAACTTTTTATCGAGAAAATTTAGCAGTGAGAGACCGATACGATCGGCCATCGTATAGGCAAACTTGAGAGTACCGAGGATGTTGGGAGTGATGTCCCGTTCGGTATTAACCGACCATTCCGAGTCCTCGAGGAGATCCCGGAACCGTTCAAGTAAATGCCCGGATTCCTCGTGTGTGTTCTCCTGTCTACGGAAATAATCACAAATGATCCAGCGTCCGTCCGGAGCCAGTATATCCTGAGTTACCTGAAAAGCCTTCTCAAGTTCAATGTACTGTAACGATTCGGAGTTTAACACGGTATGAAAATGATCGACGTACTGCTTAGTATCCAGGTCTTCGTACCGATCGTGAATAACGCTGAAGTCCGGTTTGTTTTCACGAATGTATTGAACCTGAGCTTCATCCGGTGTGAGACCTTTGGCTGTGATACCGCGATTTTCCAGGTCAGTCAGTAAACTTCCCATCCCACACCCGACGTCTAAAGCCGGGCCGGATTTAACGTGATCGATTAAAATTTCCGAGTATCGCCGTTGAGCATCGCGAAAATGGGACAACGAAATTTCGCCACCGGATAGTTCCGTGTCCTCGAAGTAACCGTAATGGAGACATTCATTGCCCAGGATCTCCGAGTACAACTTTAACTGTGGATCGTATTCGACTCGTTCCTTCTTGGACTGGTTGCTTGAAAATCGCAGAGCCGAATACCATCGGAGGGGATTCAGGAGACGGAGGATGAATTTCAAAATTTTAAGTACCATAAAAAATGAATACCTTCCGTGAATCGCGTTATTCGAAAAATGAATTGCTGGATGTAATCAAAGATATCCAGGTTGTCAGTGGCTTTATAATACCGGGATTCACAGTAAAAGGAAGGTGCTGTTTGTACGATTAAGACGCCGCCGGGGCTACGTTAACGACTCCAGTGCAGACTGGGCGGCGTCCCGTACGTATTCCTTCGGATCGTCCTCGGCAATGGCTTCGAGTTGGGGGATTGCTCCGGGAACACCAATTTTTCGGATGGCACTTATCGCGTACTGGCGTACCTGGGGATGATCGTCCTCAAGACGTTTTACGAGTTCATCGGCCGGTTTAGATGATCCAATTTTCTTCAGTGCCGAGCAGGATAGTTTTCTCATGTTAGGATTTTCATGGGTCAAGCCGTCGAGGAGGTCACTAACGTAGCGTTCCTTGCCGGAGTCCCCCATTTTCACCACGACTTCCTCGGTCAATTCTCGTTCGTTCTCAAGGTATGATTTGAGGGGATCGTCTTGTTCAGCCTCCGGGGTAAGATCGGAGTCGGCCAGGACAAATTTAATATCGGCGTATTCCACGGAGTCCGGAAGTTTTTCCTTCAAAGTGGAGAGAGGACGTTCTTGGAGTTCCTCTTCTGTGGTTTTTTCGAGTACGTTAAGGATTTTTCGAATGTTATTTTCATCGACAAGATTTCGAGCCGATAAAGTCCCGGATTCCACGTAAGAGACCAGGTGTCCACTGATCGTTGATACAGCCAGGTCACGCTCTTCGGCAATTTCCTCAATCGTGCATCCATCCTGAAATAAGGTTAAACTTATTTCGGAGGAAGACATAGAGCCGGAGGAAGTTGAGGTTGTTGAGTCGGAATCGTCGGTATCGGGTAAGTGAATATCAGGAGGAGTTCGATCTCCTTCAAGCACTTCTCGGCCCGTTTCCGTTAGGACTAATTTCGTGGCAAACTCGCCCACTTTTTGTTTGGAAAGTAAATCCTCGTTTAAAAGAGATTTTACGACAGTTTTCATACGGGAAATGGTAAACGAGGAGTGCTTGCCGTGAAGAGTGAGTTCATCCAGTTCACGTTCCCGGATTTTCCGTTCGTTGGAACCGGTTAACACTTTTGATGCGGTGCCGATCCCGTGTTCAAATTTGTCGAGGGACACCAGTTCGAGAACCGACTCCACAAGGTCGGGGGCTGAAGTTTTTTCCCGTTTGTTACTTCTTGAGGAATCTGATCGTTCCTCGTTTTCGGACGTCTCTTTTACGAATTCCCTGTGGAAGGAGTTGGTTTTCGAAGCGCGTTGCCAGGAGTCTTTTCCTACCGGACAGACCCTGGATGTCTCGGTGAATTCATTCTTGGAGAGCAATTGTTTTTTACCGTAGGGACCATGGGCTTTTCCGTTTTTTTCCCATAACCAGGAACCGCTCAACAGGTCATCCCAGCACATCATAAAGCTCAAGCGGATGAATAATTGGGCCGTGGCTCGTGCATCGTGTACGGCCCGGTGTGCGTCGTCAAGTTCAATACCAAATTCATCTACCAGGTCTCCGAGCTTGTTTGATTCGAAATGTCCATAGCGTCGTGCCATTCTAAGTGTATCCAGGTCCGGATTTAAAATTTCACAGGGAGCGTATTTTTCCAGAAAAGGACGGTCGAAGGAGACGTTATGAGCGACAAGACAGGCGTCACCGACAAAATCGAGGAATTCGTTGAGAACCGGTTTTACGGTAGGTGCTTCTTTTAGTTTTTTCGGATCGATTCCCGTCATGTCCAGAATCTTATCCGGCACGACTCCTTCGGGTTGTACGTAGGAATGAAATTCGGAACCGAGGTCACCGTTTAGAACCCGAACCGCCCCGACTTCAATTATTTCGGCGCCCTGTTCGGGATCAAGGCCGGTGGTTTCAAAATCAAACACGCAAAACTCAAACTGGGGAAGAATAGAGTTCATGGTTTTTTCTCCCGGTCGATACTTTTTTCTGGATCCCGTGTTTCAGTCTGGAACCGTATATCATGTCATTTTTGGACGGGGCTTTCTACCTTTGCAAAAACCAACCTATAGTGCTTTCCGCAGGTGTGGAGGTCACGAATAACCGTCGTTCAATTGCGACTATAGTTTTCCGGCGACTGTATAAGAAGCTTTACTTTTGCGTTTTTTTCCGCGAGGCAACCGTGAATCGATGTCATCATTCTTGAGCTTCATCCATGGA
>JBDGPJ010000259.1:0-7180 GCA_042219695.1 bacterium
GTGAAAACGGGTTTTGAAGGCGTTCAGGAATTTAAAAGCCAGGGGAACCCCTTTTTAGAGTGGACTCTTAAAAAGATAAGCACAAAAAAATTGTTTAACAGGTTTCTTTTGCTTACTTTTCTTCTCGTAAAAGAAAAGTAAGTGATTCAAGCTTCCGGCGTGTGTGCCATTTAACGCGGAACGGTAAAGGGGCCATTATTTCAAAGGATGAGATAGTCTTATTTCACAAGGGTCAGGTAAGTAGCGCTTCAATAAGGGGTCCCAATTTTTAAACGATTAATTTTGATTCCGGGTGTAAGCGTTCGTCAAAGTTTGTCCCGGAAGTAAACACCTCGGGCTGATTTATGTTATGAGGTGCTCTTGAATTATTTTGAAAATACAAATTTGGAGAGTTTTTGATGGGAAAATTTGAGGAATGGATAGAACGCTGGGAGGACACTAAGCATCGACCCGGACTTGAGGACGTGAAAAAGATACGACGGGAATGTGCCGTCGCGGGTCAAGATGACCGGGCACAAATTCTGGCGGAACTTGAACAACAGATGAAGAATTCGAACGTGGATGTCCTTGATTTTCTGGGGGAACGGCTCGAACAAGTCGATCAGTCCGGGGATAACCAGGAGTTTGCCCTTGAATTAGAAGAACGTGGTAAATTTAATGATTGCAGGAGACGATTGATGGAGCGACACGTATCACAAGCCGGCGGAACTATACTTAAAAAGAACGATCGTAGTGTAAAAGGACACGTTTTTTCAAGTGATGCTTTATTAAAAATTCAGTCACTCTATGGGTGGGTTAATCGAGGAAACTCGGGTTAATACATTGGAAAGGGTCAAACGCGGTGTTCGCTCAAATTTTTCGAACGCTTTTCCTGTGAGGCTACTGTAGCAGTGTGGCAACGGGCCCTTATTATTGGCTTTTTTGTGGGTGTATTTGTGTTTGGGGCCGGTGTTATGATGAATCTGGGACTTGTACGCGAATTCATCAAAAGGGGATTATTTTCGGGGCTTGGGACGTTTGCCGCTATAATGGCCGCCCATAAAGCAATTAATATTTTTGTGAACGAAGGAGATCGCAGTCAGGTTTCAACGGAAACGTCCGTTGACCAGCTCGATCTCAATCAAGCGGATTCGGTTGAAAATGAGGTTACCGAAGAGGAATCGACGAAAGTTGATGATGAAACAGAGGAATTCGATGTTCCCGAAGAAGAATCAACCGACGAGGAACAATTACAGGAAGACCTCGTGGAAGACGAGGAGAGCGTGGAAGAAATTGCTGATTTAATCTCCGATCAAATGGAGTAAAGGAACACACCGAGGCTATACTTTACATGCAAACATTGATTTAGTTTTTGGCCGGGAGGCTTGTGATGGATTCCGAACAGATAAACCAGCTGTCAAATCAGTTGGGAGTTTCCGAAACTCGTGCTCGTGAAGCACTCGCACGTAATAATGAAAATTTTGACGAGGCAGCGAGTATGTTGAGAGAGGCTCCTGTTGCTATCAAGGGACGTTTTGCCAGTCAGGTGGATAATATTTACGGTCTGTTTTACCTGGAATTGGAAGTGTCCCCACCCAGTTTACAGGAATGTAAGGTCACGGTGGGGAACGATCGCGGTATTTCGAATGTCCGCTTAAAACTGGATCATACCGAATTTTCCCGTGCAATTGACAGGGTGAGTAATGAAAAAAGTACAATGTCGGCGTTGACCCGGCAGTTAAAAGAAGGACTGCTTGAACATTTTTCCCCC
This sequence comes from bacterium, assembly GCA_042219695.1. GTDB lineage: Bacteria > T1Sed10-126 > T1Sed10-126 > T1Sed10-126 > JBDGPJ01 > JBDGPJ01. The sequence goes on from JBDGPJ010000259.1 coordinate 1,751, forward strand.
CCGGAAAGTCGCTGGATTGACTGGATAAGTGAAGGGGAAGACGTTACGATTGAGAAGGAGCTTTCGGAGGAAGTCGCTACATACATCGAGGAAGAAGACATCATTCTTACGGTTGAACTTGAGCCGGGACTAATTGATACTTCCGAAACCGAAGCGCAAAGCACGGAATCCGAAGAATCACGGACGGAGTCGGAGGATGAACGAGTTGAACTTTTATGTGACGTGCGAGTTAGCCCTGTTCGTGGGCAGGAAGCAAACACAATCCGGGAAGGGGAGGCACTTTACGTAGATATAAAGGACGGTCAAAATGAGCATAGTCATCTAATTGATGTTATAAACGATCAATTACGGGATGAGGACGTTAGAATGATTCCCGCACGGGTTCAGTCAATTGAACCGACTAAAACCGGCAAACTTGAGTTTCTCGTTCAATTTGGGGAAAATGTGTTTGGACGTGTTAAGGCCGGGGAAGATATGAATTTGATGACCGTCAACTCCGTACAATCATCGAGATCTACGGATGATGAGATGTTACCGGCCTGGCTCTGGGGATTATTTTTTATGACGTTAACCGGACTGGCTATTATTGTCTGGTATTTGTGGGTCATGTCGGAGCCAGTTCCGTAAGATATCATATTGTGTATTTGGAGATGAATAGCGTTGGTTGAAAAACTTGAGAACGAGGACGAGTACTGGGAACGTTATAAAGAGGAGGGGGATATGCAAGCCCGGGATGATTTGATTGTTCAGTATTCCCCCCTCGTGAAACACGTGGTGGGAAAACTGGCCAAGAAAATGCCTCCGAACGTGGACTTCGATGATCTCGTGGGTTATGGAACACTTGGTTTGATTGATGCCATTGAGAAATTCGATCACACCCGGGGCATTAAATTTAAGACATATGCCATTCCTCGGATACGCGGTTCCATTCTGGATGAACTTCGGGCCCGGGATTGGATTCCTCGATCGGTACGCCGTAAAGCACGACGGATTGAAAACGCCATTGAGACACTGGAAAACATGCACGGCCGGACCGTTTCCAATGAAGAAGTGGCCGAGTACATGGGTATGGACCTGGAAGAATTCAATGATATGTTGTCCGAAGTAAGTGGTACGAGTCTTCTGTCATTGGATGAAATGTGGTCCGTTAATGAGGACGACGATGAGGTACCTCTGCAGGAGGCTATTGAAAGTGAACAGGCTGAACAGCCCGACAGTGTTGTGGAAAGGGAGGAAGTCAAACAGCGCCTGGTCGATGAAATCCGGGAGTTACCGGAAAAAGAGCGAATAGTCATTACTTTGTATTATTATGAGGATTTAACCCTCCGTGAGATCGGTGAATCCCTTGATTTGACGGAATCCAGGGTTTCTCAAATTCATAGTAAAGCAACCGCTACACTACGGGGACGCCTTTCGGAATTTGAAAATGCCTTTGTTGATGCCTTATCCTAATAGTACACGATTTCAGTAGATAATTAGTTACCAGTTGATATAATACGTGAATAAACATCGTTGCTCAGGATGCCGATATTAAATGTAGCCGTTCCAGGATAGACAGTCTTGTAGTGGGTGATAACCATGGCATTTTCTCCCATGGATTTACAGGTCAATTTTCAACAGGCAGCTTCCGTCGCCGATCAGGCCGCTGCCGAAAAAGAAGGCCCCGAACAGGCGCGCCGTAAAACTGCGGAACGCAGGATCGAAGAGAATCGTGAAGAAGAAAACACCATGGACGAGTCGAACGAAAACGACGAAAGCGGTGAAATTGATAATGAAGGAGGAGGGGGGCAGGGGAATACTTACTTTGGTCAGGGACGAAGAAACGAAGAAGAAAACGAAGAGGATGAATCCCCTTCCGAACCCGGTAAAGGGGAACATCTAAACGTTACGATATAGCTTTCAGGGGAATCGTTGAATACCGGTCCGACAATATAAATTTTTTCTAAAGAACGGAGATTGGAATGCTTTCGCTTATCGCCGCCTTGCTATCCCTTGTGTCGATTGTCGTTTGTGGAATTTTTTATTGGCGGTTCAGCAAAGTTCAAGAACGTTCCTCCGAGCAATTATCCAACCGGATTAGTGGTATACTTGCCGAGTTCAATTCTATTTCCTCCGATAACATCGAATTGCTGGACGACCGTACCGATGAATTACGCAGGGTGGTTGACCTGGCTGATCTTAAAATCAAAAAGTTAAATCGATTGATAGACAAAGCGGAAGGGGCACGGAAGGTTCTTGAAGAACAACAAAAGCCTCAACCGGGAAACGAGGAAGGACAACTGAAATCATCTCGGCGTGAAAAGGTTCTCACCCTTGCCGAAGAAGGACATAGCCCAGGAGAAATTGCCGATAAGACCGGCCTTAAGCCGGGGGAAGTATCTGTCATTATACGATTGAATCGATCACGCAAAGTAGGTACTCATACCTCTTCTTGACCATCCTTATTGGTTCATAGCCTCGGGATGTTAGAATCCCTTTCCTGACCCGGAAATTCACGACAGTATAACTGTGGGGATGTTTCCGAACTGCAGATCAGCCGTCAATCGTGCTGAAAAATTCCACTGCCAGCTTGGTTAGCCCGGCCGGCAAGCTGAAATTTTATGGGATACCCAAGACACTCTGTGTAATTCAACGATGGTATTACGAGTTGAATCATTATGGGTTTCAAGCTTGAGGGCTGTATCGTATAGACTTTAATGCACGAATTTTCCAACATCCATGAAAACTACATTTTCCCGGGATGTTCGTTATGAAACGTCCAATTGTAATCCAGCAGAAAAACTCCACTCAGCGTCGCCTTTTAAGTGATATTGTTGATTCCTCCTGGCCTTATATCGACGTTCTCGAGATAGAAACATTCCAGGAACTGAAACAGGTAGCGGATCATCAGCGTTTCGAGTGCGTATTTCTGGAACTGGCCCCCGATATCGATAACCAGGCTGGGTGGATCGAACAGTCCCCCGATGATGTAATTGGAATTATTAACTGGAAATGGAACTCCGCTGAACTGGAACCTTATATTGCTCAGGGGTTGTTTGACTTCATTGTGAAGCCCTATCAGCCGGCACGAATTGAACGCCAGCTTGAATTTAGACGGAAATTTTCCAATCAACGTGAGGAGAATCGGGAATGCGCAGTATGACAGGCTTTGGCACGGATCGAGTCGAACGAGACGGAGCCTACGTTTCAATTGAAATTTCGTCCGTGAATAGCCGACATACGAGCGTATCCGTTAACCTCTCCAATCACCCGGCCCTCGAACAAAAAGTATCTAACCGGGTTAAGGACAGAATTGAAAGGGGAAAGGTTAAAATATCTCTGGACAGCAATATTCTCGATGAAACCCGTGATACGTTAAATGTTGATCATGACATGGTTCGTCAATATATGGAGGCAACGGATTCCCTGGAGAATCGATATTCTTCCGTAAATGAACAGGTGAATCCTCTCCAATTATTTAATTTGCCAGGGGTCGTGGAAGTACAGTCGGAGCCCGTCGAGCACGATGCGGACGAAGAAATGCTTCTTGAGGCCCTGGACGGAGCCCTGGATGAGCTCGTTGAAATGCGAAAAAAAGAAGGCGAACAAATTGCCAGTGATCTTGAACGACTCACTAATGAAATTTCGGAAGAATTGGAGGAAATTCGTGAACGGGTCCCCGAAACCCTGTCACGATACCGTGAACAACTCCGTGAAAAAATTTCGGAAATCCTTGATTTGCATGATGAGGAGATGGAGGAACGCCTTGAGAACGAGCTAAAAATGTACGCCGATAAATGTGATATCAGTGAGGAAGTCATGCGTGTGGAAAGTCATTTACAACAGGTTGAAGATTATTTGGATCAATCAGGGTCCGTTGGAAAAAGCCTGGAATTCCTCGTTCAGGAGATACAGCGTGAAGTAAATACGATTGGAGCCAAGGCTAATGATGCTACCATAAGCCAGCTTTCCGTAGATATTAAATCCAAGCTGGAACAATGCCGGGAGCAGATTAATAATGTCGAGTAATTTGGAAGGATCCGCCCTTTCGGAACACGATTTACTGGGATCGGAGGATTTCGATCCCGCCTGGTTAACCCGATTTCGGGATCCGAACTTACTACTGGTGGTGTCGGCTCCTTCCGGCGCCGGTAAATCTACGATTTGCAGACGGGTTATCAATCAACATGGGGACGTTGAATTTTCCGTTTCAACCACAACCCGTGATCCCCGGAACGACGAAATCGATGGCGAGGATTACCATTTCGTTAATGAAGCAACGTTTGACAACATGGTAGAAAACGGCGAGTTCCTTGAATGGGCTCATGTCCACGGTGAGCGTTACGGGACTTCCCGGGAAACCGTTATCAATCAACTGGAAAAAAGCCGAGACGTAATTCTTGATATAGATATTCAAGGAGCCCGGCAGGTACAGGATATTTATCCGGATGCCGTTTTTGTGTTCGTGGCTCCTCCCAGCATGGAGGAACTCGAACGTCGTTTGCGCAACCGTGATACTGAAACGGAGGATCAAATCAAGGAACGTCTCAATAACGCTCGCGAATAACTTCGCTCACTGGGAATGTATGATTACGTGATTATCAACGATGAAATCGACGGTGCTGTTGAAGAATTTAATTCTATTCGGCGTGCGGAAAAAGTTCGCCGTGAACGAATCATGAGAACCCTCGAAACCGAATAACTATCATAATGGCCCTCTCCTCCGAGTTTCCCCTCCTGAATAAACGAATTTTACTTGCCGTTACGGGGAGTGTGGCCGGTTGCAAGGCCCATGAAATCATACGTGAACTGTCGGAAGCCGGGGCAGAGGTTCAAGTTTTGTTAACGGATTCCGGTCGCCAATTTTTTACTCCTGAAACGGCGGGCGCCCTAACTGATCTCCCGGTTCTTCTCGACCAGTACGAGGATACCGATCCGGGGGAGATGCCCCATATTGAGGTAAAACGAAAAACCGATCTCGTTCTGGTGGCCCCCGCGACGGCCAATCGTCTTTATCAGCTTGAACGCCCTACCGCCGATGACACGTTGTCCACGATCTTATCGGCGTTTTCCGGTCCGGTGCTGTACGCCCCCGCGATGAATCCCGATATGTGGAATCAGCCGGAGTTAGAGGTCATCGCTCGAAACCATTCCGAACAAATTATCCAACCCGCCGAAGGTACGATGGCCTGTGGAGACACCGGGCCGGGACGATTACCGGACTCTACGATCATCCTCGAACGGTTGATTCAAACCCTTTGGTCAAAACCGCTTGAAGGACAATCCTGGGTCGTTAGCGCCGGGCCAACCCGTGAACCCTGGGATGACGTACGGTACCTTACGAATCAGTCCAGCGGTCGTATGGGAATATTGTTGGCCCGCGTGGGAGACTGGCTTGGAGCGGACATTACACTCGTAACCGGGGCACGTTGTAAACGTCATAGCCCGGGG
>JBDGPJ010000259.1:7190-7821 GCA_042219695.1 bacterium
GGACGTAAAGATTGTTGAAATTCAGACGGCGGAGGAAATGAAACGTGAGATTGAGTCATGTATGGGTGATGTGGATGGTTACGTGGGGGCAGCTGCCGTATCCGACTACCGTCCGGAACCCGAGGAAGGGAAAATACGATCTAACGAAAAACGCGACTCCATTCCACTGGGGACAAATCCCGACATAATAAGTGAATTATCGAAGAACTTCCCCGGTAAAACAATGGTGGGATTTTCCGTGGATGATTCCGAAGACCCGTCGATTGCCCTGGAGAAAGCCAGGGATAAGAACCTCGATGCGATTATATTTAATGCTTTGCATCAGCAGGATGCCGGTATGGGACACAAAAAAAATGATATTACATTCTGCATTCCACCTGACACCAGGGACCCTTTAGGACAACGTACGAAACAGCAGCACGCTCTACAGATATGGCTCGCTTTATTGAGGGAAGGAATAGCCCCATGAAGTGGACAATCTCGTTTTGGGGGTTCCCCGGTATGAAAAACTTGGGAAATTGTGCTCTCAATCGAGTTTAAGGTAGGAAAATAGTATTTTTTCTCGAGATTGTTAGAACTAAGCTTTTGCGGTTTTAAAGTTTTGTTCGTTTTACACAAATAACAATGGACA
>JBDGPJ010000026.1:0-10232 GCA_042219695.1 bacterium
GCCATACAAACGACCCAGCGAGGGACGGTATCAGGTCCATGGCCTCAGTCATATGGAGGTCAGCACAATCGAAGTAAAGCTCAACCAAAGTTGGTAGCCCATTGGACATTAGATGAAATTGTAGGGAACCGTTCCATTCCCGATCACAGTCACAGTCAACTTGATGGCATAATTCACGGGGAACCAAATCTTCAACCAGGCATTAACAATCAGGCTTTGGTCATGGATGGAAAGAACAATTATGTAACCGTGGAGCCGGGTAACCATATAAGGTTACAGCAATTCACGATTTCAGGTTGGTTCAAAACCACCTCGAAGTCTCCACAGGTATTTGTATCAAAAGACCACTCGAGTGGAAAATCATTTGAAGTGGGGATTTCCCGTGGCGGTGCATGTCGTGGCTGTGTACTGTTTGGAGTGCATTTTTCAGGAGGAATCAGGGATTTCCATATTTACTCCGATCGACCATACAACGATGGTCAATGGCATCAGTTTGTCGCAATCCTAAAAAAAGATTCTTCCCTGGCACTGTATATCGATGGGGAACGAGTGGCGGGCCCTGATCGTCCCGACAGTAAAACGAATCCTCGTGCTGAGTATAGTTCGGATCAACTTGAGATTGGCATGAATAACCGTAAGAAATTTTTTGACGGATACCTCGATGAGTTAAAAATTTATAACTATGGTATGTCGAAATCATCCATCAGGAATAAATACCAATCATTCTCGCTCCCCCGCCATTCAGGTAAGGGCAAACCTATAGCACACTGGGGTTTTGAACGACTTCATAAAAATATGGTTCTTAACCAAACGGGAAAAGAAATCCACGGTCGTCTCCATGGAAATTCTCGAATTGTCGAGGGGGTCAGGGGGACCAAAGCCGTTCAGTTTGACGGTAAGAATGACTGGATATCCATACCCGATCACCCGGCCCTGGATCCGTCCGACAAAAAGGGATTTACCGTGAGCGGGTGGTTCAAGGTGAGTTCACAATTTTCAAGGGAAAGTGGAGGGCAAATCTTACTGGTAAAGGGGACTCAGGATCCTCATCCCTTCAAGGGATGGTTTATTCGCGTTACTCCGAGTTTGAATATAGGAGGGCGATGGGATCAAAATCCTCATTACTTGAAGACGTACGGCCGTGACCTTGGATTTGATGATAACCAGTGGCACCAGTTTCACTTCGTGTACACCCGCACGAAGGGTGAAAGTCATTTAAAAATTTACTTTGACGGAAATTTGGTTGCACAAGATCGTGGAAAGTTAAACCTGGAAACGGATGGCAAATTATTTTTTGGTGCCAATAAAGTGGGAGAAGGGAATTATTTCAAAGGTGCCATGGATGAAATAAAAATCTACAATCGGGCCTTCACCTCGTCGGAAGTAAAGCAACAGCATGTAACAGTTATGGAAAAGCACGATAGATCCGTGAATGTCAGTTCGGGAACCGGTGAATCGAGTGAACCTACGATCGGGCGTTCCGAAACTTCTACTTCCTCCCGGGTAACTTCTACCGGTTTACTGAGTAATTTATCCCAGTTCACTTCTAAATTTAAACAAATTAATTCTCCAGTTCTTACAGTGACAAATCCCAGTAACGTTGTTGGATACTGGCCTATGGAATGGATTCAAAAAACGGAGGGGAGAAAGACCATTCCTGTCTACAGTCAGCGGAATTACCAATCCGAACTGAACCGTGGAAGACTTGTGCAGGGCAAACGGGGTCGGGCGATGTATTCCGTTCAAGGTGGAGTCTCCGTGCCCGGGCTGGCGGATTTTGATCCCGATAAATTAACGGTTATGGCCTGGGTGAAACCAACCAAATTGGTGTCTCCGAAGCAGTTCGTGGTTTCCAAGGGCGGGGCTCGGAACAAGGGATTTCATCTACAGATTGATTCGGTTAAACAATCCAAGGCACGGCTGGCCTGGAAAATTGGGAATGGCTATGAATACCAGACCATTCGGTCGGATCGTACAATCAAGGCAGGGAAATGGTATTTTGTGGTGGGTACTTATAACGAACAAACGTCCACATCCGCGCTTTACCTCAACGGTGAGCTGGTTAAGAAAATAAATGTTTCCCCCATGGCATCCGATTCCATGGAGCTGGATATTGGTTCGCACCCCGCGAACAATTCCGGTTTTCATGGAAATATTGATGAAGTATTGATTTCAAAGAGTGTGTTAACGGGACGTCAAATTAAGAATTTGTACAATCAAATCACGGGAAACGCCGCCCCCGAAACAACCCGGAGTTCGAGGGGATTCATGTGCAAAATGGATCGATCGGGAATCGTGGCAGATTGGTCGTTTAACCGAATTAATGACAATGTTGTTATCGATCAAACCGGGAATAACATTCGGGGAACCATTCACGGGAAGTCGCCGGGGCAACTGTCAACTCCAGGCAAAGGACTACTATTTGATGGTAATGACGATTACGTGGAAGTTCCCGGCCATGCTCAATTAAAGCCACGGATTCCCTATAGTTACTCCCTATGGGTGAAATTACTGAGCAAACCGGAACGGAGTCGTGAAAAATTTCAGCTATTACAGTGGTCCATTGAGGGGAGAAAAACAGGTTGGCACCTGGAATTCAGGCAAAACGGGCGGTTGGTGGTTACATCGGGGGATGGGAACAGCTTGAATTATCTATGGTCCAATATCCGGGATTTTCCTGTTAAGGAATGGATCCACGTAGCCTTTGCCCGATCCAAACAAGGGGGCAAGTTGTGGGTGGACGGGAATATTGTTGCTCGTGATAACAAATCGATTACAGTCTCGGATAACAAATTCTTAAAGTTGTTAATGGGGGGTGAAAAAAAAGGCCAAAACTTCCACGGACGAATCCGTGACGTAAAGTTATTCCGTGGATCACTTGGTTCTTCCGAGCTCTCGGTTCTTAGTAAGCCCCGTTGTTCAAACCCGTAATCAAATGAGCATTTTGGTCCCTATATTTCTTTCTTTCCTCAGGTGAGCAAGGGGTGAAACTTTGGAAATAGTTTGTCCGAAAATAATTTGCAAGAAACCATTAGTAGGTTGACTGTTCCCTTTGGTGAGGGCAGGTCTATGGATCAAAACATCTAAATCATGGGGACAGCCGTCTGTGTTTCCCGGTACGGTATTACGTCAGTCGGATTGTTCCATGTCCCAATTATTCGTCCCTACGGGACAGCCGTCAGGCTTGAATAAACTAATAAGCCAAGTTGTAATACGAAGTCCGATTTTACAGAGTGTATTTTGAACTTCTCGTTCGCTCAGCCTGCCGGCTGGGCTAACCCAGCTGGTAATGGCCGTTTTCACGGCCATTAACGGCTGTCCGGCGGATCGGAATATTCAGACAGTTATACTGTCGTGCATATTCCGGGCTAACCTGAATAATTTTATAAAAGTCATAATTATTCGTCCGGCTGGTTTCATAAACAGTTGTACAGCCTAAAACTTGAATCACTTGATCTATCGGTCGAAAACGTTGCGACAGTCTTACTGTCGTGAATTTTCCAAGATAGGGTGGATAGACAGGATAATTGACCGATATTGCGCTCATTGTTTTCCGGCTGGGAGAATCCCGCTGATAATGATACCTTTCCGCTCTATTGATAGACGGGTGGTCAATGAACGATTCACTTAAAGACAGTCATACTGTCATTGTAAAGGGCATGATAATAGTTTGTGGGTAGAAAGTTGGAGTGAAAAACAAGGCTATTGATCATATAACGCAAGGGTAGGAAAACGTGATCGGTTTGTTGTAAAATGAAGCTCAATTAAAGATGTAAGGCGAGGGTGGCGGAACTGGCAGACGCGCAGGATTTAGGATCCTGTGGGGTTATCCCGTGTGGGTTCGACTCCCACCCCTCGCATTTATTGAAGCTATTCGCCGGATCCGGAATGCCTGTGAATTTAACTCCTCCAGGAGAATTCCAGGGTTAACACGCCGAGGTTGAATCCCCTTGTGAACCCCAGTACTCGATCGGGGCGATATAAGAGTAGCATGGTTATTATTTCGTTTTTTGATTCGGGATCATTTGAAGGACCTTGCTCAACAATGTTACTTCATCTCGATTGAAAACCGGGTTGAAGCCGATACCACGTGTGGTAGTTCGTGGAGTGGCTTCGTGAAATTGATGCCCCTGTAAAATTGATTTTCCCTCCACGTTTTTAGACGAATTTCGGTTTTCGGAGATTTTGAATTCCTGTACTGTTAACGGGTCTTTTGCTCAAAAAAAACGAAGGTTCGTATTGGAACCTTGCTATGAAACAGCATATTTAATGGATTGTTCTTGTTATAAGTTGGTAACTCAGGAATCTTGGGAGAACCATCTCATCTGAAGTGATTTGTTAAACATGATGGAACGTATTGTTGACGCTATTCGACAACGGGTTTTTAAATTAGCTTCCCCCGGAATTGTAAAACGATCCGGATTTTACTGTTTCTTATTTGTGCTGTTGGCTCCGTTTTTAATAATTAAAATTTATTCGACCGGTATATGGAAATCCCTTGTGGTCGGTCGATACGTTTTTTTAAAGGGATCGTTTCCGGCTTATTCCGAGTTCTCGTTTTCCCCCGCCGTGAAGTCAATAAATCTTCAAGCTGTTAGCTGGTTAATGGATATAGGATTGTATTTGATACAGCGTGTTACAGGCTACGCGGGCTTACAGTTCTTCCGGATTGCTATAGCCCTGTTTGCCATTCTTGTTATTCATTGGATGTTTCGCTGGAAAACAAATCCCCTGATGCTGTTAACGCTTGTTGTAGTCGTAGTAGGTCTACAGCAGAAGTTGCTACTAAAAAACGCCATTGTCCTGATTCCTTTTCTAATCGTTGTTTTTGGATTGTGGTACAGGCTTGTCCATTCAAAAAACACGATCGTTCTATGGGGGCTCCCGGTCCTCATGATGTTATGGGGGAACCTACATTTTTCGTTTTTGTTTGGATTCGGTTTCTTTTTTGTCCTGTTATTAGGGGAGGGCATTGATCGCTTATTAACAGGTGAAAACTGTCTCACCTGGCATCAGTTCGTTACGTGTTGCCTTGTTTTGGTACTTTGCCTTGCAGTAATCCTGGTGGTCCGTCCGAATATTGCCTCCATGTATAAAAAACTTGAGTCAGCCGTTTCTACCCTTACGGAGGTTAAAGGCACAGCTCCCGATCAAAACTCCCCTGTGATCGTAAAAGGCTGGAAATTTTTGCGTGGTTTCGTGGTGACGTTGTTTACACCAAAAAGTTTTTCCGCCGGACAAAATCAAACCCCGGGAATGGCGTCCCCGCTTGCCAAACTCGATTTAATCTCGATTCGCTTTTCCTTGTGGGTTGGAATTATTGGATTGGTATCTTTTCTAATACCTCGATTCCGTTTTCGGACTTCTCTGTTTCTGGCGGTCTTGTCCGGTGTGATACTGGGACTGATGTACGTACGGTCGGTGGCCCTCATTCCCCTTGTGGTTGTACCGGTGTTTTCAATACGGTATTCCCTGGGGGATTTCGATGGATTTTCATTGGCGGCCTGGGTTCAGTGGGGATCTGTTATTCTTATGTTAACCGGGGGAATATTTGTTTATTATTCCACGTACACGGGCACGTTCCACCGGGTAAGCGGTAGTACCGGCCAACAGTTTGGCTGGGGGTTGCACACTCGATTTTCCAAAAAGGCTCCGGAATACGCCCTTCAACATTATCCCGACAAACCATTTTATAATGACTTCGGAATCGGATCATATTTGATCTGGAAATGGTGGCCCCGGAAAAAAGTTTTCATTGGGACCCGTACCCTTGCTTACAAGTCCACATTTATGTCGCTTGCTCTCAACAATCCACAACCCCTTATTGAACATGACACGTTGGATTTCCGGCATGCCATCGTCTCGAGCTACTCATCCTCCCCATTTTATTATTTCATTCCCCATCCCTACTGGAAGCTGGAAGCCTGGGATAAGGGAATGTTTGTGTTTGTTAAACAGAAGAAGTCCGGAGATCGATCACCAGGGAAACGATTGTTGTACGGGGAAGCGGAGTTAACTGAATTACCCACGCACGGGCAAAATCGCGTTAGAAGGGTTAGGGCGTTTATCAAAGTTGTTCAAAATAAACCACAATACGTGGGTCGATATCCCTCCCCTGTCTTCAATCCGGATATGGTTCTCGATCGTTAAGTCACATGCTGTACCTTATTGATTTTGTCTACCGGGATTCACGTTCTGATGAATGTAGGTTATCCTTATTGGTTCCTCATTGTGACATTCACCTATTTCATGAATTAAGGAGTTTTTATTATGAACAAAGATAGCTGGGAAGTAGATTTGCAACGTGGTGAGCAATCCACGATTGAATTTTCGGTGAACGTCCCTGAAGACGACGTTGAATCCAAGCGAAAACAGGCTATAAATGAAATCAAGCCCGAAGTTGATGAGCCGGGGTTTCGTCAGGGGAAGGTGCCCGAAGGTATAATAGAGAAGAAATATCCCCAGCAGGTTCAGCAGAAATTAATTGAGAAAATCGTACCGGACATCTGTGAGTACGTTTATTCGGAGTACGAAATTGAGCCGGTGTCACGCCCCACGATTGTTGACTTTGAAATCAATGGTGAATTCTACGTGGAAATCGAAGTGGACGAACGTCCCGAAGTGGACATTTCCGAGGATGATTACCTGGGGATTGAGTTGCGTAAGGAAGTACAAAAAGTAGATAAAGAAAGTGTTGACGACCAGGTTGAGGAACTCCGGTCCATGGCGGCCTCCCTTGAACCGATCACCGATGAACGGGCCGTTCAATCGGGGGATTTCGTCAAAGTTGACTTCGAGGGCTTTAATGAGTCCGGAGAGGCCGTGGAAGGTACAAAAGGGGAGGAATCCGTGATCGAAATTGGAAGTGAACGGTTTTTGCCTGAACTCGAGCAGGGCTTAATCGGAGCCGAAACGGGAGAACACCGGTCGATCGAAGCAACCCTGCCGGATGATTTCGTGGACGATGAGTTGGCCGGACAGACGCTGGATTTTGAAGTCGATGTTTTGGAAATTCAGGAGGAAGTAAAACCGCCCGTGGGGGACGAGGACTTCCTCGAACAGTTTGATGCTGACTCCGAGGAGGAACTCCGGGATCAGGTCCGAGAACGCCTTACCGACATGGGTGAGGAATCGGCCCGGGAACAGCTTTCCAGTCAAATATACGATCAACTACTGGACAACGTGGAATTTCACCTCCCGGAATCATTACTGGAAAATGAAAAACGCCTTATCCTTCAGGACCTTGAGCAACGACTGGAGGCCCAGGATCGGGACATGGAAAGTTACCTCGATGAACAGGGACTTACCCGGGAAGAACTCGAAGCCGACGTTGAACCCGAGGCCGAGCGGCGTGTCCGATTAACCCTCATTTTTCAGGAAATAGCCGACCTCGAGGACATTGAACTCTCCGAGCAGGAGTTCGAGGATCACCTTAATGAAATGGCCGCACAGTACGGGGCCGAGCTGGAACAACTGAAAGAGAACATGTCTGAACAACAGCTCAACAGTATCCGGATGGAGAAACGTGATGAGAAAGTCCTTGATTACTTGATTGACAACGCCGACGTTGAGACTGTGGAAGTGGAAGAAGAGGAGGACGATTCTCCCACGATTGAAACCCCTTCCGGGATATAATCGCAAACGAATAAAGCTGTACACTATATTTCTTTGATCATTTTTTCTGGAGTGTGATTTTTATGTCCATACCGTTACCCACGGTCATTGAGCAAACCCCTAAAGGTGAACGTGCTTACGATATTTACAGCCGACTTCTTAAAGATCGCATTGTGTTTGTGGGAACTCCCATTGAATCTCAGGGAGCCAACGCCGTAGTGGCGCAGCTATTGTTCCTTGAGGCCGACAACCCTGATCGTGACATTTACGTGTACGTCAACAGCCCGGGCGGACAAGTGACGTCCGGCCTGGCTATCTACGATACGATGCAGTACGTAAAACCGACGATTAATACGATTTGTATCGGACAGGCCGCCAGTATGGGTGCCGTCATTATGGCCGCTGGAGAAGAGGGAAGTCGCTATGCTCTTCCGAATTCCCGTTTTCTGGTTCACCAGCCGTTAGGTGGAGCTGAAGGACAGGCCAGTGACGTCGAAATTCGCACCCAGGAATTACTTCGGATCAAACAGAGGATCATTAACATCCTGGCGGAACATACAAACCGGGATGAGGAACAGATCCGTGAAGACGTGGATCGAGATTATTTCATGACATCGGATGAAGCTGTCGATTACGGTCTCGTGGACCAGGTTATGGAATCCCGCACAAGTCTCGAGGAAGACGAAGAAGACGAATAACCCTTGAGAGCGATCCGGGCTGAATCCAAACGCCTTACAACGGTTTGATGATGGTTTTACGGTAGATTTTCTACTTCACATGATTTCCCGATTTCTGTGCTTTACTTATTTATTGAGAAGCGGGTATGTTAAACTATAGGTACTCATGTGATTCTTAAACGAACTGGTTCTAACTAAAAGTAGCTGGAAGGAGATTTACGTTATGTTTCGGTACGGTAGTGAGGATGAAGATTTACGGTGTTCTTTTTGTGGGAAGGATCAGGAGGACGTAAAGCGGCTTGTCGCCGGTCCCGGGGTATACATCTGTGACGAGTGCATCGAAGTTTGTAATGAAATTGTGTCCGAGGATATGCCCGAACAGCTTGAAGACGATGATTTTACTTTGCCCAAGCCTTCCGAAATACAGCGACACCTCGATGAGTACGTGGTGGGTCAAGACCGGGCTAAAAAAATTATTTCGGTAGCTGTCTACAATCATTACAAGCGGATTTATTCGCCGGTAAAAACACATGATGACGTGGATATCGAAAAGAGTAATATTCTGCTTATCGGTCCGACCGGTAGTGGTAAGACGTTAATGGCCAAAACCCTCGCTAAGATATTGGACGTTCCGTTCTCCATCGTGGACTCGACGGCGCTGACGGAAGCGGGTTACGTGGGAGAAGACGTGGAGAATATACTCCTGCGACTGATTCAGACGTCTGATTTTGATTTCCAGGAAGCGGAAAAAGGAATCATTTACGTGGACGAAATAGATAAAATCGCTCGAAAAGCCGACAACCCGTCCATAACCAGGGATGTAAGTGGAGAGGGTGTACAGCAGGCACTACTTAAAATCATTGAGGGAACTGTCGCTAACGTACCTCCCCAGGGAGGACGTAAGCATCCCCACCAGGATTACATTCAGATTGATACGAATAACATTCTGTTTATCTGTGGTGGTGCTTTTGTTGGACTCGAGGATATTATCGAGCGGCGACTTAATGAAAACGTGATTGGTTTTGGTGCCGACGTAAAATCCGAGGAGGACATGGATCGCACCGACATTTTACGGCATTGTGAGGCCGAGGATCTCCTCGAGTACGGGTTTATTCCGGAGTTTGCCGGCCGTATTCCCGTTGTTGCCACGCTGGATAAACTTGACGAGGATGCTCTCGTAAAAATCCTTCAGGAACCCAAGAACGCGCTTGTTAAACAATTCCACCAGTTATTTGACATGGAAGACGTTAAGCTTACGTTCACCGATGATGCCCTCGGTGAAATTGCCAGCCGGGCACTCGAACGTGACACCGGAGCTCGGGGACTTCGTTCCGTGATGGAGCAGATTATGCTCGATATTATGTACGATATTCCCGAGGACGATGAAGTTCAGGAGTGTGTAATTACGGGGGAAGCCGTGCGCGGTGAGGAACAACCCATCCGTGTCTACCCCGGTGAGGAAAAAGAGAGCGCGTAAATTCGACTGTCGAGTCCACCAACTTTCTGATTACCGTAACGGACGGTCATTTCGGTTTTTTTAGCGATTAATATTTCAACCTACCGCTGAAGGAAACGCCATTCCTTGTTAGTTCCCGGACCGTATTATCGGAGTGTGCAGATTAGTGCGGTAAACAAGTCAGTGGAAATCACCGCTTCTTCTTGTGAAAATAACCGAGTTCGTGTCCAGTGTTCTGTTGTTGACGATTATATTCGGTCGGGAGACGTTTCATGAAATTCAAACATCGAATTATGGCTCCGGGACCTACGCCCGTACCTGAAGAATCACGTCTTGAGATGGCCCGGACCCAGCAATACCACCGTACCCCTGAATTTTCATCCGTCCTAAAGTTCGTTCGGGATCGTTTGCGTTCGATTTTAAACGTGGATTGGCCCCTGGCGCTGTACTCGGCCTCCGGCACGGGAGCCATGGAGGCGGTCGTG
>JBDGPJ010000260.1:0-6007 GCA_042219695.1 bacterium
CGGCATCCAAAAAATCACTTATCTCTTCGTGTAAATCCATTTCAATAACTTCTTTTCGCTGTTCCTCGGTTAAGTTCAAATGCTCATAGTGGTCAAATTTGAGTTCTTCCTTTCCGGTTTCAGAAACGATAATTCCAAGGACTTGGCGTAAACAAAGCCATAGTTCACGGCCACGTGACACCCCAAATTCTTCATATTCAAGTTCCAGTTTAATAACCCCCTTCATAACCGTAGGGATTAAGTCCTCAAAGTAGTGTGAATATATTCGCTCATAATCTTCATCAGTGAAATTTTCAAAGTCGGTAACTGAAACCATCATTAACCTCCTAATACGACAGCCCATGAGATTGTGTTTGCTCACGCTCAAGCTCTCGTTGTTCCTGCAGTTCATCGTTCCAATCCTGGCCTTCCTCATCCGGTCGATGGTCGACCACATCCCGATCCTCGGCGTGGTTATCGGCCACGGCCTGCGTCAGTTTTTCTCCGGCCTCATCCTGGTCGGCGGCCACCGTGATCCGGTCGGGATCGTGACGCTCCACAATCGAATTGAACGCCTCATGTTGCTTGGCTTCCGGATCACCAGGGGAACCCATGAAGCTCACGTATTGAACGTCCTCGTCCTCCATATCGTTGAGTTCGTGATACGCCATAGCGTCCTCCGGAGACTCCGTAACCACAACCTGATCGGGATCGTCGGCGGGCGTTCGCCAGACGCCTTTTTCCCCGCCTTCAACAAACATCGGATTGTCCAGTCCGGAGTCATTTCGCTCATATCCCACCAGTTCATCCTCGGCGTTAAAGTGCGGGTAGATCGTGTGGGTAAAAACCCCGTGATCGGTTTCATAATCATCCGTCCGAATCACGGACTGGAAGCGTTCATCCTGTAAGGTGTCCTTGCTGATCTCCCGATCATCCGTCAAATAATCCGACCGGGTCAGATCATCTGACATGCTCTGGAATTTCCGGGAAATGGCTTGCGTTTCGGGGGCAGTCGGAGAAGGAGAAGGAATCGGATTTTCTCGATTAACCCCCTCTGAGCGGGTCGTTTCCGGGGTTTCGGGATCTTTAATCGGCTCTCTCGTCGATTTCTCAGCGGGTTCCCGACCATCACCACGAACAAACGGCCTGAGCGTCTGTCTGACCTCGCCCAGGTTCTGATCACTGCGGTTCTGGACGTAATCAATGATGGATCCGGAGTCCTCGTGGTCGTTCACATTGAAATACTGCCAGTGTCCGTCCTGGCCCCGGGTCATGACCAGGGTGGCTCCGGCTTCCTTCATCACAATCGAGTTACGGGATGATCGAGTTTCGTCCTGCACGGCTCCCCGTTGATCCCGTGCGAACTCGGCCAGGTTGATCTCGGTCTTAAATCGATCAAGCTCGTTTTCGCTGGCCTGGTTCATTCCGACCGCTCCCCGTTCTGATCGAGCAAGCTGATTAAGTAGTCCACGTCGCTCCGTAAATTCTCTAACTGATTCCGCAAACTCTCCAATTCGTTGCTTCGTTTTTTGGATAGCTCCGCTAATTGATTGACCGATTTGAGTAACTCCCTCTCTAACGGAGTCAGCGAATCGGTCGAGATATTCTCGAAGTCCTCCAATTCGGGATTGCTCATTCATTGTCCCTCCTTCGGATTGACCAGGGCTCTCAATTTCCCGTTCTCCTTTTTCCAAATCAGCACCCGTTGTCCCTGTTCGGTTGTCCGTGTCGGTAGTTGATTCAGATTCATCTCCACCCATTCCCCCCGCTCGTCCTCGTAGTGACTCACGCCCTGATACCACGTCGGAGAGTTCCACCAGTTCCACGTTGTCGGGATTGAGAGGATCATCAATGCTCCGAGCAATACGGCCAGACTGTACCTCAAGGCTTCCCACCCCATCCAGTTGCTCAAGCTCGAAGTCCGGTTCTTCAGGTCGTTCTCGACCTCCTGAATATCGCTCTCGATTTCGTTCTGCAACCTGTTCAATTCGTCCTTTAATTTGTTCTCTAAGTTCTTCGAGTTTTCCTTCATCCGGTTCAGAATCTCTTTGTTCACCTGGTTGTTGTGTTCTTTGATTTTCTCGCTCAACTGTCCATCCATCCTTATACATCCTCCCTTTGAGTTTGCGTGTGGTCTGAAAAGCGGGTCCGTCTGCGTCTTTCAGTTTCACACTGATGTAGTCCTCGCCCTGGCGGGTCACTTCAAACGGTTCCTGGCCTTCAATCCACTCGATAATGTCCTGTCGGTTTTCGATCACTCCAGCGTCAATACCCTGCTTCACGTTCTCGTGAATTAGGCCACGCATTTCGTCGAGTTCAATGTCCTCGCTGTCATCGTCGATCCGCTCTTTTAAAGCTTCCAGCTTCAATTCATGATCGGCATTTTGAAGTTCCCGAGCCCGGGCGGGGTCGGTTGGATCGGCAAAGCCGTAATACTCGTTAATCAGATCCCGCCACGGATCATAGCGGTCCTGGTGTCCGGGGGGCGTGGGGTTGTAAGCCTTCCCCGTCGTGAGTTCCTGACGAGGGATGAAAAAATTAAGCTCTGTCTTTCCCTTGTCGTCGTGAAGCACCCAGCATATTTCATATTGATCCTCGTCCATCCCAGGAAACGCCACGTCCTCAAAAGTGTCCATGATTTCCTCGGCGTGTTCCTTGGCCTTCTCGGAGTGCTCCGGTGCAAAGTTCAAACTTCCCACGGTGTACGTCCATTTATTATCAATGTTCTGTTCAATTTCTACGGCCTGCTGGGGATCGCCTCGCAGAACCTCCGGTTCGGTGTCTCGCTCGTAAGTCACACCATCCACGGTCACTTCCTCGGAAAGCAAATACGACATGGCGGAAGCCCCACCGCCTGCGGAATTGCTCACCGCCATATACATATCAGTCGTCCTCCGTGGTTGGGGCAGTCGGAGAGGATGAAAGAAAGCGGTCTTTAACGTCCTCGATCTGTCGCTGGATCGTGACCAGGGCGGTCATCATCTTGGCGTAGCTGGGGTCGTCATACTGGTTGCCGATTCGGGCAAGCTGATTCAGGTTGTTCCCGATCGAAGCCACCTGCCGATTCAGTTCCGAAATACCATCGGGATCCGTGCGGTTCGGAGGGGGGAGCTCCTGGTTCTCGATCAACGACCGGATCACATCAGCCTGGGAATTACCATTCCGATCGGCCAATTCCTCGAGGCGGGATTTGAGATCATCGGATAATCGAAAACGAAATGAAGTGTCACGGCTCATAAGCCACTCCTCCTTCATTCTCCGACTGCCCAGGAGAGGTCATTTTTAAGGGGGCGGGGGAATTTTTTTGTGACCGACGGAACAAAAAAATCCCCAGCCAAGCCCGCATGGCACCATCGAAGCCTACGGAAGTCGATGTGTGTCCATGCGTCGGCTTGCAGTCTAACGTGCTTAATGGTACATGATACCCGTTTTGGGGTAGGTTTTCAAGGTTTTTTCGAGGGGATGGAAGCTCCCCGTAACAAACACGGGGAGCAGTTCTCCCCGTTAGTAGATCTTTAGTAGATCTATAGTACGGCGAATTATTGGATGATGTAATGGGGGCGGAAATGGGGGGTTGATCGGGCGTGGATTGACCGTGAAGCGAAATCGCTTTTTGGGGTGGCGTGACAGTTATACCAACAGTCCGTGACGGTTATACCAATAGTCTGTGACAGTTATACCAATAGTCCGTCTCAGTTATCCCGATAAGGGGGGGCGTCTCAGTTATACCAACATTTTAAGGTCGAAATATCGTGACCTGTGCGTCCCCGCCTTTGCCTCTGATTTTGTAGTCGTAAGCGTCTAAATTTTCATCTTCTCCGGTAATGGTTTTGAGTTCTTCTAAGGTGTCCTTCACCCGGGACCGTCTTTTCCGTTTTGTCGAATCGGCAATGTCATCAAAATCTCGCCAGATTTTCCGTGCTAGTTTGTCGATTCCGATGGTGCGTTCCTCGGCTTCATTCATGGCGGTACATATCCATTTATGTAGGGACTTGGCCCGATCTGATTTGAGAGCTCGGCGTTCATCCAGGTTAATTTTTCGGTGGCTTAAACCTTCGGGTAAGATCGCTTGTGCTGCTCGGGCGTCGATCGACACGACCAGGGCGTCGTGATTTTCTTTTTCTTCAAAGGCATACCCGATCATATTCATCCCCCACTGTCTCCGACCATCTGGTAAATTTTCACGGACGGTAATACCGGCATGGGCCATACGATCGAGGGAACGGAGAAGCCATCCATAATTGGATCGGCCTTCGGGATTACGTCCAACTTCTTTTAGCAAATTGTAGATGGTTGTCCGAACTGCCAGGGTACGTTCACTTTTTGCATTCGCTTTGGCTTCCAGTTCTTCCCACACTTCTTTTCCAATTTCATTTTCCAAATCTGCATGGACAAATTGACGTTGGCGGGCTGCCATAGCAAGAAGGGTGAAATATACGTCGGCATCGTCTTCCCCCAGGAGGTAAGGCCCGACGATTTTAAGGTTGAACCGCCCAATATCCCGTTTAACTTCGAACCGTGTTTTTCGGGTTCCTTTTTTAACCGGACGAAACACGGGTTCATGAATTCGATCAGGCCGGATGGGAGAAAATTCAAGGTTAGTCTGATACGCCTTCTGATCGTCACTCATGAGAAATCATCACCATAGTCATCGACCGAATCATTTTCTTTAAAATCAACATATTTTAAGGTTCCGCCTCGTGAACGTTCTAACCAGAAGTCATCGATCGGGCTATTAAAGTTAATCTTCGGCAGTGAGAAACGGACGTATTTTCTTCTCCGGTTCACATCAAGTTCCTGGGCTTCATCCTCGCTCATCCCGCACATATTAACCTGCCATCGCACCGCATCCGTCAAAGCGGAAGCCCCCCTGGCAGCGGACTGCTGATCTCCGCTGTCGCTCCACATGCTTTGCTTGTTTGCGTGGTGGGTGAAAATAATGGCAGTTTTGGTTTCCTGGGCCACTTGTTCCAGTAGTTGAACTAGTGTTGTCATCTTTCCATTGTGGTTCTCATCAGCCGAATGGAACCGGGCCAGCGGATCAAGAATGACAAGTCGTTGGTTCTCACACCACTCAAATAGCTTCTCACGCCATTCTTTTTCTTCGTCGGACAACGTATCACCGGCGGTCAAAATACGAGGAAGCTGGCCTGTTAGACTTCCAACACAAAGATTTTCATTTGTTTTTTCCAAAGTAACTTCTCCCACACCAGGAACCTCCTTTAATGTCTCGCCAATATAATGGAGTCGGTTGTGGATTACGAAACTTGGATCTTCAGCCATAAGCACGGAAACTGGCCCAGAATGATCGGTATCAAACGGAGAACTTCCAAACCCGTCATATAATTCTCCGAAGAACGGATCGATAGACTCTGGACAAGCCACAGACACACCTAATTGTAAACTGGCAAACCCTTTGCCTGTTGATCCAGGTGCAACCAGTAACCCCGCTGATCCTGGGAGAAGTCCGGGAAGGGTTTCATCGTATTTAATCGGACCTTCGTTGATTGCCTCAAGCAGTGAAACCATCAGGAATCATCGTCCGTGATCGAGATTTGAAGCGGGTCGGTACTGTTCTGGGCCACGTCCTCCAGTCCGGCCTTGAGAATTTGACGGAGTAACGACGAGGATGATTGCCCTCGTTGCTCGGCCACGTCGTCCAATAATTCCTTTAAATCCGGTTCAATCCTGACCTGCAAAAGCTCCGATTTTTCCATGAGTCAACCTCCAATTAAGGATGATAATTCACCCTTAATTGTAATAACAATGTAATTACAAGTCAAGCCGATGGAAGGGCTTCGTTCAAGTTATCCCTTCCAACATCAGAACGAAACTTTTTAACCAATCTGAGGGCCTTCTTCATTTCACTGTGGATATTCGTCATACGCCCTGACCATGAAGGTGGTTTTTCTTCGATGTGACATTTTCTTCTCATCGTCGATGAACTATACACCTTCCCATACCACGTATCATCGGCATCCAAAAAATCACTTATCTCTTCGTGTAAATCCATTTCAATAACTTCTTT
>JBDGPJ010000261.1:0-6370 GCA_042219695.1 bacterium
GACTCAACGAGAGTCTTTTAAACGAACGGGCTAATCGAGAAACGCTTTTAACTCCGCCCACGTCCTCGTATTCAGAACATCCTTCTTCTCCAGCCAGCCGCGGCGGGCTTGACCGATTCCGTGCCGGAGCGCAAACAAATGGCCGGTGTTGTGGGCGTCGGTGGAGATCGACAGTTTCAGACCCTTTTCCTTCGCGCGACGAGCGTACCTATCATTGAGATCCAGTCGCACCGGCTGGGCGTTGATCTCCAGGTAACTGTCGTTTTCCAGTGCGGTGTCCATGACCGTTTCCATCTCCAGATCGATCGGTTCCCGTTCGTTGATTTTCCGGCAGGTGGGATGAACGTAAATGTTTACGGCCGGGTGCTCGAGAGCCCGGCATATACGCTCGGTCTGCTGTTTCTCCGGTAAATCAAACTTCGTATGTACCGCACACAGCACGAGGTCCTGCTGATCGAGAATTTCGTCCTTGAGTGCCAGGGTACCGTCCTCGAGAATATCGACCTCGATCCCTTTCAAAATCTGGAATTCGTCGTACTGATCGTTAAGCTCATCAATACGCCGATTCTGATCCCGTAGACCATCCTCGTCCAGCCCCTGCGTAATACCCACGTGCTTCGAGTGATCGGTCACCGCGTAGTAATCGTGTCCGACCTCCCGAGCAACCTCGACCATCTCCTTTAAACTATGTTTGCCGTCGCTATCCGTCGTATGGGACTGCAGATCCCCCTGCAAATCCTCGAGTTCAACCAGCTCGGGTAAATCACCCTCGCGGGCCGCCTCGATTTCTCCGTGGTCCTCCCTCAGTTCCGGTTCGATGTAGGGGAGATCAAAACAATCGTAGATCCCCGCCTCGGTCTCACCGGCCAGTTTCTCGTCATCCTCGTCGAACAACCCGTATTCATTCAACTTCCATCCCTCGTCCACGGCAATGTTTCTCAGAGCTATATTGTGCGGTTTGGAACCGGTGAAGTAGTGCATGGCTGCACCGTAACTTTCCTCGGGGATGACCCGTAGATCCACCTGAAGTTCGTTGTGGAGAATAATCGTGGACTTCGTTTCCCCCCGTGACACGATCTCGTCAACGTCCTCGTAGTCCACGAACCACTTGGATACTTCCTCACCCGAATCACTGGTCACAAGCACGTCCAGGTCCCCCACGGTTTCCTTGCGACGGCGGTAGCTTCCCGCCACGACAACCTCACCGACACCGTCACAAGTTTGTAAGTACTCGATGAGTGGCGGAACCACTTCGTCGGCCACCGACCAGAGGAACCGTTGTTCTTCACCGTGGTATTTTTCGAGGTGCTCCAGGATATTTTGCTGGGTTTTCTCGCCAAATCCATCAAGGGTTTCGATTTTTCCGTTTTTTCCCGCTTGCTCCAACTCGTCCAGTGAACTGATCCCGAGGTCGTCGTACAACTGCTGGACCCGTGTCGGGCCGAGTCCTTCCACGTGGAGCATGTCAATCAAACCTTCCGGTAACTCCTGCTTGAGGTCGAGCAGCATGGAGAGTTCACCGGTTTCCACAATCTCCTCGATCTTCTCCGCCAAATCATCACCGATACCATCCAGTTCACTCAAATCCTCCTGTTCCTCAAGCATCTCCCGCAAACTCCGGGACAACGATTCAATCGTACGGGCGGCCTCCCTGTATGCACGCACTCGGAACTCATTTTCCCCCTGGATCTCCAGTAAATCGGCCACGTCCTCAAAAATCCGAACAACGTCGGAGTTATGTACGGGCACTACAAATCACCATCCATCCCCGGCGTTAATCCCGGTAACTACGTAGATTAGTTTCCGAGTTGGGGACATCTCGTTTTGGTATCTGGTAAACGCGTTAATATACGTGATTTTGTGGTTCCTTGTTTCGAATTTTATCGTGTCCATACGAATACAATCTCTACCCTCCACTATAGTTTGTTTATTATATCTTCTGAAATTCCGAAAAACATGACGTGAATCATAAATTGCACCCGCGCCTGCAGGGTATGGTATTGGTACATTAAAAAGAATCATTAAATTCCATTGAAAGGGTGGATAACAATGGCCGTTCAAGAGCGTGAATTATCGGAAAGTGGTATCGTAACCATTGATCCGGGGAATTCTATTCGGGACGCTGCCGAAATCATGGAGCGTCAGAACGTAGGATGCCTGGTCGTGGTGGATAATGACGAAAAACCGGTGGGGATACTCACCGACCGAGATCTGGCCCTTAAGGTACTGGACGACGTAGCTAACATCGACGGAGTCGATGTACGGGACGTCATGACAAAAGACCCCGTGACCGTCGAAAAAGGTTCCAACATCCTTAACCTGTTTAAGATCATGGCGAACAACAGTGTACGTCGTCTACCAATAACCGAGGACGGCCGGGTCATCAACATCATTACTTTTGACGACATGATCCGGTTACTCGCCGGTGAACTCGGCGAGCTCGCCGACGTATTATCCAGTGAATCGTCCCGTAAGAATATCCGGGATTTCTTTTGAGAACGAAGCGTTTACGGTTTTTCATTTACACTACTTTCACAAATCAGGGTATGTAACAACCCGGTCAATTTCCCCTGTTCAGGGGGAAACAACGTATTCGCCGAAAACAAACCTCTCGTTTGGGACGTGCGCGTATCGATGTCTGGTTTTTGGAGCAGATACGGCGTCGTGAGGCCGCCACCGGAAGTGGCCCCGGAGAGTTCCATGAATGAAGTTCGAGAATGATGACATCGATTTCCGGTTACCTCGACGGGGAATATGCACGAAAGTATTATTCAAGGGAAACTGACCGGGGGAAAAATGGTTCGTGATGGTTTATCGGTGAATGAACCGTTTTACAAAAAATGCAATTCCGAGCTCTTCAAATCCAACTGGCTTCCGGGGTAAAAATCTCATCCCGCCTGGAAATACCCTTTTTCAGGAGAAATAAGTTAGTCCGGCTAACTTATTACCGGGTATTCAGCCTGGTCATCCCAGCCCTCGTAAACGTTGCGTATACGTTCCTTAAGGTTGGTTCGGGCGCCGGGAAGAATCATACTCTTTACGGCCGTGTTCTCATCGTAAAAGTGACCGTGGGCCAGCATTTTCTGCTGATTCACGTGATGTAAATCCACAAGGTACGGACGCGACAGCACGTTTTCAGCTTCGTCCGTTACCACGCTAACCACGGGACGAGCCACGTCATTGGGATTGTTCTTCTGTACTACCGCCAGGGAGTTGTCCGTCAGACGTACAAGCGATCCCACCGGAAATATCCCTAGGCAGTGGATTAATCCATGCACGATATGACGCGTCTCGGCATAGGGGAAATACTCGTCCCTCAATGTTTTAAATGCCCGGAGTGGAATCCGTGATTGTTTGTACGTCCGGGGAGCAACGAGGGCTTCGTACACGTCAATGACCGATAAGATACTGGAAAAGGGATGAAGTTTCGTCTTCCCCTCGGGATATCCCGTGCCATCCGGGCGCTCATGATGTTCGTAAGTCATCTTTTTTTGAACCTCGTTGAAGTCATCATCCTCCAGTAATTTCAGTCCCTGCTCCGGGTGAGTCTTCACAATTTCATACTCCCGGTCCGTGAGCTTGCCTTCTTTCTGAATCAGGTCCCGTGGGAGCTGGGTTTTCCCGATGTCGTGAACAAGGGCACCGAATGCGAGTTCGAGTAATTTACCACGCTCAAAATCCCGACGTTTTCCGTACAGTATGCTTAAAATACTGACATTTACACTGTGATTGTAGGTGATGCTGTCGTAATCCTCGATTTCTATCAGAATCGAGACACTGGCCGGGGATTCATCCACGAATTTAATGAACTTTTTTAAATAAGGCACGAGTTCGTAAAGACCGTCGAGATTCACCTCACCGTCGTGAAATTTCGTAAATATATTCTGCATGTGACCGATTAACTTCTCGTAAGTTTTCTGACTTTTTTGACGGAGCGTATCTTCCTCCTCCAGGATCCGATCCAGTACCTCCGAAGAATGGGTTTCCTCCTCTTTCGAATTTGAGTAGGAGGACGCATCCGGCTCCTCCGCCGGTACGACGTATTTCACGTCCAGCGATTCCAGTCGGTGAATGTCCATTTCACTCTGGATTTCCAGGTCCCGTGTAATGAGATTGTTATCGGCATCGTAAGCGTACTTTACCTGGGTGCCGGGTTCGAGGTTGCGCAAACTAATACGTTTTCGGTCTTCCTCGAACTGCACCATTGAACCGAAACACCTCACAGAAATTTTAGAATCCCATAATAACTATAAATAAAGAGCCTGTATCACACTGATCCGAATCATATTTTCCAAAATTGTTGTGATCTACTCCAACAAAATCGTTGATATCTTAAGTTCAACATAAGAATTATATCATTGGTGTCCCACTGCGTGGTCCATCAGAATATCAGCCACTCAATCTTCCTTTCCGTCGAAAAAAACTGATTTCCTTTTGGCGAGAAAAAGACCAAGATCAGGTTCTCACAAAAAACAGAAGCCAAAATTGCTGTACACCCGGACCTAAACGGGTCCGGGTGTACAGCATCGGGTGATTGTCTCGGAGGATCACCGGCCCTCATTAACCGTTACTCGATGGCGACGCGTTTCGCCTTCGACTCCTCCGTTACCGGAAGGGATACCCGAAGCACCCCGTCCTCGTAGGTCGCCTGGACCTGTTCACGGTCGATGTTCCGCGGAAGGGAAAAACTCCGCCGGAAGGAATCGTATACGCGCTCGGACCGGTAATAGTTTCGGTCTTCCTGCTCTTGTTCGACGGTACGCTCCCCTTCAATGGTAAGCTGGTTGTCCTCCAGACTGACATCGATGTCCTCACGATCGATACCGGGCAATTCACTCTCAATAATCACTTCGTCGCCCTGCTCGAAAATATCCACTTTCGGCGTCCAGGCCGACAGTGAGGTGGACTCACCATTTCCTCCTTTCACACGTGAAAGAAGATCCTCGAATTCGTCCTCGAGATCCTGCAAACCACGAAACGGCAACTGCCTGTTCAGCAAAGCCATTTGAATCACTCCAGTAAAAAGATGGTTACAACATTCAACGGCAACCATCTTAATGCAAAACAGAACCTGAAAATATGACCGTCATCATGATTTTTGAAATTGGGACAGGCTCGCAGACGAACGCAGTTGAACACTGATTTTTTCGCCACGGAAATCGCAGAAGACACGGGGATTTTGAGTCATGGTGAATATGCTTTCCGTCGATTGGTTGGGCTTCTCGACATTTACCGTGTGTTCATTTTTTGACCACAAATAGGCACAGAAAGCACAAGATAATGAACGTTGAGGGGGAGTCGCACGCCACACCAAACCACCCCGATCACTGAATGCCAAATGCCGTCATTGCCCCAGGCTCCTCCGGTTGGGACACTGGAACATAATCAGCTTCGGACATTTCCCGGTCAAAAATTGGCTCCCCCTTACCGATTGACCATTCAACTTACGTCTATACTTTTCTCCTTGTACCCCTTGTCCAAACCCCATCTGTCGTTTAGTCCACCGGTTCACTTAACCGATAAATAAAGATTTTGAGGTAATGCAAAGCGGCGACGAAAACGACACCTCCTACGTGGTTACCGAGGGCCACGGGAACCAGGAAATTTTTCACCCACTCCAGGTAGGTCACCGGGGCTCCGTGCATGATGCCGATCAGGATTTCGCCGGAACCGACGATGCTGTGGTAGGTCCCCAGCAACATGATGGGAAAGGTCGTAATCCAGACGATGACAAACTTCGAGAAGGAATCCTCGCAGGCCACGATCAACCAGCTCATGAAGTTAATGAACAAACCGGCGAAAATCGCCTTGCCGAACATGCTGAGAAACGGGGGTTGCAGGTCGTGGGAGGCCACGCGTACGACCTCGTTCACGACCTCCGTCCCGAGATTGGCGTGGGTGGATAGAAGTCCGGTAACATACACGAGGTAGGACATGACGAGGACTCCGATAATGTTAAATACAAAACCAAAGACCCACAGTCGAATAATTTCCATGTGAGTACCCTTGCTGTCGGCTTCCCAGACGGATAACACGGGTAACAAAAAATTCTCGGTAAACAACTCCGAACGGCCGATGACCACGAACAAAAACCCAATCGGGTAGAACATCGATCCCACGAACCAGCCGAGCTGATGGGATCCGGTCACACTGGATATAATGGCCACCACCGACAGGGCAACAAGGCCACCGAAGGTCACGTACAAGCCGGCTATGAACGCCGAAATTGAGGTCATACCGGCCGATTTATTGAGCCTTTTTTCGCCGAGGTCAACGGCCTCGGACACGATCGATTTAATGTTCCTCATGACAGTCTCCCTGCTAATCGATATTACCGTCAATATATTGTTTAGCATTCAGCCGTCAGCGA
>JBDGPJ010000262.1:0-1352 GCA_042219695.1 bacterium
CTCGTAAAAGAAAAGGAAGTCAAAGTGATTCAATCTTCCTTATCAAATATGAAGGATCGGTAAAGAACCAAAAACTCGCAACTCGCAACTAATAACTAGTAACTCTCATCTAGAAATTCGAAACTAGAAACTTTCAACTCTGAACTAGAAACTCTCAACCCGCAACTCTCAACTCACAATATAACGCTTTCCTCTTGGACCCGGATCAACATCCCTGATACACTCATATCTCATAATACTGAGTTGTGAAATTGTAGTTATATTGCGTAAATCTACGGTGTACTCATAGCCTTATTACATATGATTTGTCGTACGTTTTTATGGGGTTCGTCCGGCCTATACATGACAGTAGAAATGGTATGAATAGAATGTCCTTTGGTCAGCTTGTTTTTGTTATCGACGTTTTTTATACAGGTTGAAACGATAGCAAACCAAACACAACCTGTGCTTCATCGTATACATGTAACCGGCTGGTTAACCCCGCTATTTCCCGAAATCGCCGGTCTTGCAGTCAAGCGATCTTTTAAAGTGATCAATCATTTGGGGGGATTACTTATTCGGTCTCGTTTTAAACCCCTTAAAGGAGTATTCCGCGGGGGCAAGGCTGATACCACGGGCGTTAACAGGGGTAGCGGTTTCATTAGCCGCCGAGTGAATGACTACTCATAACGGAAAAGAATTATGTAGTTGCGGTCTGATTGGAATCCGCGATTGTTAACTTCAAATTTTGCGTCTTGAGTGCTTCTTTGTGGCCAAATAAATAGAACCAGTTACGATGAATGGTTATTGCAGAGACGATTGAAAAAAACGGAATCGGTTAGAAAAATAGACCTGTTTTTCTGTTTTGAGACTTTTGTGGTTTTATGTGGCTATAGAAAGAGTGATTTAAGCCAATGAATTCGATTGATGCCGGCGTCGTGGGAGCCAGTGGGCTTACAGGGTCGGAACTAGTCCGCTGGCTTTCGGAACATCCGGATTTTAACGTTGAGGTTATTACCTCCCGGAAGTACTCCGGTACACCGATAGAACAGGAATATCCGGTATTCTCGGGTCGCGTAAACTTGACCTTTCAGGAACCGGACCTGGAGCAACTACGTCAACTCGATCTATTGTTTGTAGCCGTTCCACACGGCAAATCGATGGATTACGTACAACGTCTCGATCTGGACGATCTTCACGTTGTGGACCTTGGAGCTGACTACCGACTGCCGGATACGGACCTGTTTGAATCCGTGTATGAGGAGGAACATACTGATTCGGAAACCCTTTCCCGGGCCGAGTACGGACTGCCTGAGTACCGTAAGGATGCCATTCGTGAGGCTCGTCTTGTGGCCAACCCCGGGTGCTATGCG
>JBDGPJ010000262.1:1362-5255 GCA_042219695.1 bacterium
TGTACCCTCTTTTCGAGCAGGGTTTGATTGATTCACCGGTTTACGTGGATGCAAAATCTGGAATTTCCGGCGCCGGCCGTACCCCCACCGAAAGCAATACGTTCATGGCCGTGAACGACGACATTCGTCCTTATAAAATTGGTAACCACCGCCATCGTCCCGAAATCTTGCAGTGGTTGCCGTCGGAGGATGTTGGTCTAACGTTTACACCCCACGTGATTTCGGCCGAGCGAGGAATTGAATCCGCTATTTATACGGCCCTGTCGGAGACACAAGATCCTGGTAGTGTAAAACAAACTATGAAAACCGTCTGTGAGGACCATGAGATGCTTCGCTACCGGTCTGAACCGGCGGGACTCAAGGCGGTCGCACGTACACCGTACGCTGATTTAACCTGTGTCGTGGATAATCGTGCCGTGCGAATATTCAGTTACATCGATAACCTGTGTAAGGGTGCGGCAACACAGGCAATACAAAACGCCAACTTGATGTTGGATCTTCCCATCAACCGCGGTTTGATTGCCGATGACGGATAAATTTCCCCGCGGTTTTCTCTGGGCCGGCGTTCATTGTGGAATAAAGAAGAGCGGTGACCCCGACCTCGGTATAGCCTACAGTGCCTATCCCTGTACGGTAGCTGGAGTGACGACTTCCAATACTCTACCTGCGGCACCCGTGATTGATACCCGTGATCGTTTGTCGGAGCATGACACGTTCCGGGGGCTGGTTGTGAATAGTGGAGTGGCAAATGCAGCCACGGGAGAAGAAGGACTCAAAAAACACCGCGAAATGCTGGATGAAACAGCACGACGACTTGGCATCTCCGGCGACGAGGTCCTTGGAGCCTCTACTGGAAAGATCGGTGTGGATCTTCCCGGCGATTCACACTACGACCAAGCGAACCTCTGTCCCCGTGGACGGTACGGAGGCAGTCATTCACGGAGTGGCCAAGGGCTCCGGTATGATTCGCCCGGAAATGGCTACCATGCTGGGATTTTTATTTATTGATTACCCCGTGGAATCAGCGCTGTGGCAGGAATTGCTCGCGCGTGCGTGCGAGCGTACATTTAATCAAATAACGGTGGATGGGGACATGTCGACCAACGATACGGTGTTGGCATGGTCGGCCCGTCATCCGGACAAGGAACTCATTAAGCAGGACGGCCCACTTGAAGAACCACTCTATGAAGCAGTGGAAACGGTATGTGACAACCTGGCCCGGTCAATCGTAGGTGATGGGGAGGGAGCCACGAAGTTCGTTGAAGTGGCTGTACATGGCGCTCAGTCCGATCGAGACGCAAAGGCGATTTGTGAATCGATCGCTGGATCGAGTCTCGTTAAGACGGCCCTTCATGGTGAAGACCCGAACTGGGGTCGTATTTTTTCCTCGGTGGGTGCATCCGGTGTGGACGTCGATCCGTCTGAATTGAAGATATCGATGAATGACGCTATTTTGTATTCGCAGGGTCGGGCCCAGGATCCTCCTGATGATTTAGAACAAAGAATGGAGCAGGACAACCAATCGATTCGAGTGGAATTAGGCGAAGGGCAGTCGAGTGCCGTCCGTTTTACGTGTGATCTGTCACGTGAATACATTCATATCAACGCGGATTATTCCACCTGATGATTACCAAGCGACTCTCGAAGACGACGTTTCTGCTGATCGTGGTACTCGTGGGCTTCTGGATGATATTTGGCATGTCCCACCAGAGGGAAAAAACAAGCAAGAAAAAGCCTCCCTCCGAACTGGCCAGTTTTTCCCATGATTATTCGGCTACCGAAGTTATCTATCATTTAAACCAGGGTCGTCGCGCGGAATCACGCGCCGACTGGTTAAAGACCCGCAAGCCCGATAAAGCCCGGAAGTATTATCGTGAAGCCCGCAGTCACTATAAAACGGCCCGTGATTTTATTTCCGTCTCCTCACGACAAACGGGTTTTATGAAAACCGAGGTCAAGTCGTCGGTTCGCGTCATCAATAAAAAACTGAATCCCTGAACATTGATTAGTTTCCCCTTTTATAGCCACCCTTGTATCCGCCTCCCCATCCCTGATACACTCACGTGCTCGAAACAGATGAACGGTTGTTCTTTCACAATTGAACCCCGAGATCATTTCGTATGTACCCTGAATAACAGAGGCAATAACCAGTAACTTGAAACTATTAACTGGCAACTATGAACTCGCAACTCGCAACTAGAAACTATCAACTCGAAACTTACCCAACTCGGGCAGGTAGCTCAGTCGGTAGAGCACCGCCCTGAAAAGGCGGGTGTCCCCGGTTCGAGTCCGGGCCTGCCCATTTTTTTAGCTATTGGCTAATTAGCTTCTTAGCTATCTGGCTTGTTAGTCCTGATTTTACTATCCTATAGCTATCAGAGAATAAGCAAATTAGCAAATTAGCAAATTAGCAAAATAGCAAAATAGCAAAATAGCAAATTGGCAAATTAGCCAAAAAGCCAAGAAGCCAAAAATGGGTGGTCATTTATTCAAAATTTTCGTGACCTTGAGGTTTGGCAAAATGCCCATCAACTCACCCTGAGTATTTACGAATTGACGGAACAATTTCCTCAAACGGAAAAGTATGGCTTGAGGAGTCAAATGAGACGTTCGAGTAGCTCGATTCCTATGAATATTGCTGAGGGATGCGGTCAGGGGGGTGATCCCCAGTTTGGACGATATTTGAACATGGCAATTGGATCAGCCAATGAACTTGATTATCAACTAGAATTGGCGAAAGACCTTGAATATATCACTGAATCAGTGTTTGAAGAGATTTATCATCAATTAACAATTGTGAAAAAAATGCTGGTTTCATTACGATCGGAACTAAACAATGAGTAAAACTTGCACCTTTTTATATAAGTCACTTTGTTCATCAGTTAAAGTGCCAATTAGCTAATCAGCCAGTAAGCCAATTAGCCAATTAGCCAATTAGCCAATTAGCCAACAAGCTAACAAGCCAATAAGCTAATCAGCCAACAAGCTAAAACCCAAAAAAAATTTGACATCCGAAAATCAATGTGTTAGATATGTACAAGCTTGAAAATGAACGTTATTCATCAGCCGCGGTATGAGTGTTGAGCTCAATCGCTGGCAATCGTCACTATACACCATTCAATACACCAGTCGGCCTGGATCAGGCTTCGTTAAGGGCCGAGGACATGACAAGTAAATAGAATACGACGGTTACTGGCTGCTGGCTCAGCCCTCGTACCGCGGTTTTTTTATGCAGGATTTTGGCTTTTAGCCAATTAGCTAATTAGCTAATTAGCCAAGTAGCCAATTAGCTAACAAGCTAAAAAACAATCACTGTGGAAATCCGGTGTGAACCGGTTTGGGGCGAAAGAGTTCAGGGAACGAACTATCGCCCTCCTTTAATTATCATGTGATTGCTTAGGAACGCATCCCCCGGTGGAATGATAGAGGGGGACTACAGACATAAATGGGCGTATTAACCGCTTGACGCCCGAAAATTAACTTTGTTAGGATATGCAAATTCGAAATTTCTGATTGGGAAGGGATATCGAAGTATTTTTTAGCAACCTGGGTGTTCCGACCAGGTGAGCGATTAACGGTCGGAGGGAAACCCATTATTTGATTTGTTAACATCGTTCTATCACAATTTATTTTCTTTTTGTTTTCCGTTTCACTTCCGGTTAGGCCCTAAACCAGATGGAAAGGTGGTGAACAACATTCCTCCGCAGATGTATCCCGGGCCATCTCCGATGGATGGAGACCGTAAGTGAAACGTTGTCCTTAAGTTTTCAGCTGTAAGCTTTTTGCAGTGAGCTGATTGCTGACTGCTAAATGCTGAACGCTAATCTTACAAACTTAAGGCCCTTTGAAAGGAGGAATGGTTTTTACCATGAAACGATTTGCACTTTTAAGTT
>JBDGPJ010000263.1:0-5083 GCA_042219695.1 bacterium
AATGATGACATCGATTCACGGTCGCCTCGCCAAAATAAATGCAAAAGTAAAGAATATTAAACAACCTCAAATAAATTTGAGGAGTATGATTCATGACTACAATATCCGTACCATATCATGAAAACGTAGAAGACTTCACGGAGGGTGAACTGGAGCGGATTGAGGAACTATCCGGTCAAGAAACCCTCCGCTGGGCGTTTGAACAATACGGGAAACGTGCGGCTATTGGTACCAGTTTACAGCACACCGGGATGACCCAGATACATCTCACCAGTCAGGTTATTGACCGTTTCCGGGTATTTACGGTAGATACTTTACGCCTTCATGAAGAAACTTACGAATTTTATGAGACTGTACAGGACCGTTACGGTATCGATCTGGAAATTTATCAACCCGACCCCGAGGAATTACAAGAAATGATGAATCGCCACGGGGAATACCTATTCTTTGACAGCCGTGAAAAACAACAACTCTGTTGTGAAATCAGAAAGCAGAACCCGTTCGATCGGGCTGTTGAATCGCTGGACGTTTGGATCTGTGGGTTGCGTCGGGATCAATCCGAAGAACGCAAAGATACCCCCCGGGCTCAGCTGTCCCGAGAAAACGGGCGTATCGTCCTGAAACTGGCTCCCCTGGTTGACTGGACCGAAGAGGAAGTTTGGGAATTTATCCAGGAGAACGACGTACCTTACAACCCCCTTTTCGACGAAGGCTATCAAACCATCAGTTGTCGAATTTGTACCACACCCGTTCAACCGGGCGAGGACAAACGTGCCGGGCGATGGAGATGGTTTAACGATCACAACCGGGAATGTGGTCTCCACCTCAACAAGGACTGTTCCGGAATCTAATAAACCGTAATAACTCCCCCATTCTCCAAAGACTCAATTCATCACCTTCAACGATCGAAAAATTGGTCATTTGAGAGATCCCTGTAATAGGAATTAACGGCAGGATCCCGTTTACCATTTATTGTTGAATTTTAGCGGGTCGACTTTTTCGTCTTCAACCGGTCCACGGTTCCCCGCAGGACCATCAGGTTCCGTTTGTTGAGGTGTATATTAGATCCGGTGGAATGAACTTTACCGTACGGTCTTTTCAAGGCATGTGTTCATTTAACCTTTTGAAACACATGATACGCGGTGATCAAATGAGTGTCCGGAGTTTCCCGGTGCATTTCACTTATTCGCCGTGCAATATCTCCTGTTTACGCTGTTCGAGTTGTTCGTCGGTGGGTCTGGAATCTTGTTCTTCCTGTTCTTCGGGGGACTTATCGGAGGTCTCTTCGCCACTGGCTCCGTCGGTTTCCTCAGGTTGTCCATCCTGTTCGGTATCGTCGGTTCCCTCGGGTTGTTCGTCCGACGTTTGTTTTTCGGCGGGCGATTCGAGCTGTTCTGATTCCACCGGATTTTCGCCGTCGGTACGAACGTTTGGCCCGGGCTCCTCCTCGGATTCGTCCACTTCCTTCATTTCCGTTTTCCCGGATATCGCCCTATGTAATTCAATTAATTCGTCCAGTGCACGATCCCACTTGAACGTTTGTGCATGCTCCACACATTCATCACGAACGTCCGGTGATTCGTCAAGAAATTCCCCGACAATGTCCATGACATCTTCCTGGTATTCTTCACGAGGTAGTTGAACCGCCTGCTCTCCGGCTATTTCCTTTACGGACCCCACGTTTCGCACCACGGGAATAGTTCCACAGGCCATCGCCTCAAGCACTGGAAAACCAAATCCTTCGTAAGCAGATGGAAACAACAGGCACTGTGCTCCAGTGTAAAAACATGCCAGCTCACCATCATTTACGTATCCCGGAAACACCAGTCGATCGGATCGTCCCGTCCAGTTTTCCCTCAATAATCGACTGTACTCGCCCGTTTGACCGACGATAACAAGCTGAGCCTCACCGACTTTATCATGATCCCAGGCTCGTATAACTTCCAGCAAGCGCTTGCGCGGATCGTTTGATCTCATGTCGGCAACCATCAAAAAATACGGGCGCCTAACGCCGTGTTCCTCCAGTACAAGTTCCAGGGCGGAGTCATCCCGGGGAAAAAACCGTGAATGATCAATCCCGTGATAAATGGGCTGAATTCGACCCGGATCCAGGTTGAACATCATTTTTAAATCGTCCGCCGTACTTCTCGATGGTGTAACCACCATATCGGAAGAACGAATTTGACGCTTCATGCGCCAGTAAAGGTACTTCGATAATAGGTTCGATTGATAACGTTCACGGTACAGGTAAGGAATTAAATCGTGCACCATGGTTATAGTGGGCTTATTAAAAAACGGGGGCGTCCTCATTGGATCGATTATTTGAAGGGAATCAAGTTTCGTTCCTCGATACGACCAGGCAAGGTGCCAGCGATCGAACAGTTTGTGGAGCCATTCTCGTTGATTTTTTATATTATTGGCGGGGAATTCCCCGAAGGAATACGGCAGGAGTTGGACATCGGAACGGGTACTTAGCTCCTCGAAATACGCCTGGGCCACTCGACCAATTCCCCGTGTTCGACTGCCTCCACGAAGCGCGGTAAGTTCCAGCCCGAGGTATAATGGCTGTTCACTCATTGGTTTCCAGAACCGTTACGAAAATTTCCATCCCGTAAAACACCGACGGGTCCTTCGCAATACAACCGGTTGTTGTTCTACGCCCCCGTCCCATTGACCCGTGGAGATGAACTTCCTCGGATTCCCCCGAACGAACCAGTGTTCCCTTGGCGTGAACGTGTCGATTTGAGGACATTTCCTGCATTAATTTTTGGGATTGAACGTCGTTTTTTCGTTGCCCCGAAGCAACATCGGCGTAGCGAACCTGTCCCAGACACTGTAACCAGGCAAATGTCACCCCTTCACTCGAAGCCCAATCCAGCAAGGATTCTTTAAGGGGTTCTTGATCGCTTAGTGTTATTCGGTACCAGGCAACCGGATCACGCCGCTGAACGTCCATTGGTTCAACTCTCCCGGTAGAAATGTAGTGCTAATCAAAGCGGGGTTATCATAACAAAATTTCGGAGGGTATCAGTAAAAAAGAAACTTTAACGATCCAAACTATACAGGTCGTGGCGAGCACCGGTTTGCCGGCAGTATGTTCGTAGCGAATCAAGATGTGTAAGGGGCATTCGAACATCCCCCAGGTTAACAGTTGGCTTTACGTCCCCGTGAAAATCGGATCCACCTGTAATGAGCCAGTCAAACTGATCCGCTTTTTCCCGATAGTATTCTACGTTGGAGGAATCATGGTCGGAATAAAATACTTCGAGTCCTTCAATACCTAATTGTTTAAACCGCTGAAGGTCGAGGTCCTCTTCGTAATGCACCGGATGGGCCAAAATAGGTATTCCCCCCACCTCATCGATTAATTGGATAGCTTCACTAACCCCCATCCGTTCTTTCGGAACTTCATCAAGCACGTTCCCACTCGCCAGGTATTCTTCAAATGCTTGTGTCACGTTATCGACAAATCCCCTGTCCACCATAACCTGAGCAACGTGAGGTTTTCCTATCAGTGACTGACCGGCTCGTTCGGCGATTTCCTCGAAGGTGAATTTCATGTCACTGATATCGTTCAACACATCCACCATTCCACGCACACGATCGGCTCGGGCCTCTTCGTAATATTTCAATTTTTTTACGAGAACCGAATTCTCCCAATCAATAAAGTATCCAAGCACGTGGTACCGTCCTGATTTCGTATGACAGCTTAACTCCACTCCCGGAACAGGTTCGAGGGGGGCGTCACGGGCGGCGTTCATGAAGGGTTCTACCCCATCCACGGTATCGTGGTCGGTAAGGGCTATGGCTTCGAGGTTCGCCTGAACGGCTCGTTCTACGATTTCCGCGGGCGAACAGGAACCGTCCGAATATTCAGAATGGATGTGCAGATCACATCCACCCGTCGTAGCATCAGCCAAAGAAATTCTCCTGCCATATACTACCCTGGTATACTCGGGCGTAAGCATCGTGATTATGAATCGATTCAAAACTAATACATTCAATAAAAAAGTCTTCCATGCGATCGTCGTCCTGTACTTTGTGACTGAGATCCCTGACCACGTCTTCGACGAATTTCGGGTTATCGTAGGCCTCGTCCGTTACGTAGGCCTCATCCTCCCGTTTTAACAGTGCGTAGAGCTGACTGCTTCCTTCCTCCTCTATCATTTCAATGAGTTCTTCCAGCCAAACCATATCATTAATCACGATTTTTGATTTCACGAGAGCCCGCTGGTTGTGAGCCCCTCTGTCACTATTTTTCTTACTACAGGGGCACAATGTCGTGACCGGAACTTCGGCTTTGATCCAATTTACGGTTTCACCATCTCGACGAGCACCACCAAAACCACATTTAAAATCGAGAATTCCAGTTTTGTCCGAAAGTGGTGAGCTTTTTTCCATAAAATAATCGAAATCCAGGGTTACGTAAGCATTATTGGAACCCAGCCGTTCACAGGTGTCCTCCAGTAGATCAGGAATTGAATGTACATTGAAGGATTCCTGACGGTATTGCTCAATCAGTTCAATAAACCGGCTCATGTGAGCGCCACGCTGTTCCTTAATAAGATCGACTCCAATATCCACGGTGGCGGTCACGTCTTGTGTCCCACTTTTGCGTTCATCCACTACCATCGGAAGTTTGAAATCTCGAATTCCAACTTTGTTAATCGCTATTAGACGATTGTCATCCTGGCCCTGTGTATCAGTCAATTCGTACGATTTCTTTGTTTGACTCATGACTCATCACAACCGAAATTCCATTAAGATTCGGATGAAACATTTCACCTTTCGTAAGTAACTCCTGTTAGACCAGTCATTGTAACACGTTTTGACCATGGGAAAGGTTATTTATTCGTTTTATATCCTTCACATAAATGTCGGGTGTATCTTGGGGCCATGATGTATAGTGTCAAACGATTGACTATGGGTTACAATACCACAATTTTTGACGGGAGGTTGAGGTCGATGCTTCAAACTGAGAAACCTGAAATACGAGCTATTGATATTATTCCCGTTGATGAAGGGGGAGAAACGGTTTACGTCCTCCAGGACCCGCTCGGTATTTGTGAAGATCAACTAGCTA
>JBDGPJ010000264.1:0-3178 GCA_042219695.1 bacterium
ACAATTGGTCCGTATTCATTTCAAACACCATTTTTACCCCGTCACGGGGGGAATTTCCACATCCCGCAAGCAATACAATCAAAAAAAATAACAGCAGTTTTCTGAACGTGTTGGACATCATGTTATTTTCCTCCGGAAAATGACTATTGCAGAGTAAGCCGTTTAACCTGATTGGTTTTAACGATGTTAGAGGATCTAGGTTAATAATCGAGTTACTTAACGGACACCGGTACATAATTTTCCACGTAAAACAGCTCGCAGGAGTTACTGCCCGTGTCCTTACGAGACAGAGAACTGGTCCATTTCCACTTGTCATCGGCTTTAGCGTTGACCAGGTACCCTTTGAGATGGACCACCTTCCCTTCGGGAACACTCAACAGTAGGTCTTCAACGTTTTCGTCGGCCGGAATCAAATGCATGTTTCCACTGTGGGTTTCTATCTTTCGTTTGGCAATCGGTAAATTTGAGGTCTCCCAGTAATACCAGCGGTTGTCCTGACTGATGGACAATTTGTTAATGACCGCCTGATCGGACATCGGCCCCCACCCCATGGCAAAATCCACGGGAGAAAGGTCGGCCTCCCGTCCAAACCAGTATTCCTTTTTTCGAAGCACCCGGGCCTTGATCTCGAATCGAGCGAGTCGAGTAAGAGTGTACCCGTTTTTTGTGAAGGTCGTTTTCTTTGCTAATTTTTCCTGGACGGGATCCTTTTTGGCCACCTGCTTCCCGGCAGGGTATTCAACCCTGTTGGACGGTAAGAAGTAATAGGTTGCCAGACCCAGAAAAATAACGAGAGCGATGATGCCTTTTTTCTGTTTAATGTTAATTCATACCTCCAGGAAACAAATCAAAAAAAATCACCGAGTGTATCAACAAGAGGCTCCAGAATAAGTGAACAGTTAGCTGGTTCTCTCGGTTTGAAATGAATATCCCCAGGCTTTCTCACTTCGCTCGTTTTGAGTCTTCATTCTATCAACGGAGGTGCAACAAGGATGCGTCGGGGTCCTGTAACAAAATCAAGCCCCCCTATTCATTTTTGTAACACCTGATCACAACCCACGCCAATTATAGTTCAATCCGGACTTTATTCAGTTGACCCGGACAATCAAACTGGTTACGCAACACCCATTTCTTTCAGAAACGTATTTACACCTTTTTCCGAGGACCCCGGACCACGGGCGGTAACAAGGTCACCGTCGACCGTGACACTTTCGTCTTTGTCGAGTTCAGCGTCCCAGAGGCCTCCGGCGGCTTTCACCTCATCCTCAACCCAGTAAGGAAGTTTCCGACCGTCCGGCATGCAGTCCCGTTGATCGACGATATCCTGCTCCCATTCATTAGGGAAGCCCGTAACGTTTCTCCCGGCAACCAGTAACTCACCCGTTGAAGTTCGGGTGAACGCCAGGATTCCAACGGCGTGGCATACAACCAGCGCTTTCTTGTCACCGGTCTCCACCATGTGCGTGAGAATCCGACGGGCGTGCTTGTCCTGGTTGATGTCCCAGACCGTACCGTGACCTCCGGGAAACACGGCGACGTCGTAATCGGACGGTTCCACCTCGGCCAGTGCCACGGGAGCGTTCAAGCGATCATCGTTCTCGTGGCAGGCTTCAACCTCCCCGGCCAACTCCTCGCCAACGCTGTCCGGATCGATCGAGCGTTCGTCAATGGACGGTTTATTTCCCGTGGGCGTTGTCACGGTGATATCGATGTTTTCTTCGCTCATTGTCTTCAGGGGAGTAATACATTCCTCGCCCCAGTAGCCCTGCTCAGTCACGACAAAAATAGCGGGTGACATGGTCAAATCCTCCAGATTAGATTTTTTCGTTCGTTTGTTAAGGAAATACAACCGTGATCGTTTTAAATAATAGCAAATACACATCAAGGGATGAATCAGGTTCAAATCTTCTTTTAAGTTACTTAACACCAACTCTCGGAGGGATTATCGCAGTAACCACCAACCCCGAAGTTCTTCTCAAATGTTAAGCTGTCCCGAATGAAAAACGGTTCCCCCGGTTTTTGAAAATAATGGTATCACAATCATGACCAGGGGGCTTTCCTGTTTAGAACATATTATTGTTCAACGTCAATCGGACGATGGCCCCGGTAATCATATAGACCGGTGGATTTAAGCGATCTCAGGAATTATAGTCCGCGCCTAAGGTTTTAACAGGTTTTCCACTTTTTCCGGGGGGAGGTTCTTGTTCTTTTGGGCGTAGAAGTAGGCTGTCTTTCCATCCGGTCGTTTGATTCCCGGTTTGGCTCCATGATCGAGCAGAACCTTGATCGGTTCGATACTGGTGGCCGAGTGGGCCGCGTACATGAGCGGGGTGTTTCCATTGGAGTCGATCCTGTTCGGATCGGCTCCGTTCTCCAGCAAAAGTCGCAGAATTTCCGGTTTGACGTGCTTTCGAAGCGCAAGCATAAGAGGAGACTTTTGAAGCGAAGAAGCGAAATTCGGTTCGGCTCCCCTATTTAGAAGGAATCCGACCATTGATTCATTCCCCTTCCTTACTGCAGCATGAAGAGGGGTTAACCTTCGGTCCGTTACGTGGTTGACCTTTCCACCCGCTTCCAAAAATCTCTCAACGCGTTTCTTCGACCAGCCATCATAAATCCGATACGGAAAACTATTGTTCCCCACGGTAAGATGACGGTTCAAGAAGGAATCCAGGTCAAACGTTTGATTGTAGTCCTTTCGTAATGATTCCGGGGTCTTCAATGAAAGCAGTTCAGCCCGGCTATCCAGGGCGGCAAACGCAAAGAAACGTCCCTTCGGACTCACGAATGACGGACTTAACACGTGAGCCCGTTCCCACTTGGGACGGTGTACGGTGGTCTGGTCGGGGAGAGATATAATTTCGTACTGGTTCATCCGACCTCCCATGCTCCGGGCCCCGAGCATATACTCCCCATTCGCCGCCACCGCCGCCGGTAGCTTGATTTCCCGAAACTGATCGACGGTATCCCCCGTACGGATATTCCATACCTCGGTACCGCGCTCCTCGGTACCGATATACATGCGTGGTTTCTCAGGATGGAGTGCAATTTTTGTAACCTCACGATTTGGAACGGTCAAAACCGGCTCGTTGTTCGATTGGGCCAGCTGTTTTGTTTTATAGACGTAGGTCGGTCCCTTGCTACCAAAGTTCCCCGCGGCGACGTAAGTCCAGTTTCC
>JBDGPJ010000265.1:0-3382 GCA_042219695.1 bacterium
TGCCCTCGGAGAGCTCCATGGATGGAGCTCGAGAATGATGACATCGATTCACGGTTCAAACGCAAAAGTAAAGCAATTGAAACAGTGTCACTCAAATTTTATTTACGGGATGATCGATAATGGCTGTTAAACCCAGTGAACAGGAAGAAAAGTATTTTAAAAAACTTAACGAGGCAAAAAAAAAGCAACTTCGTGAGGAAAATCGCAAGGAGGCCATACAAGGTGAAACGCAGGAAATTGCCGAGGAACTGAACACGACCGAGGACGTGGCCGAGGAATTGTTCGATATGGGGTTTAACAAGGACACCGCACGGATTCTCCCCTTGTTACCGGCCCTTGAAGTTGCCTGGGCGGATCACAAGATTACGGACAATGAACGTGAGCACTTGCTTGAAACGGCCCGGGAAAATGGGCTCGGTGAGGAATCCGAAGCCTTTTCCTACCTCGAAGACCTCCTCGACGAAAAGCCCGACGAATCATTCTTCGACCGTGCTTATAATCTTCTCGATACCCTTACCGGTCATGATAAGGAATGGAAAAAGTTGGACGTTTTTAAGCTCAGTAAAGAGCTGGCGGATTACGCCGATCACTGGTTCGATTTGTTTGACGGAATTAATGACCAGGAGGCGGAAAAACTTCACAAAATATCCAGTCGACTCAACCGGAACCGAGATTCGTAAGTCTAAAGCGTAATTAAAATCACGCCAATAACGACCAGAATTGCTCCTCCCACAATTCCCTTCGTAACCCGTTCAAGATCCTTGAGAAACAGGTAGGAAAAAAACGCGGTAAACAGTGGCGCAAGGCTCGACAGGGGATCGACCAGCACCACGGGGCCGAGCCGGAGAGCTTCAAACATTGCAAATAACGCCGTGGCAGTTAAACAACCGTGTATTACGAATAATCCACTGTTTTTAAAATCAACCCCCTCCAGAACTTTTCTCTTTGTAAAAAACAAATATCCTCCCATTACGACAAATGCCCCGACTTCATTTAACGCCACGGCTTCCAGTGCAGTGGCCTGGTACTGTGTTAAACCCCATCTACGTATGACGTTACCTACTCCAAAAGCAATAGCTGCAATTAAAGGATAAATCAGGTCGGTTTTTTTCCAGCCCGACTTATCCCCACCGCGAGCTCGTGAAAGAATAATCAAACCGATTACTACAAAAATAATTCCAAGCCCAGTATCCGGAGTAATGGATTCCCCGAGTAAACCAATGGCGAGTGCTCCCGAAAAAAACGGGCGGGTGGAAATAGCAACGTTAGCCATGCTTGCTCCCACTTTATCAACACCCGTGAATGCGGCTAACCGACCACAGGCCGTACCCACAACCCCGCCAAATATAAAAATCCCAATCAACCCGGGAGAAAAGTTACTAAACAAAACCGCCGGAGGCTGGGTGGTTAATAAGACACCCCAGTAA
This sequence comes from bacterium, assembly GCA_042219695.1. GTDB lineage: Bacteria > T1Sed10-126 > T1Sed10-126 > T1Sed10-126 > JBDGPJ01 > JBDGPJ01. The sequence continues at coordinate 1,428 of JBDGPJ010000265.1, forward strand.
ATCAAGCCACAGACAACTACGAGGATGAAAGAAGCCTGGATGTGATTGCCCCCTTCCGAGAGCGCACGTTTCGAAATAATCGGAGAAAACCCCCAAATCACGGCGGGGGTCGCCGCTAACAGGTAAAACCACCAGCTCATGTGTCATTTCCCCAGCCCAGTTTGCGAACGACTGTTTCGGGAACTTCGTCCCGATTCTCCTCCGTTAATTCAAATAACGAACTATCCTCACGTGTCTTGATTTCCTCAACAAAATCCGGTCCCGAAGTGGGAACGGTAGCAAGTGTATCCACCGGGGACTTCAATGCCTCCGAAACCACTTTTGGGAAATCATCGTGTATAAGCTCCATTTTTCCAATCTCATCGATTACCAGACCCTCCGGTTGCCGCTCGAGAATCTGGTAAAGTTGCTCTACAACCCAATCCATCGTTTTTCGATCGACTCCGTACTTCCCCACCGACGGATCATCGTATTCAACGTGGCTTAATACCTTGCTGGAACCGTTTTGAAACTGTACAAGGAAACCGACACGTTCTCCGTTGTCGCGCAATTCCTCGGTTACAAACCCTTCAACATTTGTCTCCGTGTAATCCAACACCATCCTACAAACCGTTGTTTTACCAATCCCCGGCTCTCCGGTTAACAAAACATTCATGACAATGTTCTCCCGTAAAAAAATCCATTAACCATACGTATTGTCCAATCATTTTGGGTACCACATTGTTTCGATTCGTAACTTCCAAGGCTATTAATAAAGGGGGGGATAAATAAAAAAACCCCCGGGTGCCGGCGGTATAGTTGTGCCAACACCCGGAGGTAAATCGGGGGGAAGAGTTCGGATGAAGAATCCGGAGTATGTGAGTTACATACCCATGCCTCCGCCGGGCATGCCTCCACCGGCACCGGGTGCGGCAGCACCGGCACCTGCACCGCCGGCTGGCGCTCCTCCTTCGTCTTCTTCATCGTCCTCTTTCTCAACTACGGCCGCTTCCGTAGTGAGGAACATCTTTCCAATACTGGCCGCGTTTTGCAGTGCGGAACGGGCGACCTTGGCCGGATCAATAATACCGGACTCGTAAAGATCTTCAATTTCGAGTGTCTGAGCGTTAAATCCGGTAGAATCGCTGTCCGTTTCCAGAATCCGCTCGGCAATCACGGAACCTTCTTTGCCGGAGTTATTGGCAATCTGCCGGGCCGGCTCACGAAGGGCTTTCTGGAGAATATCAATTCCCACGGCTTCTTCGCCTTCGAGGTCTTCATCCTCAAGATCCTCGGCAACGCGAAGCAGTGTGGCTCCACCACCGGGTATAATACCTTCCTCGATGGCGGCACGGGTTGCGTCGAGGGCATCCTCGGCGCGACCTTTCTTTTCGTCCATTTCGGGTTCGGTAGCGGCACCGATCTTGACAACTCCGACTCCACCGGCAAGTCGTGCGAGTCGTTCCTGGAGCTTCTCCCGGTCGTAGTCACTGTCGGAGTTCTGAATCTGACGTTCAATCTGCTGAACGCGTTCTTGAATGGCCTGTTGACTACCTTTTCCTTGAACGATCGTCGTGTCGTCCTCAGTTACCGTAATTTTACCGGCTTCACCGAGCTGTCCGAGCGTAACCCGGTCCAGCGTCAATCCTTTCTCCTCGGTGATAACCTCTCCGCCGGTTAGCACGGCGATGTCTTCGAGGTTCTGCTGCTGGCGATCGCCAAAACCCGGCGCTTCAACGGCAGCTACCTCGATCTGTCCCTTCAGGTTATTCACGACAAGTGTCTGAAGGGCTTCGCCGTCGACGTCGTCGGCAATGATCAGCAGAGGCTTGTTCTGGTCGGCCACGTTTTCGAGGATGTCCACGATGTTTTGCACCTGCGAAATTTCGTCGTCGTGGATCAGTACGTAAGCATCCTCGAGCTCCGCGACCATGTTTTCCTGGTCGGTACAGAAGTAGGGTGACTTATATCCCTCG
>JBDGPJ010000266.1:0-599 GCA_042219695.1 bacterium
TCGTTTGGGCCCACGTCATCCAGAACACGAATTCTCTGATCGTCACTCCCGATTTTTTCGGCAAGAAAAGAATTCTTCAACCGCTCTTCATCCTCCAATAGTTCGTAGACTCGATCGAACTGATGATTGACCTTCAGGAACACCATCGAATCTACGATTTCAATAACATCGGATAATGTTTCATCAAACTGTCTCCCCAGGGGCCACACAATCAAGTGTTCGTTTTTTTTGGCAAGCTGTCGTTTCACCAGACTGGCAGCCGCCTGGTACGCATTTATTCCCGGAACCATGTGAACGTTACTTGAACCAATACGGGATTTTACATGAGCCGTCAATTGGCCAGCGGTACTGTACAAGTTTGGATCGCCCAGAGTCACGGCGACAACGTCTCCCCCGGATTGAACTCGCTTTTCTATCTCATCGACCGTGTCCTCGTACTCACTTCGGAGAACCTCGTCGGACCCCTGCATCGAAAGTTCGTATACCTCTACATTAACGGTGCCCGCGAGATTGACCTGTTCGACTAACTTCCGCGCATAACTGTGCTCGGACCGAGAACTCTTCGGACAATATACAACGGTCGAACGTTCGATGTAATC
>JBDGPJ010000266.1:609-2892 GCA_042219695.1 bacterium
CTCGCCCGAGTTCAGTGATCAAACCAGGGTCCCCGGGTCCTAACCCAACGGATGCTAAAGATCCATCCATCACTCCTCGGGGGCATTCCTACCGTTAATACCGGAATTTTCACCGATCAGACACGATAATCCAATTCCAATCCCTATACACACGGAAGTCACTATCAACGTCGATACATAAGGAATTTCACTCAATGTGAGATGAGCCAAAACGGGTTCCATCCTAAAACCTCCCATAAAGATAATGATTTGTGATTTTCACAATCTGCAGTGTATTCAATAGCATATACATTGATCTAAAAACAGTACTACTGTTATTTATTGGCCAATTTGTTTTATATGAATTACCAATTTACATTCACATCGTGAAAAACCAATCGTATGACACGTACATCAAAGTCTCGATACCGAAAACCAATTACCATGTTGTCACGGTCCGGGAACTAGTTCGAATTCTTGCTTTCGTGGTCAGCCCCGAGGTGCCCGTGTCGGTAATTATTCATCTGACTCGACGGGTGCCTGTGTTCGGGACACCCTGGAATGTCTTTCAGGTAGGGAGCGGCGGTTCGATCCCCATAAATATCAAGGTGATGCAGATGGTGACCGGCTTTTTGACTGATCTCGCGAAAGTCGTTGGGACGGTAATTAACACTGTGCTCGGACAACGTTTGTATACGATCGTACAAGATATCGTGCAACCTCTCGTCCTTTCCGAAGTAATCACCCAGCACAAACTGAATTCCCGGGTATTGTTCGGCGATGTGTTTCATCTGATGCCGTATTCGCTTGATTAAAACACCAGTAAACAAGAAATACGGTAATAACATGATCCGGCGATACGTGCCCGTCTGTGCCACTCGATGTAATGTTGGTATTGACCCCGGTTCGGCCAGGGAGATATAACACCAAGTCAGATTGGAAATCTCGTATTTCTCCCGGAAACGCCAGACCATTTTTTCAAAGGTCCTGTTGGAGCGATCCGACGTACTTCCGCGCCCCACTACCACGACAGCCGTGCGATTCGAACTCGTCAATACATCAAATTGATCGAGAGCTTTCTGGTAATTGTTATAGAGGATTTCATATACATAAGGATGGTTCCCAATGAAATTGCCGTAATAAAACTCGACGTTGGGAAAGTGGCGCTGGGCCCAGCCAATCACCCCCGGTAAATGATCCATTGTATGTCGACCGGGGAGAAGCATGTTGGGAAAGCAAAGGAACCGTTCCACCCCATCGTTAATCTGACGAACAATCTCCGGGAACAATAAGGGCTTTGAAAGTTCTAAAAATCCGGGAGTAAACTGCTGGCCGAGTGACTGCTCCACGTCCTGAACCATGGACATACACTCATTTACCGCACCGGAATCCCGACTACCATGACCCATGAACAGAACGGATTCACTCATGGAAACAGATGGCGGGTTTTATTGTTTACAAAAGGCAGGAAAACATTGTCCAAAAAAGAGAGAAAAAAATGGGGAAACCGCACCGGATGACCTCCTCGGGTCCTGTGGATCATCTATCACAGGCAGGTCTCCTGACTCCCCGTATCGCCAGTACCACCTTACCGGAAACCAACTACGGCTTCCAGTGGCCAAATCGACTGTGCGATGCTCACCTTCAAGGCAAGCTCAGGTTACAGTGGCGGGACCGCTTCGGCTTCTCACCGAATTCCCTTTTCATTTGATTGATTAGAAGCACCTAAAGCCGGTACCTAATCAACCAAACACCCATGATAGTTATGAGTTTTTAAAAATCGTTTCTATCGTTGCTTAATATATCATTGGCCCTTATTTTAACCAACGATGTCCTCATCTTCACTTGCTAAACCAGTTCAAATAGCTCACTGGGACTGTTGATTAAATGATCCGGGGACTGTTCCCTGAGTTGTTCCGTGTGTCCCAATCCATACAAACATCCCGCGGTTACCGTGCCGGCTTGCTTACCTGCTTTAATGTCGGTCCAGTTATCTCCCACCATAACCACTTCACTCGGATCGGTATCCCAATGCTTCATCACTAATTCCAGGGGTTGCGGATGAGGCTTCGGTTGCTCGACGGAGGAAGGCCCCAGCACCCGATCAAACAGATGCTCCCAACCCAACTTTTCAAGAATCGGATTCGTCATCGAGAGCGGTTTATTGGTGACCAATGCACGGCGGGGACCCAGGTAGTCTAACCAAGATTCAATACCATCATAAGGTTGTACGTGTTCTACACATACGTCCCTGTAAATGTCTCGGAACGGTTCGATCCAATCTTCCGAGGATTGATCCTCCGA
>JBDGPJ010000266.1:2942-7549 GCA_042219695.1 bacterium
GTGTTTCAAGTAATTCCAGTGCCCCATGACCTATAGCATCACGAACCTCATCACGTGAACAAGGTGGGAGATTCACATCGGAACGTAGTTGATTGATCGCAACCTTTATATCATGGGAGGAGTCGATGAGCGTTCCGTCAAAATCCAGTACCCAGTTCATTCCTCGTCTGCTTGAAACTGACTCCAAATCATAGGTGTGATCACAATAAGAGAGATAAGTATCACAATTCCAATCGCAGTTAAACGCATATCCAGGGGAAGCGGTGAAATAGCCACGTCAGAGTCCTCCTTTGATTTACTGTATAATAGAGTTCGCTGGCGTAATTGGGCCTTTATTAAATCATATATTCACTACCAGTTGAGCAATTATAGGTTGTCGAAAGTTACGGATAGAGGGAGAAATCCTGGTTCCCGTACGTCTGGGGGGTCTGGGTATAAGCGGGACCTTTCATTCGTGATTGCTTGTCGACCCTATTTGTAACATATTTCTTCAATTCATTCCCTTTTTTGCCAATAAGCAAGCCCTTCATTACGTAGTAACTAAACAATCGATGGCCGCGTTTATCGAAGGCATTGGCGAACTGGTTGGTTTTCCCGGCGGTCATCACGGTGATGTTGTCAGGGATTTTTTGTTCGAGCTTTTTGGACTTCATGATTCTACCTGCTGGTGCCACCCCATCGAAAACCATTTTATCCTTGGAAGCCTGTCCGGAAAAACAGGTGTCAACGAATGCAATGATTCGCGATGCACGTGATCGTGCGAGTCGCCGATAAATGTGATCTAACTTAAAATTACTGTATTTGTAAAAACCCTGAACAGCATCCTGAGGGAGCAAATACGCGGATTTACCGTCCCGGGACGGAAGACCGTGACCGGCGTAGTAAAAGAACAATTTATCGTTCGAATCCAACCGATTCAGTAAAGTAGCCATCCCTCCCTTGATTGAACCGGCCGTTGCCTCGGTATCCGACATGATAAACATATGCTTTTCATCATTCGGTACACCAAGCCGTTTTCGCGCAACCTTCTTAAATAATTTCGCGGTCCGTAATGCATACGGCACGTCCGGCGCAGAACTATAGTTTTCAATACCTATGGCAAACAGGTAATGATTCGTGTCAGGCTCAACCGATTTCGCCTTGGATAATAACTGGGGAATATCGTCCGTGTAACCGGGGCTATCCTCAAGAGCTTTTTGTTCCCGAATAAGTTCATAATCCTTACCATTTATACTCACGTAAGCATGGCTCCATCGATAATCATTTTCAATAATATCAAAGTAAACGACTGGCTTTTTCTGCTTAAGTTTTCGTTCAAATTCACGGCCTTGTTTGTCGCTTTCAAATTTTTTTTCCAGCACTACGGAACGTTTGAAGTCTCCCGCCCATTTCCTGTTTGATACTATATTCATTTGAAACGCTAATTTTTTCCTGTCATACCGTATATTCTTCAGCTCGGGTTTTCCAAATACTCGCAGAAATGAATAGTGAAAAAGTCGAGATTTGACGTCGTCGTATCCATAATCGGAAAGTCGCTGAGTCAACGTATCGGCCTTACGTTCGTACTTTTTTAATCGCTTTTTGTAATGGGAGTAAGCTTCGTAATCCCCCTGGACCGGCCGGTTTTCTTCGTACGTTTTTTTCTTCTGATACAGCTTATTGAGTGTTTCCTGTCTGGAATCCGACATGAGTTGATTATTTTTCCCCTTAAGATATTTACGGAGGATCCCATTTACGAGATCCAACCCCCGCTTTTTAATCCGAATTTTCCAAATTTCTACCCGGCCGTTTTTTAATCCCACCAAAGCACGATTCCCGGACGGTGAAATTGAAACGGACCGGGGGGTTTCTTCGTGTTGGAAGGTGTGGATTCGTTGTTCCCGAGTAACGTTCCACAGTTGGGTTTGCTTATTGGAAGCCGAAATGAACTTTTTGGACTCAGGCCCAAATTCAGCGTTCAGAACAGAAGACTGATGCTCATAAGACGTTAGCCGCTTACCATCATCACTACTCCAAATGATGACATTGTCATTACTACTGGCGGTCAGTATCTTTTCCCCACTGGATGAAAAATCAACGGAATAAACATCGGAACTATGCTCCATCGTATGTAGTTTCTGTGAAAATTTCGCATCCCAAATGATCGCTGAGTTATCCCGGCTCGAAGTAACGACTCGCTCATTGTCAGGCGAGAAATCCACTCCAAAAATCTTGTAGGCGTGATCGAAAAGTTCCACGTAGTCTCCCGTATTTACGTTCCAAACGTAAGCGGTAGCATCCGCTCCCCCGGTCACTATTCGGTTCCCCCCCGACGAATACTTCACCGAATGGATCACATCTCCATGATCGTATTTGTCGACCCGATGAAAGTTTCCAAATTTTGGCCAACTCACTTCCTCCACCGGTTACTATCCGATCCCCGCCGGGAGCAAAGTCAACCGAATGAATGGCGTAGTCATGGGAAACCGACTGTACGAGTTCTCCCGAGTTCACGTCCCATACTTTTACGGTTCCCTTGGTACAATCCCACCACATGGAATCATCCTTCTCACACCCCGCCGCGGCAACTCGTTGTCCCGAGGGAGAAAATGTCACGGACTTTAGATCAGGTCCGAACTGAAGGGTGTGGAGACGTTCGTACCGGGTGGGGCCGGGTAGGGTACGAGTGTCCGACCACGTAATGGACTCGGACGATAGCTCATTTAGTGTTTCGGGCGGCCATGAATCCTGTCCCTGAGAACCGGGACCGTCTGATTTGTTCACTTCAACGGTAGAACACGACACGGAAAAAACTACCAGTACACCTAACGCAAAATAGATTAACGCCTGGATCCAATCCGAGCGATCAAGCGAAAACGTTTTGGATACGTTCATAGTCAATAGTCCCCCTGAAATTATATCCCGATTCATCGGGAGAGTCTGATTCGAAACGCCTACATCTAATCAACCACTTTTATACGATAATCTCATCCCCTATCCATGGTACTGGAACCAGCCAATCAGAAAACATTCGACATGTTGATTACTTTCACCTTACAGTCGGATTAGACGTTCACTTAAACCAAATTGTCAAATTCGGTTGGTCGTTGTCCTTTGCATGAATGAACTGGATTAGGTTATTTATGGTCTGCGTCCTGGAGGTCTACAACAAAGTCCGTATCCACTGCTTTGGTATCGTTATTCCGATTCTATGTAGGAGTTATTATAAAAAATGTTTTTGGAAATTATACACGGTTGCCGAAAAAATTTTAATGCAATTGCTGATTCCTGCGGAAAATCGAAAGCGATTCGTTGCACGTGACACAACCAATTGAAGCCAACAAACCGACTGTCTGAAAGTCGAGACCTTGCGAAAACAGTAGATTTTAACTTACTAACTAAAGTGCAAACAATTTGCAATTTGATTTAACTGCCCTATAATTTTTTTAAGCTTGGAATTTACGACAATGATACTGGCGGAATAGTTCCGATCAGTCGATCAGCCGTCAATCGATCGGAAACGTGCGATTGTCAGCCGGGTTAACCCGGCCGGCAGGCTGAGAGAATACGAAGTCCAAAATACACTTCGTAAAATGGGACTTCGCATTACAACTTGACTTATTATTTCAATCAAGCCTTACGGCTGTCCCGTAGGGGCGAATAATCCTTGAAAACAAAATTGTCTTGAATTTATCGGGTTAGCTATGTTCCCGGGGAAAGATAATGCACCATCGTTAACACCGTGATGACTTTGGAGGTTATAGCCTTGTCACAGCTCGAACATGAGACAGCCCATGAAACACAAAACATCGTCCTCAATAAGACGGTACAGGTCACGATTTTCTTTGCCTTAATGGCCGTTATTTTGTTTATGATGCTCTTTTCAGCGTATCCACCCGTGCATGATTTTTTCCATGAGTTGCGTCATGCACTCATGATCATCCCCTGTCATTAGATGGCGGGTACCAGAGAGTTCATCATAACCTGCCAGGGTAAATTGTAGGTTGTTTGTGCTCACTGAGTCTTTGGGCTTAACAATTTTTCAAAATAGTTATTGCTCTTCTTTATAACTTCGCCGCTTGTGAGGAACAACAATGTTCTCATCCCATGTACAAATCCCCTCGGACTGGCTTGATCAGGTAGGCAGTTGTGTATCCCTGGCTTGTGCCGTCCACTGCTCAATTAAACCCCTGTTATTCATACTACCCTCGATTGCCTGGCTGGACTTTTTGATGAGTCCCCAATTCGAAAGCTATTTGCTGGGTTCAGGTATTCTCCTTGCCCTCGGTAGCGTGTGCTGGGGATTTTCCAAACACCGCCGTCTGCAGGTCTTTTTTTACCTGGGGGCCGCCTTGTTGCTTATCACAACCGGCCGATCCCTATTCCACGGAATCTACGAATCAATGTTCGTAGTACCGGGCGGGCTGATCATTGCCGGTACCCACGTGATCAACATGAGATTATGTCACTCGTGTACGAAATGTCCCTCTTAAGAAAAACGCCGTTTTCCATAAATCGATACAGCGCTTTTTTCGGCTTTATTAAATTCCCTCGATAATTCCTTTTATGCTGAAATTAAATCCGTTTTTCGATGAACGGTTTTCTGTGCCGTCGGGGCCGTGAGGGCC
>JBDGPJ010000266.1:7559-11223 GCA_042219695.1 bacterium
ACGATTGTCACACTTAAAATACAAACCGGCCTCAACGAACCGGTATTTACGCTTTTATTAGCGTGACAATTACAAGTTAGTTTCAACGGTCACTCCTGGATTTCATCCGGGGTGTCCTCGATCGGTTGTACGTGTTTCTCAAGTTGACTGGCCGCTACTTCGTACCCCGCGTCAAACTGAAATTTCAGCACGTCCTCGTTTAACGAAAAGGGGTCCCAGTAGGGATAAGTCAATTCCTCGTGTTCGTAATCCTGGGCCTGTATTTCTACAACATCCATGTTTTCCCGGTAATCGAGGATGGTCTCCATCTCTTGTATCGCTTCCTCACATTCCCCCGGGCAATGTTCTTGCAGGTAGTCACGAAATAAATCCAGGGCTTTTTCTTTACTTTCCCGGTTTTCGATTGAACGAAATTTCTTGGCGTCCTTACTCTGGGCCCGTTCCTGCCACATCACCGGTAAAATTCCGAAATCATCAATATGTCCAAGATCAGCGGAATACTCCATGATTCGGTAAAATGAGGAGACAAATATTAAATCCGCCCCGGAATCTTCTGCGGCGTCGGTTGTAAACGGATCCCGTGTTTCCCCATCAATTAATACCACGGTATCGCCTCCCGGCGGTTTGATTTCGTCGGGGGGATCGGGCAAACGATAGGGCTTATAATAAGGAGGTAAGCACATCGAACCGGCGGCCGCTTCCCATGGAGGAACCTTATCCTGAAACATGTAATCGGTCCCGCCTTTTCGGGAACGGTTTACGTCGGAAAAAATAAACGTAAGCCGTTGTTCCTGCGCAACCGCCAGCATCATCAAACGTGCTCGCAGAGTGCCAAAATCACAACCACCTAACAGTTCATCTCGCATGTACTCCTCGAGAGCGTCCATCTTCCAGATGGGATAGTAGGTGTTAATGATATGCTCGTACATCGAGGGAGAACTTTTTACGAGGCTTTTCAAGCGCGTGTACTTCCTGCGGGAGGTATACAACCGTTTTAACAGGGCCCAGGGAGTTGCTTCAAGTCGATCTTTGATGATTGATTCGGTGATGGGTTTGATTTTTCCGGTCCGTCCGAGTATATCCTCCATGTCGTAACCCATGGCCAAACAAATCGAGAAAAACGATCCCGAGCTGGAACCGATAATTGGATTCAATGTAGTACCATCAAATACCCGCTGTTCTCCGTCCCCCAGGCAACCCGTTGGAATCTCAAATCCCCAGTCCTGTAGCGCCCGGGCCACCCCAAACTGAAACCCGACGTTAGGAACTCCACCCCCAAGCATTTTGAAGGCCACTTTGTTCTTTTCGCGTGGATCGATTTTGTTATCAGTGATAAGGAATCATTCCCGGATTTGCCATAATCTTTGAATCCCTATCAAACATCCAAAACGGCCAAACGATCCTATTCACCTTTCTCCTCATCGTATATTTTAACCCTAACACGAATTTACTATGAGTTTGACAGGATATTGTGGTAGAATATCGACCACGATAATAAACTTATCGTTCATCAATAAGCTTACAGTTGTCAGCACTCAGCTTGAAACTAAAAACGACCAAGTTGAGCTTACCCATTTGTTTTTGCTGTTGTATTAAGCTAAATGCTGATCGCTGACGGCTGAACGCTAAATAATAAGTTGTTCATCAAGATTTTCCGAAAAATTTACTCCCAACCAAAAAGGTGATTGTGATGAGTAATCTCACGGAATTTCAGGAAACGTTGTACAACAAACTGAAGGAGATCCCGGAGGGGAAGGTTTCCACGTATGGACAAATGGCCGAACTTGTCGGTAGTTCAGGGGCCGCTCGGGCGGTGGGAAGCGCCATGAAAAAGGATCCGGCCAGTGACTACCCCTGCTGGAGAGTCGTCGGTTCCGATGGTAGCCTCCACGAGTCCGCTTACGGAAGTGCCGACGATCAGCGAGAAATTCTTAAAAATGAAGGAGTAACGTTCAAAAACGAGGCCACCGTTGATCTCAAGGAGTCGCAATATCAACCCGACTGAACACCGTGAAAAGGGTAATGATCTACTTTCTCCTCGCAAAAAACCGTTCCAAGTATCCCCGTGATAGTTGTTTGCATTACGGACTTGTATGAAAGGGAATCTTTCATACCAATATGAAAATCCTTCCATCTATTGCAAACTGTTCGAATGTCGTCGGTGAAATAGATGGACTTCATTTTCTTTCCCGGGAAAAGCCTTGTTTTACCGATATCTACCGATCGTTTTTAAAGAACTCCTTCGAATAACCACCTAACTGACGATTCGAACGGTAAAAAACAAAAACACGGTAACGTTCGGGCTTTCCGTCGTTTGAATCCTGCAATCATTTGTAAAGAAGGTCTATTTATTCTATATTGAAACCAACTGTAGAGAATAGAGTACACAAACTTTGAGCTACAAATTTTTCTAACGTAATTTATTCGTTCTTCAATTAAAAGTTCACAACAGATCCACATGTCTTGAGACTCCGTGTGGGCCAAAAAAACAAACTGATTAAAGCCCATTTTGAACAGGAAGCTCGCAGCAGTACGTCAATGATTACGAGTTCTAACGTCTGCGCCCGCTTTATAATCAGTTCATTACATTTAATGACAGGGGCATAGTTTTCAAATATCACTTCAAGCAATTCGTAACCTATGTTGGGAAGCACTCACAAAAGTTTACTGATTCCGGTTTCACCACGGGAAGTCCGAACGTTATTTGAAGCCAATGATTGGGGTCATCCGTTATGTCTTTTTTATCGATTCGCCATAGTCATTTGATTAATACAACATTTTCCGTTCCCCCGGAGGATCTCAACGTGAAACCCCCCTCCGGTACGGATTTCGACCAGCGATTTGAACAGGTCTATATTAGTCTTGTGGGATACTTTGCCGACAACATTAAACTATGGGGGATACCGATCCCCATGTCCTCCCCGATATTACAGCTTCGCTATTACGTCACCCGTAAAAATCGGAAAGGGTACGTCCCCGTTAAAACATTCGTACCGGGACGCTTCACCGCATGGTTCAATCAACTGTTGTACGGTGAAAATTGGGAACAACGACCCATGAAATCCCATTTCAAGGAGGAGGATAGCCGACGTACGTACCGCATAAAAATCAAACTCGATATACACCGTGAAAAACTGGAAGCCGTGGGCCGCGACCCCGCTTATGAACCCAACGACGAATCCGACGAACAATGGATACTCGACCGAAATTATGCCTTTGTACCCAAGGGAAAAAACAGTACGTCGTGCTATCGGTACAAACATCCAGAGTGGGACCTTTACCACCTCGAAAGCCTGGAAAATACCATCGCCTACGAAGCGTTCTTTGGTCCGGATTGGGCATTTTTAACGGAGGAAGAACCCGTAACCTCGGTATACTCCGAAGGGTCCCCCGTTGAATTTAAACTGCCGAGTTCGCTGTAGCTTCGTCGTCAAAAACAATACATGGAACAAAACAAACAGGACCTCCGTGAGGAGATCTGGACGGCGTTAACCGCGGCGGGCGAAACACTCTTCCCGGGTGCCGAAGGGCGCATTCCGAATTTCAAAGGACGGGAAGACGCACGCGATGTGTTGGTTAAAACCGATGCTTACCGGCGGGCCGAAACAATCAAAATTAATCCCGATTCACCCCAAAAACCCGTCCGTAAACAGGCCCTGAGGGA
>JBDGPJ010000267.1:0-4581 GCA_042219695.1 bacterium
TTTACGGTGTTGAACAAATTCCTTCTGATCATCAATTTGATCCTCGAGGTCGGATACCTGGTCATCCAGACGGTCGATACGGTCGGGGATTAAATCATCCGTAGCAGCATCGAGGTAATTATCGAGCTGGCGACCCAGCCCATCCTGGTTTCCCCCACGGTCCGTGTTCCCAGCCTCGGCGGAGAACAGTTCCTCAACCTCGTCGGGGCGGTTTTTTAGCGCGTCCTTAAATTCACTTGCACTGAAGTTCAACTTACCCTGATCCTGTTCACTGACATCCTCGGGGTTTTTCAGTTCGATTCCAACCGACGTCGAATCCTGTATCTTATTATCACCGGTCGCTACATCGTAACGTTTTGTAACAATATCGGTGATCTTTCGCTGGATGGACTGTACCAGGGAATCTCCAACCAGCTGACCCGAGTTTCTCTCCTTCCCTTTCCCGGGTTCATCCGGCACATCGACATTCGAGTTCTTGTTAATCGTATCAATAGCATTATTAAACGTCTTAACAAGTGCACTGACATTCTGCGTGATCGAATCCACGTCTTTTTCCACTTTCACGGTAATCGGGTCATTATTATTGTTACTTTCCTTGTGTAGCTCCTTTAAGTTGAATTCAACGCCCTGGAACTCAACGGTATTCCCGGAAGCCTGTACGGTTTCGCCATTAATTTCCACCACGGCATCCTGTCCAATAGTCTGATCGGCCGCTATATTTCCGGTAACATCCTGGGCCCCTGAAGATTGATCGGTGGTAATATTAAGAAGTTCGGCAAGGTCCCCCGTTTGATCCTTAACTTCTATACTACCTGCGCCCGCGTTTTCGGTTTTTAAGGTGATTTTGTCGGTAAGTGTACTGAATGAGGCTTTAACACCGTTATCGGCGTCATTAATCTTCGTAATGATACTGTTGATCGAATCTTGACTGGCATCAAAATTGATTGTTTTTCCATTTACGGTAAATGAGCCGGTATCACTGGAGGACAATCGATCACCCGTAAATAAAACGTCTTCGAGTTTAGCCGACGGATCCACACTCACTACATTCGCACCGGCGCCGTCCCCATCACTGGGATCTCCCGCTGCCTGATCGAAATCAAACGTATGCTCGGTCTGATCCGCAGTAATACCGGTCTTAGTGAGAAAATCACCGTTCGTATCGTTAAGTTCGAAGGTGGTACCACCTGAGCTAGTTTGATCCGTTGCCTGGAAGAAGAATTTATCCTGTGAACTGTTATATCCAAACTCCACCGGATCACCACTTAACTGGCTATTGACATTATCGATCAGAGAATCGAATGAATTGAAATTGTCGAGGTCAACGCTTGCAATATTATTATTATTATTGTCCTGGACAACAAATTCAGCAGCCGTGCTATTAGAGGTATTAATGTCCTTGGTAAGTTGATTCAAATAGGAATCGGATTGAAGATCCAGGTCATCGGCTCCTTCAACCACTTCAAAGAAACTCTTGGAAGCCTTCCCCCCACTAAAGGCATCCCCCGAGACGTCATGAGCCCCCTCATTGTCAAAAGCAGTCTGGTCATTAATCACTTTTCCACTCTTAAGTTCGGCCGGCTCGGCGAGCTGTTCAATAAATACGTCAAACGTACCCGCGGTGGCCTTGGAATCGTCCACAACGTTAGCTGTGAGTTTATTGGTTTTGGAACTGGAAGCCTTGAATTGTTCAAAGGTGGAAGGATCGGAAAGTGCGTTAGCGGCCTTCTCCAGGTTATTCAGGCTGGAATTAAGTGACTTATATATGTCCTGTTGTTTTTCTTTACGGCGAATACTAGTCTCGTAATTCTGAATAGGCTGGCGTTCGACAGCCAGAAGCTGGCTGATGATTTTGTCGGTGTTTAAACCAGAAGACAATCCGGAAAATGATACTGACATTCAAATAACCTCCCTGTGTATTTCACCCTGACTCCGTCCAGCAATGCCCTCCTCCTGAGGACATTCGACTTGTTCATACTTCTTTATCGTCAACAAGTCCCGTGGACTTAAGTACTCATTTCAACATTGCACAAGTATTTTCTCTCACTCCATTATCAAATATACGAACTAATCTGCTTTTTTTCAAGGTCCAGTCCATGTGAAATTATTCACGATAACGCTATATTACCCTGTTACTTCGAAGCCGGCCTCCGCGGATTCCCGAATTGCGTACGCTTCACCCATACCACTTAACATCTGATCCTGGTAGATAAAACTTCCTTCTCCACTTACCCCGTTGGGAACCACGCTGGCCCGTTTTCGGACCTGTTCAGTTTCATTTTCGTTAAGTTCCCCGTTATCCAACTCCGAAGGATCCAGACCGTATAACTTCGGATCAAACTGAGATTGGAGTTCCCAATAGGTCTTGTCATCGTCCCCCGTGGACGAATCCGAACTGGAATCCCCCGAAGTATCCCCACTATCCGAAGAAGAATCGGTGGAGTCGGAACTCGAAGTATCGTCGGAGGACTTAGTGGAGTCATCGGACGATTCCGTGGAATCGGAACTTTTTTCTTCCGACGTGGAATCCTGTGTTTCCTCCGATGAATCGCTGTCTTCTCCGGATTCTACGTCCGCCGTTGCTTTACCAGCTACTTCGGCGGATTCTCCGTCGCCCCGGAGGAACTCAAGAACGTCTTTCGCCGTGTCATCCGCATTGGACACAGCATCCCGAGCTAAACCAGGGGCATCCTTACGCACGGAATCCGAATCACCTAATTCACGCGCCTGTTCGGGAATAGATTTTGATTGATTGTCGGATAAATCGGAAGACGAACTGGAAGGAGCTTGCGTGGATGCTTCGGACGAGGATTCGGAAGACCCGGAGGCCCGTGTACCTTCCGAATCCGTACCTGCATTTGCCTCTTCCTCAGTTTCATGGGACTCACGGCTGTCCCCCACTTTTCCGGAAACGGCAGTACGGGCCTGAGACGAAGCTTGAATCGGTAACATGTCAAAAAAACCTCCCTGTAATTTTCCCCGTCCCTAACGATGTCCCCCTCCTGGGAACATCGATTCGTTCGGGAATTAAACTTGCTTTTTTAATAGGTTAGTCGAAATTCGGTCATTTCTTGTATTCGTTACATGGCAGTCGTATAACGGTGTTGCAGTGGACAGGCACGGGTTCACAGTGAAACAAACTGAAAAAAACATGACCGGGTTCCGTAAAAAGATTTTAACACACAGTGAAAAATCCAACAGTGTAACCAGCGGCGGTGTTTAATAAATGAACTCCTTCAGACAAACACAACCGTTTTCCAAAGAATACGCGAATTCGAATCATCAGGAGTCCCCATCAACGAGCCCTTTCCCGTCATCTCCCAATGTATACCAACATTTGCTCGATGAGTCGTATGAAATGGTTATCCTGCTGGAATCCACCGATACCGGTCCGCGAATCTGCTATGTGAACCGAAAATTCGTCGATAAAACGGGATATACGTCTTCAAAAATTCTCGGCGAACCACTAACCATGCTTGCCGGTGAAAACACCCAAGCTGAATTACTCACCCAATCTGAATCGATCGACGATTGGCAACAGACGTTTGATGACTCCATTTATAACGTGGACAACCGTGAATTGAACGTACATATCCGCACAACACGTTTTGGTGATTCCGAACAGGGTCCCTACTTCGGTCTCTTTTTGCTCCCGCGGTCCGCGCCAAACCCAATGGATGAAACTATTTCCCGTCAAGCTCATTACGATTCACTGACAAACTTACCTAACCGTAAGTTTTTCATGGAACGCCTGGAACAGGCGTTGGCCCTCGCGCGTCGGAACCAAAATCAACTGGCCGTCGTTTTCCTCGACCTCGACAATTTTAAACAGATTAACGACACGCTCGGTCACGACGTGGGAGACGGAGTCTTGGTGGAAGTATCCGAGCGGTTCCGATCCCTGCTTCGTGAAAGCGATACGGTGGGTCGTATAGGGGGAGATGAATTTGCTTTACTGTTGACCAATATCCAGGACAAGAACTCGGTACGTACCGTCTTGCGGAATATTTTTGGAGTATTGCGACAGCCGATTGAAGTCGAGGAAAACAAGTTGTCCGTCCAGGTCAGCATGGGGGTGGCATTGTTCCCCAAGCACGCCGAAAAGTCGACTGAACTTATACAAAAGGCGGACGCCGCCATGTACCGTGCCAAGGAACAAGGTAAAAATGCTTATCAGCTCTATCGTGAAGGACTCGAAATCAGTAACACCGTGGACCGTTCCCTTAAGTCGGATATTGAACAAGCTATTCGAGAAAACCAATTCAAGTTGGTGTATCTACCCGAAGTTTCCAAGAATGGTCAAATACAGGGATTGGAAGCACTATTGCGGTGGGAACATCCCCAAAGGGGCCTATTAAAACCGGATGACTTTATGGCACTGGCCGAAATGAACGGACAAATTATTCCGATCAGCCAGTGGGTACGTCGGGAACTCCTCAAGCACGTCACTTCCGTGCCCAACAAACTCGATGGGGTTTCATGGTCCATGAATATTTCCGCGCAGGAATTCCGACAGGTGGATTTTGTAGACTCCTTGGTGGACGACGTGTATGATTTCGAGCTCTATCCCTATAAATTCCT
>JBDGPJ010000268.1:0-1338 GCA_042219695.1 bacterium
CATTTGTTATTTCGCTGGTGCGCGATATCACCGAGCGAAAACGTCGCGAACGGGAACTGCGTCGAAGTGAGCGGCGGTTTCGGAACCTCGCTGAAAACCTCGACCAGGTGTTCTGGATTACGGACCCCGAGTTTGAAGAATTTGAGTACCTCAGTCCCCTGACCGAGGAATGGTTTCATAAGCCGGTCGAGGAGTTTTACGAGGATCCGTTCACGTGGGAATCCGAGATTCATCCGGACGATCTCCCCACCGTAAAGCGGGAAATAAACAAGCACATTATCAATGCGGAGACGCCCGGGGAGTACGAAACATTCCAGTGCGAGTTTCGGGTGAAGGACGGTGATTCGTACCGCTGGTGCCGGGCGGAGGGGACCCCGTACCTGGATGATTCGGGGAACGTGACAAAAGTCCTTGGATTTATCCAGGACATTACGGAACAAAAACAATCACAGCGCCGGATCCGTACGTTTTTCGAATCTCCGATGTCGTTTCGGGCTATTCTGGAACCCGACGGTACGCTCCTGGAGATCAATCGGCCTTCCCTGGAGGTACTTGATTGTGAGGAGGGTGAACTGATTGGAACCCCGTTCTGGGAAACCCCGGTCTGGGACCCGGATCCGGAGGTGCAGAAAGATATACGCCAAGCCCTGGAAACACCGTTTTTTATCGCCAATGAAGAAAAACGATACGGGGAGGAAGTGTTTAATCCGGTTACCGACGAGGACGGAAACGTTCGGTATATTTTTACCGAGGGGAGGGACATTACCGAGAGGCACGAAGCTCGAGAAAAACTCAAGGAAAGTGAAAAGCGGTTCAGACAGCTGGTGCGGACGGCACCGAATGCAGTGATTTCCACCAACGATCGGGGAGAAATCACGCTTTGGAACGAAACGGCCGAAGAAATATTTGGATATCCGGAAGATGAGATACTCGGTGAACCGGTAACGAAAATTATGCCCGAGGATTATCGAGAAGATCACCGTGCGAGCTTCAAGAAGTACCTTCAAACAGGGGAAGAATCGATATTGGGAGAGACGGTTGAGCTTAAAGGATTGCACCGCAACGGTGAAACTTTTCCCATTGAATTATCGCTAAGCGATCTCGGGGAAAGCCCCGGGGAAAAGTCTTACCGATTCACCGCGATTATTCGTGACATAACTCAGCGAAAAGAGGCCGAAAAATCGTTGCAGGAGAGTGAACGCCGGTTTCGACAGATGGCCGAGAACATCGACGAAATAATATACATGTTTTCGGGCGACTGGTCGGAACTGCTCTACGTGAATTCACAGTACGAGGAAATTTGGGGGCGTTCCCGTGAGCAACTCCATGAGGATCCCA
>JBDGPJ010000268.1:1348-3931 GCA_042219695.1 bacterium
CGAGGGAATTCATCCCGAGGATCGACCACGCGTGGAGGAGAACCTCGAGCGGATGAATCAGGGGGAAGAGATCACGGTGGAGTTCCGTGTGAATGAAGGGGAGGATTTCCAGCGCTGGGTGATCGTGGACGGGATTCCGATTGAAAACGACGAGGGAACCATTGTTCGACACGTGGGAACGGTCCGTGATGTCACGGAGCTAAAACGAACTCAACGGAAACTCGAGGAGGCACTCAAGGAGAAGGACACCTTACTCAAGGAGGTACACCACCGGGTCAAGAACAACATGCAGGTGATCTCCTCGATGCTTCGTCTTCAGTCCAACCAGATCGACGTGCCGGAGGTAAACGAGAAGCTCGAGAACAGCCTCAACCGCATTCAGTCGATGTCGATGACCCACGAGATGTTGTACCGGTCCGATCAACTGGATGCCATTCGATTTGATGAATACACGGACGAATTAATCGATCATTTGTATCGTACATACGGTGACGAAGTGGGTGAACTCGATTTTCAGCTCGAGGTGGACGACTGTGAGGTCGATCTGGACACGGCGATTCCCTGTGGTCTGCTCCTCACGGAACTGTTCACGAACTCCTTACAACACGGTTTTTCCACGGGAGAATCCGGTACGATCAAAATTGAGTTTTTTAGTGAAAACGGTGAATACACTCTGGCCGTGAGTGACAACGGGAGAGGGTTCCCGGAAGGATTTGATCCCGGTGATACCGACAGCCTGGGATTTCAGTTGATCACCGCGCTGGTCGAGGGAAACCTCCGGGGAGAGCTGGAAATTGATCGTGGTGAGTGGACTACGGTTCGTGTCACGTTCGAGGGGGAGAACGTAGGTTAAATGGTTTTGTTGACCGCTGATCGTTCATAAATCCAGTCCTATATTATCCGTAATGGTTGTACTCCCCTGAATCAACTGTCCAAAGGATCACCGTCAATAATTTAGAAAAACACCAGTTCCAGCCGGGGTAGGTTTTCGGCGGAGGCCGGAAAGTCATAAAAAAGGTTACGGAGACTATTACATGCAATAGAAGTAATTTTTTAAATCATTTGACATGGTGACCGTGAAAACTATAATAATATGGTTTTATATTTTTTGGCTAAAATTAGAAAATAGAATGTAAGGTTGTAACGTTTTAGACGATATGTAGAAATTGGTATCTTCGAAATGAATTCATTGTTTAACTTACTTTTTCCATAGGATCTTTAACTCCCTAAAAACATTTCACGGTTTTTAAACCATGGATGGATCCCATTGGCGTAAACCACTGTAGCGTCTTTGTGTTTGAACGGGAGTTGGTACGTGATCCGTGGCTATTTGCCGGATCGTAATGTACGAAGTGGATTATTTTGAATGTGTTTTGACCGTAAAGGAGGTCGTCTCAAGATGACAACACACGATATTTACGTGGTGGAAGACGAAGGAATAACCGCGAAACAGATAAAGGGTTACCTCGAGAAATTGGGGAATCGCGTTCCGTTCGTGACGGATAATTCGGATGAGGCTATTGATGAAGTCAAGAATAGCGAACCGGACCTTGTATTAATGGACATTAATTTAAACGGAACCGTGGATGGGATTGAGGCCACGGAACGTATCGTGGAGCAGTCCGACGTACCGGTGGTGTATCTGACGGCGTACGGTGATGAACAAACGGTGAGTCGGGCCCGTAAGTCCGGCGCGGAGGGTCTAATTCTGAAGCCGATTAATCGTGACGATCTCGAGCGGATCATAACAATCGTTCTCGACGAAGAAACCGGGGGGGATCTCGATATCGGCGGTGAGATGTTTACGAGATGGGTGCAGGATGTATTCTGCGATTTCCTCGATGGAAATCATTTATCGGAAAAAGCTTGCCAGCCCGCTTAACTGCACAGTTGAAACCATTCGTGTTGTTTAGCGTTCAGCGTTCAGCGGTCAGCGATCAGCTAAAACAACAAAAACACCAGGAAAAGGCTCGTTTAGGGTCGTTCATTGTTTCAGGCTGACCGTTGAAAGCCGAGTGCTGAGAGCTGCAAATTGTTTAGCATTCAGCCGTAAGCGAGCCTCCGAGTAAATCTGAATAGGAACACGGTCCGTTCAGGGAACTCCAATTCGTATGAAGTCGTTTACCCAAGACACAATTCTCTTATGCCCCCTTCAATGAAAATTAGCTACAGGGGTTCCACCAAGCCAACCTACGAGGGTTGATTTTTTTGATATAATCGATCCGATCAATCCGACATAGAGAGAATCCAACCTGGAGGAGCGCCGTCGTGGTTGAACAGTCCGTGCTGGTTGTCGAGGACGAGGGTATTGTTGCCAAAAACTTAGAGAACCTCATCGAGAAAAACGGGTACGAAGTGATAGACACCGTGCCAACGGGGGAGGGAGCCCTCGAAATTGTGGACGCGGAGAAACCCGACCTGGTACTTATGGACATTCGTCTCGGGGGAGAATTGGACGGTACGGAGACGGCTCAACGAATCTTTGACGAATACTCCATCCCCATTGTCTACTTGACCGCCCACTCCGACCCGGAGACCGTACAGCAAGCCGAGGAAACCGAGCCATTTGGTTTTCTAACCAAG
>JBDGPJ010000269.1:0-5742 GCA_042219695.1 bacterium
ACATATTTTGGACAAGTGTGTGTTTGAACGTGGGATGTTTGAAACGGAATTGGTCGTCCGCTGTCAAAAAGAGGGGATCCCGATTCGTGAACGATCGGCGGACGTGGAGGAGAAACGTTCCGCCCGCAATTTCATGATTAAGAAGATCAGCCAGAACGTCTACGACGTGATTGTGTTTGCTTTCTACATGAACTGGGAATACGGATGGGGAGTGCCCCGTTCACAATACGAGAACTGATTACTCGAATTTATGTTTACCGACGGCCAGTTAATTGTTAATGCCGATGACTTCGGGCTTCACCCCGCCGTCAACGAGGCCGTAGCACGCGGGGTTGAACAGGGGGTTATCAGTAGTGCGTCCTTAATGGCGACCGAGTCCCACTATTCGGATGCCGTGGACATTGCTCGTGATCTGGACGTCGACGTCGGACTGCACGCCTGCTTTACCAACCGGGAGCCGGTTTCCGAACCGGGGGACGTGGAGTCACTGGTTGATGATCAGGGAACCATGCCGGATCATTTTCCTCAATTTGTGGAAGGATACTTGCTGGGACGTATCCGCCGAGATCATATTCGACGTGAACTACGTGCCCAGTGTAAGAAAATTCTCTCTTCGAACCTAAACGTGAACCACCTGAATTCACACGAGCATCTGCATATGCTTCCGGGGCTGTTCCGGATGTTCATGGAACTATGTGACGAGTACGATATCGGGTTTATACGAACCGTGAATGAGATTTTGTTACCGGGTTGGTGGAAACAGACGGTTGTACCGTTACTTGGAATTAAAGGGTTAACGTGGTGGAATAAGCGTTCTTTACGTGGCAAGTCCCCTCGTACGAACGATTCGTTTGGTGGGGTGTTGTGGCAGGGTGTCAGGACACAGTCCGACCGCGACCGTTTCATGCAGTTGATTAAAGGACAGACGGTTGAATGGGGAGTACACGTGGCCACCCGGAAGTTAACGGGACCGGAAGGATACGACAAGGATCGGGAGTTCGTTGCTATGCTCGACTGGCTGTGTTCCGACCAGTTTAAGGAAACGTTGCGAAAACACGATATTGAACTTACGTCGATTCAGCAACTTCTGAATAAGTCAGGGGAGTAGGGAAACAACAATGGGAAATATTCCGTACTTTGAGTTGGGAGCGGCCCGTTCGGGGACGAAAATCCTGCGGGATACCCTGGAAGCCCATCCCGGTTTCACCACGACGAATTATCCCCTCGACGACGAGATCTGGAGTTATGGCCAGGAGGACGCCCCTCACGATGCCTTTCCACCCGAATCTTTGACCGATGATATCGAGCGACACGTTCGAAGCGAATTCGAGAAGCGCATGGGCGGTGACATACAGTTCATTGAAAAGAACGTTAACCACAGTTTGCGCATTCCCTATATCTCCGAAATTTACCAGGACACGAAGTTCATTCATATTATTCGGGACGGACGCGACTGTATTCGGTCCACCCGCGAAATGTGGAAACACCCCATCGACTGGAAGTATTACGTGACTTCAAAGGGATGGGAGCTGTCCCCGACTACCATCGTGTTCTACATGTTCCGGCTGGGGGGGAAGTTTCTCAAGCGACTGTTCACGGGAAGCGATCGCGTGGACTACTGGGGAATAAAGGTCCCCGAACTCGCCGACATGGTACAGAATAAACCGCTCCTGGAAGTGTGTGCTTTACAGTGGGAAGTCGCGGTGAACAAGGCCCGCGAAGACGGTCGAGAACTTCCGGAGGATCGCTACTTCGAACTTCGCTACGAGACCCTGATGAAATCACCGGAGGAGGTTCTTCCGGACCTGGCCGAATTTCTTGAGTTCCCCGACGTGGATCCCATGATGGAGTTTGCCCAAAAACAGTATCGAACCAGCAGTATCGGGAAATGGAGGGAAGTTCTCACCGAACAAGAACAGCAACGAATCCACGATGAAGTCGGTTCGACACTCGAGGACCTCGGATATGAATTATAGTCGGGTCCAGAGCTCAAAAACTTCCCTCATCGGTCCTTCTTAGGAACGGGTACGTAAGTTGGATATTTAATGGATGAATCAGAGTCGGAAAAACTTTCAACTTTCAACTTTCAACCTCCGTCCCCATTTGAGTCGCTTCTGAATGTACTCCTTATACGGATCCAGAATCGAGGAACGTGAATTTCCTTCGGCGGCGTCCGGGTCCTCCAGATACTTTCGAACGGTCTTTCGAGCCAGGTCCAACTTCTCCGCAATCTGACTGATGTTCAAACCTTGTTTCTTCAGATACTGAATGTCCACGACATCATCATCTCCCAGCAACAAAATCGCTCCTTTCAACGATAAGATTGAGGTTTCCCTCAGATACTATCGCTGAAAGGGGTCCCGCAATATCCCCGGGTGGGGAAAATTGTTGTCGTTATCTGGGGAATGTTATTGTCGTTTTTTGGGGACGCTTATTGTCGCTTTTTGGGGAGTTTTACATGTCGCTTAACATTGAAGAAGGGTTTGCCCGGCTTCGTTGCCCGGACTGCGAACGAGAGATGGTCGTGACGTTCTCCTGCAAACAGCGGGGGTTTTGCCCGTCTTGTCATCAGAAACGATCGCTTGAACTCTCCGAACACCTCAACGAGAACGTGTACAAAAATACTATAATCCTATGGATCGACTTCCTCGACTGTAGACTCTTCCGTCATTTCAATGAGGCCTTCTCCTTCACGTAGCCATTGAAGAACGGTAGGAAATGTTTCTGAGAAGTATTCGCGAAGGGCTTTATTAGAGGTATTTCCCATTGTTAACCAGATAATGGGAGGCCCGTGTTCTTTTTGTTCAGCGAGATGCACGAAGTCGGAGTCCTTGGTAATGACTATTACGTCTTCTTTATAAGCTTGTTCAAAGATCTCATTATCCATGGCGTCTCGTAGATTGATATCTCGGATCGGGACACATTCAACGTCGAACTCTTTGGAAATCCAATCGGCCAAATAAGGAGAAATCTGAGCGTCCAGCCAAAATATCAAGCTGCAATCACAGGATGATCAAGTTTTTCGGACGCATATTTGAGACAAGCTACAAGATCATCCGATTCAAGATCGGGCATTTCTTCAAGGATTTCCTCGGAGCTTAACCCGGAAGCATAAAGGTCAAGTACATCTTTGACACGAATACGCATTCCCCGAACACAGGGTCGGCCACCACACTGATCGGGATTAATGGTAATGCGATCTTTCCAATCCATACTACCACCTCAATCAAACTATAAGGGATTATCGGGGATTGTTCACGGTGAATTTTCCGATTTGAAGCTAAGCCCTGACGGCTGAATGCTGATAGCTATAAACGAGGTCGCCGAAAAACAGACCGACATCCAGCGGATCCTGCAGGACATGGACGGTTATTCCTCGGGGAACTACCCACCACGCGGCCCACTTACCAGTTGTGGGTTATGAGTTTCGGGTTTCGAGTTTATCGAACTCACAACCAACAACTTTGAACACGGAACTTGATTTCCCTGGAGAGAGATCGACGAGGGCTGATTGTTTTTCACTCCCCAACCCGTTTCCGGGATTTCTGCGTTTCGAGTATCCCAGTTCAAGTGAAGAAAAGAACTTAAGATAGAACAAAGGGAAATGAACGTAAAGGAAGCGGGGGATTATGGCGTATTGGAAGTAAGAAAGGTTGTTGTGACGTCAGATCCCGCCTACCATACACTCACAATGGAAACGCCTCAAATTAAAATTCCTATCTGGTTATCTGGTTTTTTTAGGTCCTTGCGTACTGTAGGCCAATTATTTGTCGTTTCCGTTGTTTTGTTGGTAACGTCCTGTGGCTGGAATGGTGGTGACGGGGACTCCTCTGACGGACAAATGACCTGTCCGGAATTTGCCACGGCAAACCCGATTCTGGATTCACTTCCGGACAGTCACACCGTATTGCAGAATGAGACGGTCAACATGGATTGTGACAACCAGCCCGATGCGGTCGTCGTGAGCACGTCGAGCCGGTCCGACACTTCCACTCTTTACACCCATCGACTCCACGTCAATATATTCGAGGGTTCCAATCCTCCCCGGAATCAATTTTCGTTCACCGAGGAACCGTTAACGGCGTCCTCGGTCGATAGGAAACGATCGAACTTCCTGCTTGGAACCATCAACTACAATAACCCCCAACGAGCCGTGGTAATTCGGGGCACAAAGCAGGGGTCGGGTGGATATTTACCCTACTGGGTGATTGGCCCGGCGAACGATGGTTACGATTTCGTGTACGTGCGAGATAACTGGGGGGACTCAGGCAGTCTTTATCATGGTTCGGTGTCGTTGTCGGGCGATCGTATTACGGAATCCTACGCCGACCTCGAAAAAGGCGACCCCAACTGCTGTCCCAGCTACCGGGTTACGCGCAGGATCCGGTTTCGTGACGGAACCCTTGAGCAAGTATACCGGGTCCGTGAAGAAACAAAGTGAATTGGAGACCGTACTCGGGGGGGGAACCCGGCCCCCCTTTCGTGTGTATGATGCCCTCTAATTGTGCCAGGGAGAACCCCGAATGAATGGTCGGTCGTAATTACCCCACCAGCTGGCGGGCCTGTTTGACGGGGGAGGAGGGCAGGGTGTCCAGGAAGACGTCGACCAGGTTGGGGTCGAACTGTCCGCCGGCACATTGGAGCAGTTCCGCCACGGACTCCTTCATGTCCATCGGTACCTTGTAGGGGCGTCCGTGCATCATGACGTCGTAGGCGTCCACGACACAAGTAATACGGGCGAGCATCGGAATTTCCTCTCCCTTTAAGCCCTCGGGGTAGCCCTGTCCGTCCCAGCGTTCGTGGTGGTAGAGCACGACCTCGCGGACCTCTTTAATAGGGTCGGAGGTTGAAAGTTGAAAGTTTTTCGCTTTCAATCCCAAAAAATCTTCTTTGGATTTGATTTTACAGTTGAAGCTAATTTTCAATGCCTGAAAATTTTGGCGTCCACACGGTAGTATCTCAAATTTCAACCTCCTTTCCGAAACTAGGGCCTTGACCTCTGAATCTCCTTTGTTCTATATTGGTACTGATATGGAACAAAATAGGAGAACTGATATTATGGTTGACCTTTCTATTAAGAATGTTCCAGAGGAAATCGCGGAGTTATTACGGAAGAGAGCCGAGAGAAATAACCGGTCACTCCAGGGGGAGCTTAAGACGATCCTGGAGGAAACGGTCAAACCGTCATCGTTGTCCCTGGATGAGGTTAACCGGCGGCTCAAACAGAGCGATTTACGAACGGAGGGAAATTCCGCCCGGATCATTCGATCGTTACGTGATGAACACTAAGATCGTAGATGCTTCTGTAATGGCGGCCTGGTTATTTGGGGAGCCCCGACGTGATGAAGCGTTTGAAATGATGGACGAATCACGTTTGTTTGCTCCTGAGTTGCTCACCTATGAACTGTCAAATGTAGCTTTAATTAAAACCCTACAGAATCCAGAACAGGAAGAAAACATCCGAAGTAACTTCGATCAATTGTTCCACCTGGAAGAACTTCAATTCGTTCATGTGGATTTTCAATCGGTTCTATCGCTTGCTCTCGACAAATCATTAACAACGTACGATGCAAGCTACCTTCATCTTTCCAGAGCACTTGAAGTACCTCTGCTTACTTTCGATCAGGAACTTAAAAAACACGTTTAAGGGAGCAGTGGATTGAATATACTCAGAAGACTGGATAGAAATAAATCCACCTGGGGGTATCGGTTAACAGCGTTAATTCAGGCCCTTTGGGCCTG
>JBDGPJ010000027.1:0-5174 GCA_042219695.1 bacterium
TGACGCGGAGGAACTGCCGGCCTCCGAAGTCAACTGGGAACAGGAAAACAACTACCAATTAAGCTCGGGAACTTACTCCCTAAAATTCGATGAGGGACCGGACCCGGTTATGAAACTGGTAGTAGTTCCCGAGGAAAAACGGTATTTACACGAGGTGAAGGAACTTATCAGTGGCGAATGTAAGAAAACCTCCGGAAAGGACACAATTACTCCCGGCAAAACCTGTTATTCCTTAGGTTTAAAACAAGCACCAACCTCGTTTGGGTTGAAGATCGGTGAAGCCGGTGAGTACGCCGTATTTAGTCAACATCGAATGAAAGAGTTTAACGCCCGGATCACCGGTAATAACGATCAAGAAGTTCCACCCAAACACCGTCTCATCCCGGGTAAAGGGGACTGGATCGGCACCTCGATAAAATCCGTCCAAGTCAAGGGCTTACAACCGCCCTTTGACGATATGCTTCACGGGTTATTAACACTTCTCTTTGTCACCGGACTGGGATTTTTGGTAGGACGATATGCTAAGAAGTATCAGGCGACTTAATACGATTTTAACACGTTCTCAACTCAATGGTGGAAGTACAATCAGTCGACAACCATTCCTCCATCTGAGCTGGTGGTCAAAAAAACCTGTCACTGATTCAAGGTTTATATCACTACCTAATTAAAAAACCCGGATTCTTTACCGTGAATTGCCGTCCTCAATGAGTTCCATAGTTCCAACCCTACCTATTTACAACAGTGGTTTTGTCCAGAACATACTATCCAATAGACAGCTAATAATAGTGCGTGAACGTACTATTATTAGCTAAATTAGCCAGCCGCCAAATTGTGTGAATAAAACATACAGTTGTACTGTATATATAATTAATAAACCGATTAAAACTCACCTGCTGTCTTTATGTAAAAACCTATTCAGGACAATTCAAAGCGTCATGATTAAAGTCAAACTATAGCCATACTTTAAACAAATATTCCGGTAAAATTGTTAATCCAATTCCAAAGGCACTTTCTACCCTGATACGGTAACCTATAGCCAAAATTCCTAACCTGAATTAATCTTAATTTTGGTCAACCATTCCCGCGAAAGTCTCGTCATTCCAAGAATAGTTGGTTGAGCCCGGCCGATTACCTGTATTTCTTAAAAACATGTCTTGGCTACAAGGTATTTGAATTGACGGTGATGAACGTTTACCAAGCGCTAATGCCGGTTTGATGTATAGCCTCTTAATAACAGGCACGCTGTATCAGACGGGCCGGGCACAGGGGTGTTTGCCCCGGCTCCCGGTGAAGTCCTCGTACATGGCAAATAACAGTGATTTAAATTCCGGTCAGAACCGGGATTATTCGCGGGAACAAATCGGGGCACGTTACTGGAGTATTCGAACCAGGCGCAATCAACTATTTATTACCGTACTTGATCGCTACAATGGATTTATATGCGCCCTGTTGCGACATCCCAGCACTTTTATAAAGGATAGAACTCATGTTTGACTCCGTCATACTACAAATGATCCACAAGTGGTGGCAGTGGGTAGCACCCGGATTATTATTTTTGGTGAACTCCATTGCTACTTACCACATTATTATGAACAAAAGGGATACACGTGCCGCCATCGGTTGGCTGGGTTTGACGTGGTTTTCACCGGGAATTGGAGCCATCCTATACTTCATGTTCGGTATCAACCGAATTCGCAGGAAAGCCCGGGGAAAATTCGAGGACGCCTGGGGTAGTCCCAATCCCAAACATAGTAATAGAGACCATGTAGAATCGATCGGCAACGAAATTCAATCAACTGTCGACCACCTCAAACCGCTACGACATTTAGTTAACGAACTCACCGAACTACCACTCGTCGGGAACAATTTCGTCAAGCCTTATAAAACCGGTGAAGAGTCCTATTCGTCGATGATCGATGCCATCAACCAGGCCGAACATTCCGTGACGTTGTGTGTTTATATATTTGACCGCGATCGTGCCGGGGAACGATTCGTGAAGGCACTTAAACGTGCACGAGAGAGAGGCGTTCAAGTACGAGTACTCGTCGATGATATCGGGGCCAAATACAGTTTCCCGACAATACTACGACGATTACAATCGGAAAACATTCCATCGGACCGATTTATGAAATCGCTTCTTCCCTGGCACGCACAGTACTACAACCTGCGAAACCATCGAAAGATACTCGTCGTGGACGGGGAAATTGGATTCACGGGAGGAATGAATATCACCCAGGAAAACCTGATCGATGATGATCAAAAAATACCTACTCGAGATCTCCACTTTAAGCTCATTGGCCCAATCGTCACTCAATTACAGAAATCGTTCGTCGAGGATTGGGCATTCTGTACAAATGAATACCTGTCCGGGGATCCGTGGTTCAGAGAGCCACTAAGAGAAGGAGATGTTCTTGCCCGGGGAGTTGCGGACGGACCGGACGAAGAAGACGATCGAATTCGATACACGATGCTGGGGGCGATCGTCAACGCCCAATCATCGATCCGAATCGTTACTCCTTATTTTTTACCGGACTCCGAGCTTTCCACCGCTCTCCGATTAGCGTCGATGGCCGGAATCAGCACCGAGGTCGTGATTCCCGAACATTGTGAATTACACATGGTCCAGTGGGCTTCCAACGCCCATCTCGAGGAATTACACAATTCCGGCGTCAAAATTTATCGTACACCTACTCCGTTTGACCATTCCAAGCTTATGATGGTCGATAACTGCTGGAGCTTTCTCGGATCGGCTAACTGGGATCCTCGAAGTCTGAAGCTTAACTTTGAATTCAACGTCGAGTGTTATAGCCCGTCTCTTGCCAATCAACTAAACGAACATTTTGAAGCTAAAAAACAACATGGCAAACGCCTAACGAGGGAGGAACTTAACAAACGAAATCTCGTTACCCGTTTCCGGGACAACAGCTTTCGCCTTCTTTCCCCTTACCTGTAACTTTTCTCTCCAACGAACATCATATCATTTTTCTGTAAAATAAATGTACGTTCCCAACGGTAAAACCGTAATAGGAAACGGTCGCTCGATTGATCAACGTCTTTTTATCCTGCAAAAACATCCAGTCATCAAACCGTAAAGCCCACTTACTTCCCTCGCCAGTATCCACCGTCAAAACATAATTCATGTTCATTGCGTTTCCGTACACGTTAGCTTGTGCGGGAGGAGACTGTATTTGTTCGGAGAAAAATTCGTATTCATGGGGGGATGTTTTTGTAATGGTCCAGGAACGAGTTTCCGTGTCACCATTCTTGTATTCAATAACCTCTTCTAACTGTAATGTATCTCCGGTTCGTTCCCCCTTGAAACGGGCGGAAAACTGGCGCTTAACTTCACCCCACCTTCCCTCGAACGTTCCCCAGGCTTTGATTTCTCCGTCAAAATATTTCAGGGGCTCAAAGTGGGGTTTAACCCCCTTATGATTTTGTACATTCATGCCACTACAACCTCCAAGAAAAGCGCCAACAAATAATACGAGAATGATAAGCGTGTACTTTTTCAATGATTATACCGCTTCTTTATTTACAACGGTTGATGGAATCTGACTGTTCTCGCTTCCCCGGTGAGCATACCAGATAAAAGCCGGCATCAGCAGAGCCCAGGAAACAGCCATTACGGTAAGACTATATCCCAACGATTTTATCATAATGGCATCTAACTGAGCCGCGGCCCAGTAAGAAAACGGACCTCCGACAGCTCCCAGAATGGAGGCAGCCCAGTAACGACCCTTCAACCAGTCGAGGGAAAGTCGAAACAGCGTGGCAAAAATCATCCATTGAAAAAACATCCAAACGGGAGGAAACACATAAAACATTTGTCCCGACTTAAAATTGAGTACGCCTGCTTGCAGGTGTAATGCATCAATCACGTAACCCACCGTTGCCACACCAACAATGAGTACTGCTTCACGAGACAGGTCGTCAATGAGCAGTAAATGAAGGACAATCCCGGGAAGGATAAAAGCCGGACCCAACAATGTTATATCATGTGCTGCACCAAAGGCGTTGGCAAGCCAGCAAGTATGAAATACTAAAAAATTGATGATCAACAAGGTCAATCGATCCATGAAAACGTACCTCTCATACAAAGCAAATCAATCTACACAGATAATTTACGGTCGATCAAACTTTCTCTTTCATGGTAGGATCAATGTATCAATACATGAGTTTACCGTCCATTGATCATCAAGCATGGTATTGTAATCGAGGAACATAAATTTCCACGGTTTGAAGCGTATTCAGATTGAAATTCACCGTGTTATTTCATGCAATATACTGAAGCAAAGATATCCGTCATGTGAATAATTTCCAATTTTTATACCAATGTCCGGAAAGCAGGAAAACGTCATTTACAACAATCAGTCCGATAACAGACCACTTGCATTTTACTTATTCATCGGGGCCGTCTGTACGGTTATGCTCATGGAAACCGTGGTCTGGGTCCTCACTAATTACGGAGCCGAATGGCTTATCCTCAGCATTCGTTCCGATATCTTTAATCAAATCCCCCCCACGGCCGACCTTACCCCGGCCGAGTTAATGTCGAAGGAAAAAGTCACCGATTACGTTCTGCTCTCCTCACGATTAACGGTTCTATTATTCATGAGCACGATCACCGTCATACTGATCTGTTTTTTATTGATTCTTCGTTACTGGGTATTTTCCCCGATTGAACTCATTCTTGAAAAGAACAACCTCGAGGAGGAAAAACGTCCGGAATTAGTTTCTGAAAAAAATATACCTGCCAATGAGATCGGGGCGATCATCCGGTCACGAAACGAGCTTTTATCGACCATGGACCAGATTTTTAGCGAGGAAGCCATCGAAACCCTGGTTCAAGCGGTGGAGGAAAAGGATCCTTACACTCAGGGTCATAGTCGTAGAGTCGGTGAGTTTGGGGCACTGTTAGGCCGTGAATACGGCCTCAAACAAGAAACTTGTGCCAAACTCCGCTACTCGGGAACGTTGCATGACCTTGGAAAAATCGGTGTTAGCGATCAAATTTTAACCAAACCCGATGAGCTTACGGACGAAGAATACGAGCAAATTAAATCCCACCCCGAGCGGGGCGCCAATATCATCCAGTTCGGAATATTTGACGATGACATACTCAACGGAATACTGCACCACCACGAAGCATACGATGGAAGCGGATACCCGGA